>JAHEJC010000013.1 GCA_024639065.1 Lewinellaceae bacterium | reverse complement strand
ACGGTCCAGGCCCCTTCGATCCCAAGAAAAACCGGTACGGTTTTCGAAAATGGAAAGTAATATCCAGCATTTATTCCAAATCCAGTCGAATGCGTGTTCTGTGCAAATTCACCTTCCGCAATGGATATGTTGAATGTCATATCGAATAACGTGCTAATGTCATCGCTTTCCCAGCCATAATTTTGGCCAAATGAAATAGAGCTAATTGTAAATAATAAAAAGATAAATATAATTTTCATGTCCGATTTTTTTAACAATTATTAACAACTTTTTTCATCATTTGTTGAAAAAAAAATTTGGTATCTATCCCTCCTACCGAATCCAATGAACCAATTATCAAAAATTGAAATGGGGCTTAGACATGCGATCTTTATCTTGAAACCACTGGTTAAATAAAATAAATTAATTGGATCGCCGACATGAAGGAAATCATTCAGATATCATACCGGGTTAATTTGGATAGTAAGTAGGATATCAAGCGCCTACTGAAGAAGTTTATGGACATTTTCGATCGAATACAACCTCCTAAATCTTACTTTACTCATGATTAAGTTGATAAGTCTGTATCTTTGACCTAAATCTATAAACCTTGTTTAACCGAGAAAGAGATCTAGCCAAAGGTCGAAATTTTAAGAGATAAAGACAGATCGCATGTTCCCAACCAATTGGAGCACGATTGATTTATGATAAACAACAAATCATATAAACAAGAATCAATATTCAAACCAAAGAATTTACTTCGAGAAGCGCGAAGGCAAAAATCAATTAATGTTTGCAACATACCAAAAATTTGTTTACTGGATCCTGATGGAGATATTTTGGATTACTTAGTTGAATCAAAACAGGCAAGCCCGAATAAATGTTGGGCGGGTTACCATTCCACCATGTATGAATTTGAAATTGAGGGTACAAAATTAGGTATCATTGCCAATGCAGTTGGTGCTTCTTTTGCGGTATTATTGGCTGAGCAAATGTTTGTCTCTGGTTGTGAATTACTCATAAGCATTACTTCAGCAGGCATAATAAAATTACCTGAAGACAATCCTGAATATATTCTAATTACAAAAGCGCTGAGGGATGAAGGTACTAGCGTCCATTATCTACCTCCTTCAGAATTTGCACATTTATCCGAAAAAATCGTTACCCTGACTGAGTCTGTTGTAGATAGTGCTTTTTCAAATGTTTCATACGGCGCGAGCTGGACAACAGATGCACCGTATCGGGAAACGCCAACGGCAATCCAGTATGCCCGAGCACAAAATATTAATGTTGTCGAAATGGAAGCAGCTGCACTGTACGCTTTTGCAGAATTCCGAAAGAAAAATGTGTTGTGTTATGCGCATGCCACTAATACAATGGCGCAAACTGCTGGCGATTTTGAGAAAGGAGAACTAAATGGCAGTAAAAAATCGCTTGAATTAATTAAACATACCATTCAAGCTTTTAGGCGAATTTGAAAAGGTAATACTCTATTGTTTGAGCATTCCAAAAGTAAGTTCTAGCTAGTCTAAAATTGAATCGATATTATTTTGCCTTCACTATCTTTTTTACGTAACTGGACTTCTCTGTCTGAATAAATAAAAAATAAATTCCGTCAGGAATATTGCCTGTTTTGAGTTCGGTAGGCATAATTAGATTGTTAGACAGATCCTCTTGCCATAATTTAATTGTCCGCCCATTTATGTCCGCTATTTTGGTAGAGATAAGATGCCCACCTGGATCTTTAAGTTGGATAGATAAATAATCCGAAACAGGATTAGGAAATACCTCAACCAATTGATCTGACTGCACAGGAATATGATAGGTACTATTACCACAATTGCCACCCAAAAGAGCACAAATCCAACTGTAGGTCACATCGCCATATTGTAATGTAGGCACACCGGTAAAGCCTTCAGTATATCCATTCCAGGTATTAATTGTAAACGATTGGCTACCAAAATCTTGGATAGCCTGTGATTGTAAATTTCGCCATAAATCGTTATTGCCATATTGGGGTGAAGAAGGAAAAACAATGTGTGCATCATATCCTGATGAAATATCGTGCACAAATGGAATCCCTGTATTAATCCATGAGTTTTGGTATGCCTTTTTCCATGTAGTTAAATCATGTTCATCATTCATACCTGTCCAAATCTCCGGAATAAAACATTGGGTAGCGATCACTGATAATTGTTGTGCAAGCCGAGGGCCCGTATTGGTGGGGGTGGCTTTGAATATACCAGGCGCAAAGCTATTGCCAGGTAAAATATCGAGTGCAAATCCAATGCGAATCCCTGTTTTATTCCATACGGCATCTGCAACCCGATCAAATCCATCAGCAAAAATCTGATCGGTCACCAAAGCCTGGTTGGATGCCACATGAATAATAGAAATAAGGTAACGTTCCTGCCCATTCTGATCATATACTTTGGCCCACTTTGAAGGCCATTTAGCATTGGCCGGGTTTAATAGATATCTATCCACCAAATCTTCAATTAACGAGCTCAATACAGGAGCTGGCTGGGAAGCTGATCCCGGGAAGTCGTCAACAAATGAAAATCCGCTAAAGGCGTCTGTCGGAGCAAAAGACTCAATATAAGGTGCAATTAGAATATTCTTTCCCAAAGTAGCGTCGAACAACTCATCATGCGAAGTGGTTGAAGTCTGCATGGGAGACCAGAAAGCCCAGTTGTCAGAACCAGGTAATCCCCAATATGACATATTGACCACATTGACGCCTGCATCAACCATCGCCTGAATAGCAAAATCCCTGAAAGCAACATTCTCTGACCAGCCTAAATGTCTCGAATCTGCAGGGTGCACAGTATAAAGTCCTGTGTTATTGGATGGATTGTAATCATAAAATTGGACTCCATTTCGCCAATTACCAGTAAAGAAATAAGCACTCTTAATGGGTTGATCAATATAACCAGGATTAGCTAATTTGCCCCATTGCTCATTTTGGGCGTTAACTACAGGTAAAAACAACATGGTAATGATTGCAACAGCTGTTGATCTGGTCATTTCGGTACAATTTTGTTGCCTTTACAAATTTACCACTTATTTAGTTCTAAGTCCAGGCTTGTATTCTAATAAAAGGATTCTAAACACTGTATTATTTGCTGTTGGCTATGCGCTGGCGATTGGTTAAAGCGATAAGGTCATCGCTTCAATTTTTGAATTAACCGTCGTACCGTTATAAACGTTTGAAATCGCTATTTCAGTAATCGTTGATAATTAGAGGATTATATTCTATTTTTTATATCATCTGTTGTTAACCGTTATAAACGCCTACAACCGTTATTTTTATAACTCACTAATTTATAGTAACCTATGAACCCCCACTTAATGAAATTATGCCCTTTCCAAGTCCCGCGCAGTTTTGTTCGAACTGCGGAGATCAATTAACGGGTAGATCCACAAGCAGGATGGGTTCGGGGTTTTTTATATACAATTATTTTTACTTTGGAAGATACGTTCCAGCATCACAGTCCAATACCGAAGTTTGGACAGAAAATGTTGGTTGGGGTAGATTTAATATTAGACCTCCACCTTGCAGAGATTCTTAGAAGTGGTAGTGGTGGGCACACAATAAACGCCAACGTGTTTGTGTATGGTTTCGTTGCGTGATATGGCAATTAATCCAGTTAAATATAATAGAGGAACCCTATTCCCTTTTTTATGTGGCATTTTTTAATTGCCCTTTTCCGTATTGGGTTTTAAATGCACATCCATTTGAGGAAAAGGAATGGTAATATTGTTCTCAATAAACTTTTGGTTAATAATTCTTCGAATATCGCTTTTAACTCTATTGGAGCTAAAAATGTTGTTACTATAAAATAGGATTTGAAAATCTAATGATGAATTTCCAAAATTCACTAGCCTCGCTTCTGTTAGTTCCTTCTTGGTATTATCAGGATGTTCTATTGCACTTTCTTCAAGAATTTTAATGACAAACTCCACATCGCTGCCATATGAAACACCAACTTCAATTCTAAAACGAGTTTTCTTGGATTGATGACTCCAGTTTATCACTTTGTTCGTTGTAATTAGAGAGTTGGGAATAATAATAGAGATGTCATCTGTGGTCAGTCCTTTAGAAGTACGTAAACCAATTTCCTGAATTTTCACGACCTCCCCGTCTATTTCAAGTATATCTTCAATTTTTATCGACCTCTCAGAAAGCAAGATTATTCCGGAAAGAACATCGTTGAATGTTTGTTGCAAACCTAAGCCAATACCAACCAGCAAGGCTGCAGAACCTGCGATTAATATAGTAACCTTAACCCCGATTGATTCCAGCATAAAACCAAAAGCAACTACCCATATTACATATTTTATAATCTGGTATAACGCGTAAGTATTGCCCTCATCAAATTCTTTTAATTTTCGCTTACGAAACAATGATTTTTTAATTAGAAATAAAATTATCTTCGTTACGATAACAATTATGAGGACAATCAACAACGAAATAATTCTTAATTTATATTGTCCAACGCTAATCAGCTCAAATTCCAAAATCTTATTGATGACTTCCATGTTTTACTTTTAGTGATTTTAACATACCGTTATCGCACCATACCTGTTTAGTGCTGCCGGCGTTTTACTTATTGAACCTGCTTGAAAAATAGTATTTGTTAGCGGTTACTTCTCCAAAGTAATGAATAATCAGAAATAATTCTATACCAAATAAACAGCGACAAAATTGAAGACCACCACATTATATAGAGTAAGGGTAGTAGTAATAAAGAGCTAATGATTGTGAGACTGGCCAAATCAAAATAAATAATCCCCTTCAAATCAATTCAGGATAGTACTTACTTATTCTTTCAATGCACATAAATATCAATAATCATTTACTTTTTGTCTCTCTCTTTTAAGTGGATTAAATTAATTTGATCTAAATTATAAGATGGAAAACAAAAATTATCTTTGGTCTCGGCGTGATTTCATAAAACAGTCGTCATCAGCAATTGCAACTTTTCCGCTTGCTCCATGGATCAATAAATCTAAATCAAAAATGAATACAGGACACTCTAATGCTCTTGAAATAGCTAGTTACAACAGTACATTTGAACGTGAGAAATTGGCTAAGCCGTTTGGATTTAAGGGAAGCTCTGTCTCTGATTTATGGCAAGTTGCTACTAAACTTATTAGTCCAACTGGTGATACGGCCATCGGCTTAGGCGTACAAAGCCCATTGTGGTGTGATGCTCGAGTCGCAGGACAAACTTCTGAGGGAGGGGGAAACGCAATCATGTATGCGATGACCGAACGCGCACTTCAAATGATAAAGGGTCAACAATTCTTATCGCCAATAAACATGGTCGATGAAATCTTACCAGCCTTATTGGAATATGGTAAGAAAATAACCGGAGTGTCCGATTTAAAGAAAACCTTCGCTTTGAATTCATTAGTCCCAGTTGACAATGCAGCCTGGCTATTGTATGCAAAAGCTAATGAGTATAATAATTTTGACCAATTAATTCCATCAGATTATCGGATGGGCCTTTCAGCCAAACATAAACATGTAGTGAGTATTCCCGCATTGTCCTATGGGACCTCCCTTGATACCATTAAGAAGTTAGCGGACGAAGGTTATTTCATAATGAAAATTAAAATAGGTGCACCCGGAAGTCAGCAAGAAATGCTTGAAAAAGACAAAGCTTTTTTGAAAGGAATCCATGACACCATTGGGCACTATGAGGTTGCACATGCTCCAAATGGAAAGATACCGTACTATTTCGATGCAAACGGAAGATACGATAAACACGAGTATATATTGGAATTCCTGGATTATGCTGAAAAAATTGACGCACTGGATCAAATTGCAGTTTTAGAGGAACCCTTTGGCGATCGCAATCAGGAAGACGTGAGTGAGATTGCAGCAAGGGGACCCCGAGTAGCTGCAGATGAAAGCGCCCATGCGGTAGAAGAAACGTTGGCTCGCATAGAACAGGGCTATAATGCCATTGCAGTAAAGTCGGTTGCCAAAACCATGAGTATGACTATTAAGATTGCCCAAGCAGCTTATGAACATCATGTGCCTTGTTTTTGTGCTGATTTGACGGTGAGCCCTATTTTAGTAGAATGGAATAAAGTGGTTGCCGCCAGGCTACCTGCTTTCCCCGGTTGGAACATGGGCATGCAAGAAACGAATGGCTGGCAGAATTATCAGGATTGGGACAGATTATTAGAAAATCATCCCATGGGAAATCACGAGTGGGTGAAGAGTAAAAATGGCCTTTACAATACAGGCGAATCATTTTTCAAACACAGTGGAGGAATTTTTGAAAAGATGCCTTACTGGGAAGAAAGATTGTGAGATCAGTTAATAGTCAACTACATAACCCGATTATAAATAGAGAAAGAGGGTGGAATGATAAAATGAGGCCATGTCTCAAAGGAGATGGCGCTTCTGAAACCAGAATTAATGCTATTATAAGCTTGTCCTGACGCCCTGGCACTGTATCTCTTCAACAGTACTTGGACCGGAGATCATAACCTCAGTTACAATTTACAGGAAATTCTTTAGAAATGCCATTATTCTTTAATAGATTATAATCGGAAATGAATTTCATTTCAACTAGCTTTTATCTAGCTAAAAACCGGGCCTTCGAGACCCTCACGGACCTGTGTTATATTTAAGCGGAAGGTTAATATAAGATGTGGTATTATGGTATGTCATGATGTAAATAAGGGTTAACATTATCGAAAAAAATCCTAGTTTGCATATAACGAAAGTGGTAATCTTACCATATTAGGTTTAATCCTACTTATACTACACTATCATTTTCAAAAAATTGTTTTTTTAGCAAGTTTTCAATTCCAATTTATAGAAAAATAAGATTCTGGCTATCAATTTTTCTCCTGTCTTGGTAACCCGATACCCACAAGTCTTATTAAGTTTTGTAATTAACATAAATGCTCTAAATTTTGGTGCATGGTTTATAACAGAAATTTTCATAATCAATTCATGAGGAATATCATAAGGATTTAAAGTAAGTCAAGCACTGAGTGCGGGTGAGCCCAGGCGGAATAGTGGGATGTGCCCGCCTGAATGACGCAGTCGGGCAGGGGAGCCAGGTCTGTGAGCAGGTATTATTCCGCCTAGCTTTTTGGTTACTTGTCAGCAATGGAAAAGTAACAAGAAAACATTAATTAGAAATGCTTTATCACACCTATATACATATATCACAGATCTTAGGTGTTTTGTAGTAAATGAAATTCAAATACCGACTATATTTACGTAGTATCAAAAATTTGATTATAGCTTGCCTACGCTTAGCATTAGGGAATCGTAATGAGCGTTGAAAGCTCAATAAAATAAACCTGTTTGAAGAGTTCGGCATAGTTACCATTTTATAGTGGACCCGAAAGCAGTAGTGAAACGACTTATTTGTTGGGATTTCAAGATGCCTGCCGGGCGGAGGCTGCCATAGAAGAAAATAGTTTTTCTGTTGCATAATCCGAGCTTAATAAAAGCAGGTAAGATCTACCCCAGACGACGGTAATAATTACTTAATGTTATTTCGGATCGTGAAATCCATATTTGGATTTCCAAATATATGACCATGCTGAGATATCTGATTCTATACTTATTAAGGACATATTATACTGGTAGTAGTGAATGTAGTGCAGTCTTCCCAATAATGATCAAGATTTGACATCTGCACTTCACGATAGTTTCCGTACTAATTGTCTTATCATATCTACACCCTTATCCAACTGTTCTTTTGAGATAAACTCATCGGCTCTATGCGCTTGAGCAATATCGCCCGGTCCACAAATCACGGATTCAAAGCCTGCCTCTGCGAACTGCCCGGCTTCGGCTGCATACGACACAGCGCCCAAATCATTCCTCCCTGAAAGTTCCTTTATAAATGGAACAATTGATAAGTGTTCTGGGGTGTCCAATGCCACAACATTCGGATGATACAATTCGGTAGTGATCTGGAAATCTGGAAATCGTTCCCGACAGGATATGGTAACCTGTCTGCAATGTTCTTCAAATTCATGCAGGATGTCCCCTGCATTATCTTTGGGGATTACACGTACATCCCACAAAAAACAGGCGTGATCTGATACGATATTATGAGCAGCACCGCTCTGTTTAAATACACCACAATGAATAGAGGTATGATTAGGTACGAAGCGGTCATCGGTTTGGCCGGATTCGATCAATCGATCCATTTTACGCTCTAACCATAATATAAGTCTCGCTGCCTCGTGAATGGCACTCACTTCTTTGCGTATACCACTGCTGTGACCGGCGGAGCCATTTAACGTAGTCTTATAGACGACGATCCCTTTCTGACCAACTACCGGTTGTAACATCGAAGGTTCTCCGATAATTGCATACTTGGGCTTTTCAGCATAAGTATCATTAATACTTGCAGCCAAAGCATCGCCTGCCAGGCACCCTACTTCCTCGTCATATGAGAAGGCAAAATAGATCGGTTTCTTTAGATTGGCCTTGAGCATATCTGGCAGGACGGCGAGACAACATGCAATAAAACCTTTCATATCGCAAGACCCTCTTCCGTATAGTTTACCATCCCCCCCATCTGTCAAAGTAAATGGATCGTGACTCCAGGATTGACCTTCCACAGGCACTACATCCGTGTGCCCGGATAAAATCACCCCTCCATCAACAGCAGGACCTATCCGACAATGAATTGAACGCTTGGTTCCATCCTCGTTTGGCACATTGGTAAATGTCAATCCCTGTTCGGCCAGATATTCTTCTATCCACATAGCAATTGATAAATTACTTTGACCTCCAAACACCGGAAAAGATACCAGGTGCTCTAAAATTTCTTCAGCTCGCATGTATTTCTTACTCGAAATTTTTTGAATTATTAAACATACCATATTCTCTTTTTTCCTGCAACCATTTTTCCTGAATCGGCTTGTTTTAATTATTTATTTTTAATTCCTTCATTGCCGGATTTATAATCCGGCTACACCGGTCCCCAATTCATGGCTACCGCTCCTATCAAAAACAGCCAAGAAAAAATCAAAAGAATTAACATCAATGGAAATATAAAGCGTAACCATCGATCAAATGGCACTCTGCATAAAGCCAACATCGCGATTAAGCCTCCAAGAGTAGGATTAATCAAATTAGTTACGCCATCTCCTATCTGGTAAGCTAATATAGAAGTTTGTCTGGTAAGACCTACTAACTCACCCACAGGAATCATAATCGGGAGTGTTGCCAATGCCTGTCCACTACCCGATGGAATCATAAAATTCATTACACATTGAGAGATCGACATTAAAATAGCCGATCCATAAATTGGTACAGTCGTAAGCATGTTAGACAAATTAAAAGCTATCGTATCACTTACATTGCCCAGCTCAAGAATCACTTTAATGGTGGTTGCATAGCCTACCATAAAGGCACCTGGTGCTACTACGCTAATCGATTTTAGCGCTATCTCGCTTATCCTGGTGGCATTCATTCTAGACGCTATGCCCGCCGCAATAGCTATCATTAAAAAGACAGCTGTAATATCATTTATGTACCAAGAGTGGGCAAAAATACCATATAGCATCACACTTAACCCTCCAATAAAAATTGCCAATATGCTCCAATTATTAGGGCTCATCACATATTCTTCAACAGGCTTCGACAAAGAAAATCCCTCGGTATCCAATCCAAGTCCTAAACTCTTTTCAGGATTTTTGATGAGTCGTTTAAAGTAGGTGACATTAAAAACTGCCAAAATGGATAGGCCTCCAAAACACATGATACTTCTATATAATGCTCCAGAGAACAAAGGCATTTCCGCGATCGTATGTCCCGTACCGACCGTGTATGGATTGATTGGAGATAATCCAAACCCAACGGTTATAGCCGCCACTGATATACCAGCTGCAACAATCAAATCGCCTCCAATTGCTAAAGCCAAAATCGCAGCAATAGGTATCATGGCAATGTTATTTTCGTAACCAACGGCCACACCTAACATCCCGAATAGGTAGGTCATAAAAACCACCAATAGCATTCTGCGTTCCAAGCCCATTTTTCTGACCAGGGATCCAATAGCGTTTTCTATCATTCCGGATTTTTCCAGAATGCCAAACATGATTCCACTAGCTAAGACGATAAAAATTATATCAGAAGCTGTCTTAAAACCAAGTGGAAGTGCCACAAACATGTTTTTAAAACTTACCGGGTTTTGATCAATATATTGGAAAGATCCAGGAACCACACGTTGTCTTCCATCTGCAAGAACCCGTTCAAAGCTTCCAGCAGGCAGTATATAACTAAGTAGGGTTGCAAAAACAATCATACCGAACAGCATGACTACCGGATGTGGAATGCGTTCGTACCACTTTTTCTTTTTTATACTCAAAATGTGCTACCGGAGTTATTAGGTTTTATCAACTTCTTTTTTATCCTTTTTCTTATCTTCTTCTCTTTCCCAAGGAGTCCATTCTTTCCCTATGGTGTATTTTTGCACCCATTTAATTTCTTCAATATCTCTGGTTCGTATATGCCGAGGTTCCCGAAATCCATGAGGCTCTCTCGGAAATTTAATATATTTTACTTCTTTTCCCTGGTCTTTTAGAGCAGCAAAAAACATCATGCTTTGTGCTTCAGTATCGGTAAAATCTTTTTCGCCGTGCATAAGTAAAACCGGTGTGTTAACCTTTTTTATATGGGTCAAAGCACTTTTGTCTCTATAGTCTTCAGCATTTTCCCAAGGGGTTCCACCAATATACCATAATCGCACATCATAATTGAATCCGATACCATATTCAGATGTCCAATCAGAAACCATCGCGCCTAATGAGGCTGACTTAAACCTGGAAGTTTTGGTAACGGTAGTTCCTCCTAAAATACCGCCATAACTCCATCCTCTGACCGCTAATTTACTGGGATCCATATATTTTTTATCCAACAAAAAATCAACACCGCTCATTAGGTCTTCATAATCTCCACCTCCAATATCATTCATATTTCCTCTAAGCAAGTCATCTGAATACCCACTGCTGCCCCGAACATTAGGTGCAAGTTGTACATAACCCAATCCTGCCCAAACATGGTATCGATAATTAAATGAATTGGTAAACACGCCTGCAGGGCCACCATGAATATGTAATAAAAACGGATCGGTCGCATCTGCCTTAAAGCCTGCAGGTAAATAGGCTAGTCCTTCAACATCCAACCCGTCTGAAGATTTCCATTGAACTACCTCCATTTCTGCAAGCTGCAAATCCTTTTCAATTGTTGGGTTAAGATTTGAAAGTTTAACCGGATTAAAAGAAGCCAATTCTGTATAAAATAAATCAGTAGGTGTATCAAAATCACTAAAGCTCAGGACACAAATACTGCGATCTTTATTCATGTCCAATATCCTCCAGGTTCCAACCCTGTTACTTAAATTCCTGACCAACCCACTTTGAATATTTAAATCATATATATTTGTATCGGTCTTATGCAAGCCGTTAAAATAGATTCGGTCCCCATTCTTACTCCAATAATACCCTCTGATATTTCCCTGAAATTCACCTGATGCTAATCGTATTTTTTTTGTAGTAACATCCAGTAGCCATAGCTTGCTATTCTTTAGTTCCCAGTTTTGATTATCTGCAGCCATGAAACTGATCAGCTTACCATCCGGGGACCACTGTATACTTCCCTCTGGAGCAGCATTGTCCGTAAGCTGGGTAATGGTTGAATCTGCTATATTGAAAAGAAATATTTCGGATTGGTTTAATTGATTACGACGATTCTCTTTCCGGCTGGTGTAAGCAATTTGAGCTCCATTTGGTCTTATTTCAAACTGATTAATTCGCAAATCTTTTTTAAGCAGCGACTCTTCTTTCATAGAATCCAATGCAATATGGAAGAGGTGCGTCCATTCTGCCTTTCTCTGTCCATTTGGCCCTTCATCCACCAACACGTGATCATAACCATCTTTCTTTTCTTTTTGAGCATCCTTACTTAATACTTCATTCGCCGTAAAATAAATTGATTTACTATCTGGAGCCCATCGATAGTTACTCACACTGTTTTCGTGTTTCGTCAATTGTTGTGCCTCTCCACCATGCACACGCATAAAATGAATTTGAGATTTTTTATCTACCGACCTTTTAAAACTAATGTATTTCCCATCAGGCGAAAATCTAATATCGCTGTCATTCTCGCCTCCCAAAAATTTGTACTCATCCGATCCGTCAGGAAGAATATGGTGATGAGTAGATTTACGCTTGTTCTTTTTCCAATCCAAAGTAGATTTTGTAAAAACAATATTTGATCCGTTGGGCGCTATTTTCGCACCGCGTAATTGAACCATATTCAACCCGTCATCAACCGTCATCGGACGTAGTTGTGATTCAACCGTGTGTGCAAAGAAGATCAATAAGATAGAAATTGAAAGAATTGAATGTTTCATAGCGATTTTATGATTGATCCGTGCAAAATAAACAATTCAAGATTAATTCTGTATGGCGGGTCAATTGTATTTCAAATTCTCATCGGAAATAATAATCGTATATCCTCTAACCAATTAATTATGGTTCATCCGCACAATGGATACTTAGATACTTTTTTGTGAATATTATAGATTTTTGTTTAGAGAATTCTTTCTATCAATAAACTTAAGCTTTTCTTTTTTTAAAATGCACAAATGGTAAAATGTAAACAAAGGAGTAATACCTATTAGGTTCTAATTCCTCTATTGAGAGAAACTTATCTTCAAGCATCTTACAAATGATTGATTGGTATTTACAACTCTTATGATCGCCTTATGCCGGCTGGGCACTTACTTTTTTCCAACCATGAAAAAAGTAAGCAAAAAAATCTCCGCTGTAGTGAAATTGGCTAAATTGATTTACCATTCGCTAAAATCAAAAAACTCAACCTATAATGCGCCTGCATATCCTTTTAATCATTGCCTACCAAGTGT
Source organism: Lewinellaceae bacterium (assembly GCA_024639065.1). Classification (GTDB taxonomy): domain Bacteria; phylum Bacteroidota; class Bacteroidia; order Chitinophagales; family Saprospiraceae; genus JAHEJC01. The sequence goes on along the minus strand of JAHEJC010000013.1, from coordinate 27,422 downwards.
CGTAGGCCTTATTCGGTTTTGTTCTTTTCCCTTAGTCGCATTAAGGTCTTCAGACAGTTTTGATTTCTTAACGCCAATAGTAAATCAATTCTTAACGCCATTTCACTAATGCGGAATATTAATTCCATATTCATCGAAACCTTAACAGTTGGACATTTTTTATGATATGATCAATAATAATTATTTGACATCAGTATATTCATTGTACTCATTATGCGGATGAATCTTAATTATAATATCCAGATCAATTCTTTGGATAAGAAGTGGGAAGAAAGGAAGGAGTATTCTAATAATTGTTCCTATTGCTTTCGCTTAAAAGATTTGGCATATTCCTTAAAGGTTATCATTCGTTGGGTTTTCCCATCCCAAAGTTTATGATGGATGGTTTTTAAACTCTGGCGAAAGGATAATGTAGGAACAAACTTATTGAATTGAGGATTTTCTTTTGCACATCGAGCCAGATTATAATTAGGAATGCGAGAATTCAGATGATGAATGTGATGAAAACCAATATTTCCGGTTAACCACTGAAACAATCTGGGCAGTTTATAAAACGTACTCCCACGAATAGAGGCCAATAAATGGTCCCATTTACTCTCTACTTCTTTGTAATTATTCTCATGTTGATGTTGAACATAAAAGAACCAAAATGCAATTATGGAAAAAAGTAGTAATACAGGAATATGGACCATGATAAATTTTTTCCAGCCTAGCATCAAGATCATAGTGGCATAAACCGCTAAAATCATTAGATTATTTAATAAATAATGCCATCGAATTTTATTCCAACCAGTCAAACGTATAAAGGGCAATCTTAACATGATGGCAAAATAAGTCACCGGTACCACTAAAAATTGAATAATTGGACTCCGCATAAATCGATATTTAAGCTTACCCCACTTAGATAATTGATCATATTCTTCGGTGGTCAGAAAATCAATATCTCCGATTCCCCTATGCTCCAGTTGACCATTTCGGGCATGATGTTCTGTATGCGTTCGGCTCCAATATTTATAAGGAATTGCACTAAAAAAACTGGAAACCACTCCAATTACATTATTTAATTTTTTGGATTTAAAAAAGGATTGATGACCACAATCATGCTGAATAATAAAAATCCGGACTAAAAAGAAAGCCGCTATGGCTGCTAAACCAAGCGTAATAAAATAGGACCAACTTGTACTAAAATACATGAGTACCCATAATGCCAGAAAAGGTAAGTAGGAAGTCAATATTTGAGAAATTGCTTTTTTCTGATTGGGCTTCTGGTATTTAATTACAATTGACTTCCAATTCTTTAAGCTCTCTTTGATTTTATGGTCTTGCATAACGACTAGTTTTGAAAAGGTTTCAAGATAAATGGTTGTTAAACATACCTTATTCAAAACCTTATTTAAAGTTGTAAAACTCTATTTCTACTAATATCCTAACTGATTTAGAACAGAAAACAATTCGGTGAAGGATGCTCACTATTCTTCATCAATTAGAACATTTGGCACTAAGATAAAGTTCTTCCGGCTATTATCGCAATTTCGATAAGGCTGTTCTACGACTCCTGACACCGTTTTTTTTAGCTTGCTTTTTACTTAAGATATTTGAATGAGGCTAAAACAAAATAGGATCTTTGTACAACAATCGAAATTTATTTTGTTCAGAATCTCTTTAAATGAGAAGAATAAATTCTAACTTAATAACCATGAAACGATTATTATACTTATTTATCCCCTTTATTTTCATTTCTGTAGGCTGTTCGAGTGACCAAACGCCAATTGCTGAAAAAGAAAATAATTCCAACACCTATTGGGATTTTTCCGATCGGGATGATCAATTTACAGGAGGTATCAAAATGATACCAATTACTACACCAAAAGGTGAATTTAAAGTATGGACGAAACGGGTTGGAAACAATCCAACGATGAAGCTCTTACTGCTTCATGGAGGTCCGGGGGCTACCCATGAGCTGTATGAATGCTTTGATGGTTATTTCCCACAGGAAGGCATCGAATATATATATTATGATCAGCTAGGTTCTTATTATAGTGATCAGCCGGATGACAATGATTTATGGACTAATGAGCGATTTGTAGAGGAGGTAGAGCAAGTAAGGAAAGCATTGGGGTTGGATAACTCCAACTTCTATCTACTAGGCCAATCCTGGGGTGGGATCCTAGCTATTGAATATGCTTTAAAATATCAGGAGCATCTTAAAGGTTTGATAATTTCCAATATGATGTCAAGTATTGATGAATATAATGCCTATGCTCAAGAGGTTTTAGGTCCCCAAATGCCAGCTGAAGTGTTTTCTGAAATTAAGGAAATCGAAGCCAATAACGATTTTAGTAATCCCAGGTATAATGAGCTGCTTTTTGAATACCACTATACTGAGCATATTTTGCGTATGCCTTTAGACGAATGGCCCGAGTCCATCAATCGAACATTCAAACACCTCAATCCCAATGTCTATGTATATATGCAGGGATACAGTGAATTTGGAATTACCGGCGATGCCACCCTTAAAGGTTGGGACCGCAAAGATGAATTGAAAGATATCACTGTACCAACTTTAGTGATTGGGGCAAAATATGATTCTATGGATCCCAACCATATGGAATGGATGTCCAAGCAATTACCCAATGGTAATTATCTCTATTGTCCAAACGGAAGTCATCTTTCACAATACGATGACCAAAAAACATACTTTAATGGATTGATTGACTTTATGAAGGTAGTCGATAAAGCAGCTGAATAACAGCATCCAAAGAATTTGTTTCAAGCTACATGGTACCCGGAATCCATCGATAGTTTCTCTAAATACCAAAAAAATAGAGGAACACATTGAAATGCATTCCTCCGTTAATCCTTTAGATTATCTAGTGCATCAAGAACAAAATAAAGTTACATTTAAAACTCGATCTTTTTCCCAATATCTTCGCCTGCCTGCGGCAAAGGCAGGTTGAAAAGCCTCGCCGTATCTTGGCTATGCCTACGTTTTTCGCCTTGATCTTGGAAAAAATCTTCATCGTTTTATACCGTAATTACTTCGTTCTTGATGCACTAGTATTACTTCTCTACGATGATCTTTTCAACGAGCACTCCTTTTTCAAATCTAATTTTAGCAAAATAAGATCCTGCTGGCAAAGCATGTAAATTCACATTGGCTTCATAATTATCCAGATTATCTATTCTAGAAACTAATTTTCCGGTTAAATCATAAAGCTGATAACCTTTGATTCTTTCCTTGGCGTAAAATTGTATACGCTGTGATGTTGGATTTGGAAAAGCTTTAAATCCTACATCATCAGTGTTAACTTTAAAAACACTTGAAGTAGTATTTCCCAATCCAAAAGCAGCCATCAATCGGGGAACCATAAACCATTCAAACGTATCGATCATCATCCTGGAAATTACCGGATCATTTGGATTCCCTTGGCTGGTATTGTATTCGCAAATTTTAATTCCAGACGGAGGATTTAGCATGGAACCATCCCAAACTGCTGCAAACCAATCTTCATTGTACCAGTCCCAAGCATAGGTATTTCCACCATACCCCACTGCTGGAACCCCAGCAGTCTGATCGCACTGAACGGAACCGGTATCCGTGTAAGGCCGGTAATAGAAAATACCTTCTAAGCCTCCGGATCTCTCCATGGCAATCTGAGTGATTGTGTCTTCAAATCCTGCATTGAGGAAAACATCCTGATTACCTAATTCCTGAGATCGATGAACGATCGTATCGGGGAAAGCGCCACTGGCAATGATAATGGCACCACCTACTGCTATCGTGACATCGCGTATTGCGTTTTGATTCTGTTTCCCATCTCTTACAAAGGCAATCACCGGTGCATCTCCAGCTTCCAGCCAGGAAAAATCGCCCAATCCACCTTCAATGTTTATAACCACATTGACCTCTGAAGAATAAGATGGATGATTCGGAATATTAATATCTCCGGCAACAATTCCATATGGATCTCCAAACACTGGTTCATAAATGAAAGGGGTAGCAGGTTGGGTAGATAAATCAACAAATTTTTCAAGTAATGTTTGTTCAGAGTTTTTCAGATTTGCGCAGTTTTGGGCTCCCCATCCAGCTGCATCAAATCCACCAACCGCAATTCTTCCTGTATCTATTCTAAATCTATTTCCTTGTTCATTGGCGTCCATTCTGAAAAATCTTACAGCTGTTCGCATGTCCTGAGTAATACGATATACAGCCTGTAATACAGAGGATTTAATTTCAATACCCGATCCAAAAGGATTCCATCCCAACCTATAGTCAATGGATACGGCCACAAATCCTCTTTTTGCTAATCGCGTACAAATCTCTACCAGTGCACTGTCTGTCTTAAAACCATAAGGTGATGTATTAACAATGGGCGGTAAAAAGTCTCCCAGGTGCGCAAAAATAACAACCGGTCTGGCAATAGCAGAATCGCCCTCAGGTTCATAAATATCCATTTTCAGCTCCACCGGAGCTGGGTCACCACCGGTCAATGCCGGTTCAATGCTGACATTTATTCCGAAAATCTCATCGGAAGTTACGATTACCTTTTCGAAAATTGGATCATTGTATCTGGTTTGAGCGACTAAGTTAGTTAAGCTCGCAAGCAATAAAATCAAACAGGTGCTTCGTAAATTTCTTTTCACAATTGATAGTTTTTATTAATTATAAAGAAAGATGCCATGATAAAAATATAAATCGTCCCACTTTGGGACCTCCATAAAGTCCATTCTGTTGTCTGTTGAGTAAATTAGATCCACTCAATTTAATTGTGGTACCCAATTTAGGAATTCTTTTACTTATTTGAGCATTAAGGTGAATCTGAGCTGGAATTTCACCGGAGAACTGAGGAGAGCTTTCAAACTTATAACCTTCCACCCATCTAAAATTAGTCCCAAATCCAAAGTCATTAATTGTTCCAAGTTTAAAACGATCAATATTAAATCCTAAATTAAACTTATGTTCAGGTGTATTATAAGAAGGTATCAGCGGATCATCAGAATCAATAAAGATCTTATTCCAGGAGTAATTTCCTGTTACCCGTATATTCCTGGAAAGGACATATGTTAATCCGGTCGAAAACCCAACTGTATAGGTAATATCTTTTGCATTCGCAGCGAACCTATATATAATAGGCTGCCCAGGAAAACCCTGAATAAAAGGTAATTGAAGTCCAATCTTGTTACCTAAAAAATCCCTATACCGGTTTAAATACAAAGTGGATTTCACGTCCAGTTTATCTTCAAACAAAACGGTTGAAAAAGCCAGCTCCATGGCGGTAGCCTTTTCGGGTACCACGGGAGGTTCATCAAAATATACCAATGAATCCTGATTTAGGTCCGTCTTCAAATAATTCTCAAAAGAATTTAAGGTGACCAGGTTTTCATATCCATTTATATTACCCAAGAGTATCGCTGATCCTACTCTAAAATAAAAATACTGTTCTATGAGGGTTGGATTTCTCAAAGCTGATGATACAGAGAGTCTAATTGAACTTAATGGAGAAAGAATGTACTGCAGTGACAATGCCGGACTAATGAGATAATCATAGTTTTCATGTTTGTCTATCCTGGTAGCAAAATTGAGTTTTAATCGATCGTCCGCCATAAATTTTTCAAACCCCAAATAACCGCCAAACTCATAAGTAGTAAATGATGTGCCAGAAGTGTCCACAAATATGGTCCCTTCTGAGTAGGGTGCATATAATCTAAAATTGCCACCGATAATAAATTCATCGACGAATCGAGGCTTAAATTTATATTCAGCATGACCATGAAATAGGCGAGATTTGTCAACGTATTTGGTTCCGCCTTCAGAAACTTTTGTGCTGACAATGTTATTAAAAACATGGTTAAATTCGTCAGAACCAGGGATTAAATAGGCTCCATCCTGAGCAGCTCTGGCCTGGGCATGCCATAAAGTGAGCATATCAGCATTGTCTTCCAAGACTTTGTTTGCTTGATCGAAGTCGTAATAGAAATCAGGGGCTGGTCCAATACTAGGAAACCCGGGCAATTCTTTGACTAATGGATTGATATTCCTGAACCAATAATTTTTGTACTCGTTCAGCCAACTACCGTCGCTTTTCCACCTTGATTGTAATATTTGTCCTGTGGTGATAATATCATAAGTGTCTCCTGCATCTTCTTTAGTGGTATAAAATCGGATGAAGAATTTATCCTTCTTCTTTACCTCTAGTTTATTATTCATCGCCCAAACATCGTTTAGACTCAACCGGTTATCTAGTTGCATAACTGTAGTGCCAATCCCAAAATTTGTGGTAGCAATTATTTCCCAATCTTTCCTGGGTTTATAATGGATGCCCACCGAAGATTTAATATTATAACTATCATAACTAGCCAAATCTGTTTCCCAATAACCCGTTCTAAAAAAAGTGCCTAAACCAGGATGTCTGAATTGTTCAAATGGAGATGTATAAATAGCAGACGGTTCATCTCCATATTTGTTGATAGCATCATATCCTCCTGGATTGTCCGCATAAATACTATCCCTTAAATTTTCAAAAGAAGGAGATTGATCATTGGCTTCCCAGTCCCGGACAGTTTGATAAGACATAGTTAATTTAGCAGCAAATTTTTCATCGCCTTTTTTATTCTTAAAAGCTTTGGCTGCACGAATGGCTCCTTCAAAATAATTACGCATACCTCCTTTCAGCTGAATATCAATTCCTTGATATTTAAAAGGATCCTTGGTGCGCATGTTGACGACTCCGTTAAACGCTCCAGGACCAAAGTAAGCTGAACTTGCACCGATCACTAAGTCAACTCCTTCAACATCCAGATCCGGCAGACCCATAAAATTACCCAGTGGAAAATTCAATCCCGGCGATGCATTATCTACTCCATCAATCAGCTGTAAAGACCTTACTGGCGTACTGGAATTAAAGCCTCGGGTATTGACCACCTTAACCCCGAAACTTACGGTCATCATATCTGCTTCACGCATACTTGCCAGGATATCGTAAAAACTGGATTCTGAGTTGCTCTCTATTTCTTGAAGCCCCATTGACTCTACCGTCAAGGCCACTTCTTGTTTAATCTTGGAATAATCTGAAACCACCTCAACTTCAGATAATACCAAATGCTCCTGAAGCATCTCAATCTTAATTTCTGTAGATGGGTCCGTTATGAGCATGGTATCCGACTGATACCCCAGGTAGGACAAAGCGATACTAAACGAATCTTTAGGTGTATTCATTAAAGTAAAATATCCATCCACATTTGTACATGTCCCAATCGTATAACCGAGCACTGAAAAGCAGGCACCTACCAACGGTTCACCTGATTCGCCATCAACAATAGTTCCTTGAAATTCTTGGGCAAGTGCACTTATAGGTATTAGACTTAAGCTGACCAGTAAGATAATTATTATATTCTTTGAATACCCCATTATAACTTAATCCATAAGATTTATCCAATCTTTGATTAATTCGAGACCTTCAATATGATTTATAGTTCGGCCCAGTTCAGGCATGGCGATCCCGGTTTCTGTTGACTGCATGCGATAATAGACAATTGAAGAATCTGCACTTCCCGGAACAATGTCGTAGATCAAGTCCGCGGATCCAATTCCAGCTGAAACAGGTCCTTTACCGATTCCTATTTTAAAAGGATCCTTCTGCTCATATTCTAAAAAAAGACCGGTATTATCTGCTGGTCCTTGAGCGGTATGGCAATGAGCACAGTTTACATCAAGATACGCTCTGGCTCGCTCATTCAAATTAAATTCATGGTCAGTCGCAACGGGTAATCTGTCTGCATCGGCATGTGAATTCAAGCCAACTAATATTCCTTTCTCAAGCCAAGAATCTAACTGCCAATTGCCTTCATTATTAACATAATTTAGATTTCGCAATTTTGGCCCGATAGGCAATATTTCGCCGTCATTAATATGGCACCCCTTACAATCATTGATATCTGGTATTACGTATTTTATGTTTTGAAGACTGCCATTATCCGCTATCCAGGATACTTCTTTTTTCCTACCAAGCTGTAAGAATTTCGCATCTGTTTGTTGGTCATTCCACTCATATACGCCCACTTGCCAACCATCAATATCTTTGATAAGTAAACGGGTTTCGATGATCGTTCTTCCTTCAGCTGGCGCCCGCTCATCCTTATTATAAAAAAAGTTCTTTATCAGCAAAGTACCTGTTGGAAATTCTAAATCCCCTTCCAGAACTTTTAAGTTGTGTCCAATAGGTAGCTTAATGAATCTAGATTTCTGGGCATAATCTGTAAAAAGCTGCGTATTCAATTCGTATGGAGTAACACCAGATGTGGAAATCAAATTTGAAATGGGTTCTTCAAACAAATCCAATTCGGATAAGCGTGTTGGAAAATGAGCATGCTCAGTGCTTACTTTTTGCTGATCCCTATAGCAAGCTCCTGCTAGGATAGTAATTATTACGATCGTCGAGAAACAAGGTAAATATTTACTACGGCTCATCATACACTACAGACTGATTTCACAATTAAAGGATTCATTATCGTAACTAGGTGAAGCAAATTCATTGCCCACGTCCATATTTAAATAACTCACTTTTTCCTTAATACAAATGTTGGTCGGATTGTCTCCTTCTTGTAAAGTAATTCCATCAAATAAAATGGGCGGTATCCCCGGAAATCCTGATTCTTTCAACTTAGAATCAAGAGACACTAAAACCATGGATAATTCATGTGTTCGTACATGCTCAGGAAACTCATCCTTCTTGGAAATCTCGTTATCATGTAAATAAATATTATATGGGATTGGCTTGAATGTTGGATCGTTTTTGATAATATTCGGATCCACCGTTAAGAAACTAAGTATGCCAATCGGCATAGTGTTGTTATTCTCTACTCGATTATCGTACACCTCTACATCGGATGTACATAAAATCATAATTCCGGTTCCCGGAGGGACATTACCGACACCAGTGGCACTATTCGCAGCTGGGGCCCAATTTCTGTAGTTATTATTGTATACCCTGTTTTTGTATACTTTAACATTACCTCCTGCCTGAGATAATCCCGGTAGATCAAAAACCAAAAGGCCTCCGGTATTATTGGTAGATTCATTATTGAATACCTCAGCATCGGTGGTATTTTCAATTTCAATACCAGCCACATTCAATTCTGCCTTACTATTCCGGACAATTACTTTATTTGATTGTCCAACGTATATTCCAGCATCAGAAGCCCCTTTGGCATAACATCCATCGATCAAAACATTTTCACACGAAACTGGATAAAGTCCGTAACCTCCATTTTCTTTATTTGCTTCACTTTCCCAAATGGTGTGAACATTGATCAATTCAACACCATCACAATCTTTTACTTTCAACAAATCACCCTTGGACTCCCTTAATTGGAGGTCCGAAATAGTAAGTTGATTAATATTGTCAATCCTCAATCCTTCACCACCTGAGGCCTGTGAAGAAAAGTCAATAATTGTTTTATCCGGACCGGCACCTTTCAACGAAATATTAGCCAGTTTACCAATTATTGAAAGTTTTTCAAAATTGTAAATACCCTCAGCTAAATTAACTTCAGTACTATCCACTAAATTTATGAAGGCTAATCTTATGTCGTCTTCATCTCCTGGACCAAATTCCAACTTTGTGATGTTTGAGGTAGGCTGATATGAACAACCAATGGATAGTAAGATTCCAAAAATGATATAGATTGTATGTTTCAAATTTTAAATTTTGGTTTAAAAATATATTAATTATTTAAAACTCAGCGCGTTTGCTCACTTTGATTTCGTACCATAAAATTTTCCTTTTCCCGATTTTTTTGTAGTTGGTTAGATACTAAATTTAATTTAAAACATTTATTAGTATTTTGGCTTAAACTATGTTCAAAAAAAATTCACTAAAATAAAACCTATGAGGTATTTTTCAGCGCTAATTGTTTTGTTGATTTTAGGACAAGTTTCCTATGGGCAGGAAGCTTTTCGCAGATGGCGTAAAATGAACCAAATTCGTAATGATAAATTTGATTTAATCCTCCCTGAGGTGATGCGGGAAAATAATATTGATATGTGGATTATTATGAATCGGGAAGGCAATTTTGATCCGTTGTACCCGGATATGGGCGAAGGTTATGTAGGATTGACCGGATATTACATTTTTACAGACAACGGTAGTGAGCGAATCGAAAGGGCTGCATTAGGAATCGGTGGTTATTTATTAAAAGAGGGAGGCGCGTATGATCATTTTGGTTCAGAGTTGGAACTCAAGGACTATGTAACTGAAAGAGATCCTCAAAGAATTGGTCTCAATATCTCCAAATCTATTGGTGGTGCAGATGGACTTTCTTATTCCGGATATAAAGAATTGAGAGAAGTCCTTGGAGATAAATATTCAGACCGTTTCGTATCTGCCGAAAAACTAGTTTCCGATTTTCGTTCTAGACGAGTAGCTAGTGAGATTGCTGTTTATGGTGAAGCTTGTGAATTGTCCTATACCATCGCTGAAAGAGCACTGTCTAATGAAGTAATAACGCCTGGGATCACCACTTTAGAAGATGTGGCCTGGTGGATTAAAGAACAACAATTTAAGCATAACTTAGAATCTTCTTTTGGGATGCCATCAGTATACATAACTGGCCCTCGAGGTATTATTGCTACTTCTACCGATAAAATTATTGAACGAGGCGACGTAATCATGTTGGATTATGGTGTGGGATTAATGAATATGTATACTGATATGAAGCGGATAGCCTATGTACTAAGAGAAGGAGAAACAGCCGTTCCAGAAGGTATCCAGCATGCCTTTGAGCAAGGAGTAAAAGTCAGAGATATTATTAAGCAAACGATAATGCCGGGCCTGACGGCTCAAGAGAACGAAGATAACGTTTATGAAGCGCTGATCAAGGTGGGCTTTAATAAAATGAAAGGATTCAACCAATCTACCGATTCTGACCAAACCGATGTGATCATTGGTTGTCATTCAGTAGGTAACTGGGGGCATGGCGTAGGACCATCTATTGCTTTTTTTAACCCGGTCCGATTAAATTATGAACTTAAACCGACCAACCTTTTGTCTATTGAACTTTTTGCCTATACTAAAGTGCCTGAATGGGCAGGTAAGAAACTGAGAATTCCCCTCGAGGATGATGCCATTGTTACGTCCCGGGGCGTGGAGTGGATTTATCCAATCAATCCAAAAATCGCAGCAATTAAATAGAAAGGATTTAAGCGGGTTTTATATCTTTTTCTGAATCTCAATATTATGCTCATCAGTAAATAAATAGTTTGCTAAACTCAATCATTTGTTTTGTCAAGTTTATTAACGAGAAACGGATAGTTCTTTGTTTATTAAATTCCATAAGACAAACATGCATTGTCATGTATACCCAGCATTGAAATTATCAAGTGAATAATATCTAAATAATTATACAATAAGACCTGGGAATAAAGTAGTTTAACCGTTATAAGAATGATTAAATATAATTGATTTTAAAGTTGCAATTGAAGGAGTTTCATGAAATTGTCTCCAAAATATAAAATAACCTGGTATACAGGGGTTGCTATAGTTATAGCCAATATGATAGGAACCGGGGTATTTACCAGTTTAGGTTTCCAAATTCCGGAAATTCAAAATACCTATACGATTATATTCCTTTGGGTTCTAGGTGGTATTTTTGCCTTGGCTGGAGCCTTTAGTTATGCAGAAGTTGGGACATTCATTAATGAATCCGGTGGAGAATATGTCTTTTTATCTAAGATAATTCATCCTTTTGTCGGATATCTTTCCGGTTGGATTTCCATTTCGGTGGGATTCGCAGCACCCGTAGCGCTGGCTTCTATAGCTATTTCAGAATACGTTCCTATAAATGGTTTTAAGATCACCTATTTAAGCATAGCCATAATTCTGATTATTTCCTTGGTTCATTCTTTCAATTTGAAAATTAGTGCTCTCTTCCAAAATATCAGCACTTCTATAAAAATCATATTTATAATCCTTTTTGTGGTTAGTGGCTTTTTGATTACTTCCACTGGAGAAAATGCAATTAGTTTTACCACTTCTTTTAGTCAGGAGATCTGGTCGGCAGCTTTTGCTATTTCCTTGATCTATGTCACTTATTCTTATTCGGGATGGAATGCTGCAGCCTACATTGTGGAGGAGTTCAAATCCCCAATTAAAGATTTGCCCAAGGCACTGATAACCGGGACCATTGTGGTTACCATTTTGTATACTTTGTTGCAAATAGTATTTCTTAGACATGCTCCATATGATGAGTTGGTAAATCAGATAGAAGTAGGGTCAATAGCTGCCAACCATATGTTCACTCCTCGTATTGCAGGTTTATTTAGCGGTATGATTTCGCTTTTATTGATTTCAAGTATAAGTGCCATGATTTGGGTTGGACCTAGGGTAGTTGCCAAAATGGCCGAGGATTATAGAATTTGGTCATTTCTGAAGTTATCACCTTCCGGAATACCGGTTAAAGCAATTTGGTTTCAGGCCATTGTCAGCTTAGTGCTAATCCTATCCGGTACATTTGAACAAATTTTGATCTACTGTGGGATTTTGTTAAATTTATCCAGTGCCCTGGTGGTGGTTGCTGTGTTTGTCATACGTCGGCATTCGTTTCACCAATTAAGTTACCGTAGTCCCGGTTATCCAGTTTGGCAAATAATATTTTTGCTCCTAAGTGTTTGGATGATTATTTTTGCCATAACAAATAAACCTTTAGAAACCCTAATAGGATTTATCAATATATTATTAGGAATTGGGACGTATTTAATTAATCATAAAATAGAAACCCATGTTGCTTAAATTCACTTTATTCATGCTAATTATTATTCAGATTGGCTGTAATAGAGGGTCTGCAGTAAGTCAGGATCATGGCGATGCCAATGCTTATATGCACCAAACTCCAACGGAAGATCTGATTCGCCATTTTGAATCTCCGGAGCGAGATGCCTACCAAAAACCCGAACTTGTTCTGGAGTATTTAGGAGATCTCCAGAATAAAAAGATAATGGATATTGGTGCAGGATCAGGCTATTTTAGTTTCAGATTAGCTCAGGCTGGGGCTAACGTTATAGCAGCGGATGTTGACGATGATTTTCAAAAATCTATTCAGGATAAAATGAAATTGGATGGCATGGATCAACTTGAAATAGAACTCAGAAAGTTACCTTATGACAGTCCCAAATTACAACCTGGTGAAGTAGAGATGGTATTTATGGCCAATACCTATCATCACATTGAAAATAGAGTAGATTACCTGAAAAAAGTAATGAGTGGACTTGCTGAGGATGGGGAATTGGTTATTATTGATTTTTTCAAAAAGAGTCAATCCATCGGTCCACCCCCCGATCATAAAATTGCCCTGGTCAAAGTTCTGGAAGAATTAAAGGAGGCAGGGTTTACCAATGTTGAAACGAATGTTGAGCTCCTGAAATACCAATATATTGTCAGAGCTAAAATAACCTCTTAAAAAATTGACCCACTTAATTCAAGATAGACTTTTCACCGATCCTAAAGTAACGCCGGGAGCAAAATTGATGTGCTATCTATTCTAAACTAATTTTTTGTCGACGTTCACACAAATCTTCTTGGTAATTTAATATAATAAACTTATCTCACGCTCCACTTTTTAAGGAACTCCATCTACAATTGATTAGACCTATTAATTCATAAACTCTTAAACCTCTGCACTCCGCTTACGCTCTCCCCTTCTTCTGCTCTAACTCGATTTTCAACCCACTTTTTTTGAGTTGCTTATTCAAGGCTTCAACATCCAAATTAATCATATTAGTGAATCGACTGTTTACTTTTTCCAGTCGATTGTTGAATATGGTTTGTACTTCAGCTTGCTGAGCAGTCGGTATAAAATCAATTCCATTTCCAGTGATGTCACTAGCCAGTGAGCTGAGCCGGCCATATAATTTCATTGGTGAGCGGAAGGCATCTTCTCTGGCTCCGGTCAAGTGAATATCATATAACGTACCGGCTATAGACTCCGCTTGCTGCTTTAATTTTTTTGCCAGCATCAGATCCTTTTCGCGATGCAATTGGGGTAAAATGGAATCCAGCTCAGCTCGAATTTCTTCTACCGTATTGATCATATTTACCGCCAGGTTCATGGCATCTCGAAGTTCCAGGGAAAATGTTACCTGTTTTCTAATATCTTCCAAACTTCCTTCAGCCGTAGGATCTTTAATCACCTCGACAGCTTCGGTCAATTCTAGGTCACCAATTTTCAATTTAATCGTATAATTAGCCGGAACGACTTTTGGACCAAATTGCCCCCGCATTAAATCCAAATCCCAGGTGACCAAAGGTCTCCATCCCTCCCCACCTAATTGAACCCAAGGTCTGCCTGGAGGTGCAACTTGTAACCTAGGTTTGAAAGTAGGCTCGTAACGTAGATCCCAAAGCACTCGATTAATCCCAGGCTGGTTTTTTCCTTTCAAGCTCCGAATCAATGAACCATCTTGTGAAATAACTTGAATCTCTATTTCCTGCTCAGCAGTATCCTTTAAATAATAATTAATACTGGCCCCATACGCAGGATTATTTCCACTACTATGACTAGGGCCATCCGTCTTGATACCTTCCTTATTATGAAAACGAAATGCTGGTCTCGGATCAAATAAGTAAGCATCGGTGGTTTGCTCAATTTCCGCAGAAAATGCTCTTAAGGCGGTCAGGTCATCCAGGATATAATAACCTCTTCCATAGGTACCTACCACCAGATCATCAAATCGTTCCTGTATGGTCAACCAATATACCGGTGCAGGTGGTAAATTATTTTTTAGTCGCATCCAATGGTCACCATCATCCCAGCTAATGTAAATGCCATTATCCACACCCAAATAAAGCATGTCTTCTTTTTTCGGATCTTCTCTAATTACATGAGCGAAGCTGTGCACCGATTTTGGAACTGAGTTACTGATCTTTTTCCAAGTGTTACCATAGTTTTCAGTCTTATAAACATAAGGATCGAAGTCACCCATTTGATGTAAGTCTACCGTAATATAAGCAGCTCCTTTTTGAAAGCGTGAAACTTCTATATTGGCTATCGTTCCCCATTGAGGAAGGTCAGGTATATTTCCTGTAACATTCAACCAATCCTTTCCATAGTTTCGGGTAATATTTACCTGGCCATCGTTACTGCCTGTCCATATTACCCCAGCTTCCAGAGAAGATTCTTGAACGGCAAATAAAACGCATCCATCAAAAGTCATTAAATTGTCAGTAGCTACACCTCCAGAACTTTGTTGATGTGATTTGTCATTAGTGGTTAGATCCGGACTGATGACTTGCCAACTTTGACCATTATCGTCACTTTTATGTACATATTGACTGCCAACGTACACCCGGTGTTCGACATGTGGAGAAAAGCTCATTGGAAAATTCCAATGCCATCTAAATTTCATTTCTGCTGGTGCCCAACCATATCCAGCTTCCGGCCACACGCGCACATCCCTTGCATGACCAGTCCGAGCATCGTAACGTTCCAATCCTCCATCATAGCAGCCCGACCAAACAATGTTTGGATCAAGCGGATCAGGCTGTGCAAAACCACTTTCACACCCACCCACACTATGCCACAGTCCTACTGGAATATATCCTTGCAAACTATTACTGGGTCCTTTATAAGAGTAGCCATCCTGACGATTTCCATATACATTGTAAGGTATTTGATCATCAACTGAGACATGATACATTTGGGCAATAGGTAGGACAATCCGTTGGAATGATTTGCCGTGGTTTAAACTTATACTGGCACATCCATCATGAGCTACCAAGATACGGTCCGCATTCGTTGGATCCACCCAGATATCATGGTTGTCTCCACCAGCTTTGTAACCACTTTGAATAGTCTTACCCCCATCTTTGGAAATGCTAAACTTCACACAGGCAAAATAGACTTCATTGGGGTCTGCTGAAGAAACGCGCATCCTGGTGTAATAAGGAGCTCTTTCATTGATGGAATGATTCCTGGTCATTAATGTCCAGGATTCTCCAAAATCTTCTGACCGGTAAAAAGCGGGACTTTCTATCTCAAACAATGCATAAACAATATCAGGATCCGACGGTGCAATGGCCACGGCCGTCTTACCCACCGGATTATCTAAGCCACCAGGTAATCCATTCTCTTTCAATGCCTTCCAGGTGTCACCACCATCCAAGGAACGATAGATCCCTCCACCAGGCCCTCCACTATTTAATCCCCAGGTATTAATATGGATCGACCACATGCCGACTAGAAGTCGATTCGGATTTTTGGTATCTAGAGCAATATCGGCAGCACCGGTACCGTCATCAATGAATAAAATTCGCTCCCAGTTTTTACCACCGTCAATGGTTTTATATACACCCCGGTCTTGTTGAGGACCATAGGTATGGCCAAGGGCCGCAACATAGACAATATCCGGATTGGTTGGATGCACGACTACCTGCCCTATTCGTCCAGTCTTTTCTAATCCCATGTGTTGCCAGGTTTTTCCAGCATCTTCAGATTTATAAATTCCATCACCCATTGCATGAGCCGGTCGTATTACAAAAGTCTCTCCCGTTCCTACCCAAACAATATCAGGGTTACTCGGTGTGATGGCTATAGATCCTATAGAGGATACATCCAGGGTATCGAAAATAGATTTCCAGGAAATACCTCCATCTTCTGTCTTCCATAATCCGCCTGAAGCAGCTCCAATATAATTGATCATCGGATCACCAGGTACCCCGGCAATGGCAATAGCGCGGTTGCCTTCCGGTCCGATAAATCGAAATTCCAATTGACTAAAATTCTGTGGATCGACCTGACAAAATGAGGACTGCCATCCGATTAATAGGAGTAGAGAAGCGAAAGTTAAAATATCTATTTTCATTTGAAGCTGAATTGGTTAGAAGACCATAAATTTAAAATTAGTTTAGGAAGAATAACGAGTGTGTAAAGGTGTTTTGAGATTTATTTTTTGTGTTAATAATTTTGCGTAATGATTAATAAAGAATTCAATGGCTCTTACTTTTGGTGTTCTTGTAACGCCTCCATTGATGAAAAATAAACCAAAATTGCCTGACTTGCTGACATGAATGCAGTAAACAATGCGGAAAATATCTACTCCACTAACCTGGCATCCCCGGTCTTCGCCAGGACTTCGAAGCAAAAGAACAATAAAGAATCCTTCATAACCATGTTAAAAGCTACATTGAGACACTCTACCCTTTTTTAATGGAGATGACTAAAAAAATTAAGCTTAGTAGCTAGATTTTACAGAATTATTAAGTCGAAATAGATTTTCTAATGAATAATCCAGGTTTAACCATTTTTTATTTACTTTGAGTCCAATCAACAAAACAGATGAAAATCGTGCATAAATTCTTATTCCTGATCACATTTTGCATACTTGTTAATTCAACTTCTTTTGGTCAAGATTATTTTCTAAAAGATCGTGGCCCCTTCAACTCCAATATTCCTTCTCCGGAAGAATTTTTAGGCTATGCAATCGGTACCCATCATACCCGGCATGATAAAATCGTGGCCTATTTTGAGCGATTAGCTGAACTTTCGAATCGTGCTACTATTTATACCTATGGTCGTACTTATGGACATCGAGATTTGATCATGCTCACCGTGACCACCCCGGAGCATCTCAATAATATTGAATCGATTCAAAAGAATCATCTGACTCTATGTGATCCAAAAGCACCTGACCAAACCATTGAGGACTTGCCTGTATTTATCCAATTGGGTTATAATGTACATGGCAATGAACCATCAGGCGCAGAAGCGGCCTTACTCACAGCCTATACCCTGGTAGCATCAGAAAATCCGGAAATACTTGAATATTTGCAAAACTCGATCCTATTCATCGATCCAGTCATTAATCCGGATGGAAGGGATCGTCATACCCATTGGGTGAATATGCATAAAGGGAACCCATTGGTAGCGGATCCCAACGATATAGAGCACAATGAAGGGTGGCCCCGAGGAAGAACCAATCATTATTGGTTTGACTTGAATCGGGACTGGTGGTTGGGTGTACATCCGGAGAGTCAAGGCAAACTTAACTGGTATCATCAATGGTATCCAAATGTAGTTACTGACTTTCATGAGATGGGTACCAATAGCACCCATTTCTTCGAACCCATGAAAACCAATGGTTCAAAAGATCCTATCATGCCCGTTGAAAACTACACGACTCTGAATGAAACATTTGCAAAATATTTCGCTGAGGGTTTAGACGAAATTGGATCCCTATATTTCACTAAGGAAGTATTTGATGGCACCTATCCAGGATATGGCTCCTCCTATCCGGACCTACAGGGAGGCTTGGGGCTTTTATTCGAACAAGCAAGCTCCCGGGGACATGTACAAAAAACAGAAATGGGTGATCTCTCCTTTGCATTTACCATACGCAACCAATACGTATCATCGATGGCCACGGTAAAAGCTTCCCTGGAAAATAAAGATTTACTCCACAATTATCAGAGAGACTTTTTCAAAAGTGCACTAACCAATGCGTCAGATAGTGGGATTGAAGCTTATATTTTTGGAGATAATTATGACAACAATCGGCTAAAGGCATTTATGGAAAAATTGCTATTACATCGAGTTGATGTTTATTCCTTACCCAATCCAATAACTTTAAATGGCCATACTTATCACCCGGGCAAAGCATTTTTGGTCCCTACCAATCAGGTGCAATATCGTATGGTGCAATCCGCTTTTGAAACGTATGACGAATATCATGATAGTGTGTTTTACGATGCTTCAGCCTGGTCTTTAGCAAACTTTTTCAATTTGAAATATGCCCCATCAACCAAAAAAATAAATGTTGGTGATCAGGTAACATCAGCCGATATATTCACATTAAATCAGTCGCTAAAAGAAACTAATTATGCTTATATGCTTCCAGCTGACGATTACAATATCCCAGCCTTTATTCAATTCTGTCTTAATCATAAATTACGCATCACTTCCATATTTAAACCGTTAACAATTGAGACTTCCGATGGACCTAAAGCATTCGGTTATGGATCGATTATGATCCCAGTAGCTAAACAAGAAATGACTTCCGATTCAGTATATAAAATCGTTTTAGAAGGTACAAACAAATTAAACCTGCATGCTTATGGCATTCAATCTGGATACAGTATAAGCGGTGTTGATTTGGGAAGTCGATATGCACAAACCCTCCAAAAGCCTAAAATACTGTTAATCGTCGGTGATGGTGTATCCAGTTATGAAGCGGGAGAAGTATGGCATTTACTGGACCAGCGGGTACACCTTCCAATAACTAAAATAACTCAATTACAATTGAAAAGAATCAAACTCCATGAATACAACACATTAGTTCTAGTTTCCGGAAATTACAGCCAGCTGGATTCTAGCCAGATCAAGAGATTAAAAACTTGGGCTTCAGAGGGAAATACCATAATTACTTTACGCGAGGGATCAAAATGGGCAATTGAAAAAAAATTAATCAAAGAAAACCTGGTCAAAAATGAAATTAAAAAGGACAGCTCAGATCAATCAACTGAAAGGCTGAACTACATGGATGCACCTGAACAAACCGGACGAGAAGAAGTAGGCGGCACAATTTTTAAAGTCGAACTGGATCTGACACATCCACTTGCCTTCGGATACTCAAGGCCGGGATTACCTGTATACCGCAACAGCGAAGTTTGGATTAAGCCAAGTAAAAATCCATATTGCAATGTAGCTGCTTATAGTAAAGACCCCCATATCGATGGATTCATAACCAAACGAAATATGGATACTTATTTAAAAAAGTCAGCAAGTGTCCTCGTGAGTAAAATTGGAAGTGGAAGAGCGATTTTATTTGCTGAAAATCCTAACTTTCGAGGAGCTTGGTACGGAACCAATCGATTGTTCTTAAATGCAATCTTCCTGGGTAACCACATTCGTATACCTACCATTCCGGAATAAATCAATCATCTTAATAACAACCAAATTTGATTTATGGACAGATCCATTCCCATCACCTCATTCCCTGAGATTACCATTTTAAATCCGAATGATGACATTGATTGTTCCATCGAGATCATTAACAGTGCAGATGGAATTACAAAATTTAAGTTTAATTGCCATGCCAAAAATGAACTCATTCCCAAACCGATTTCGATACAATGGAAGCTCCCATTCACCAATGTTCAAGGAGTATGGAAGAGCAGCAGTCTTCACGAGAAACGTATCCAGTATGATTGGGAATTGGAGCATTTGCAATCCAGGGTATCCGTAGATGCGCCGGTAATTAGCGTATTTGATTATGAAGATCAAAACAAAATCACCTTTGCCAGTTCAGATGCAATTAATTTATTGGAAATGAACGCCCTTCATCGAGAAGAAGATAATCATTTATATTGCTTCATTAATTTTTTTAGTGAACCTATAAGTTTAGAAAAATCATATTCAACTGAAATAAGAGTCGATACTCGAGTGGATATTACATTCACCCAAGCTTTGAAAGATGTATCGATGTGGTGGGAATCATTTGATAATCTTCAACCAGCACCCGTTCCGAATCTGGCCACTGTACCAATCTATTCCACTTGGTATCAGTTTCACCAAGACCTTTCAGAAAAGGAATTATTATCGGAAGCCAAAATAGCCAAAGAACTAGGTTATGATTTGATGATCATTGATGATGGATGGCAGACGCTAGATGCCAGTCGAGGTTATGACTTCACTGGCGATTGGCAACCAGAACGATTTCCAAAAATGAGAGCATTAGTCAATAAGCTGCATCATTTGGGGATGAAGGTAGGTATTTGGTATTCTGTGCCATTTTGTGGAAAGAAATCAAAAGCCTATCAAAAATTTAAAGGAAAGTTTCTAAACGAGAACCACCGCTGGGCCCCGGTATTTGATCCCAGATATCCTGAAGTTCGAACTCATTTGATTGATTTATATAAAAGCGCCGTATTAGATTGGGACCTTGATGCACTTAAACTTGATTTTATTGATGATTTTAAAGTATATCCCAACACGCCACTCACCAAAGATAATGGTCGGGATTATCACTCTGTGAATCAAGCTGTAGATCGACTGTTGAGTAATGTTTATCAAGAACTTAGAACAATAAAACCGGACATTGCCATAGAGTTTCGTCAAAAATATATTGGCCCTGCTGTACGTAAATATGGTAATATGTTTCGAGCCTTCGATTGTCCCGGAGATCCAATAACCAATAGGATAAGGACCACCGATGTAAAACTGTTATGTGGTCAATCAGCGGTACATTCGGATATGTTGACCTGGCATCAAGAAGAAAATGTCGAGGTTGCTGCGCTTCAACTATTAAATGGATTTTTTAGTGTTCCTCAAATGTCCATTCATTTAAATAGTTATCCAGCTGATCACCTTGAAATGATTCGCTTTTATAATAATTACTGGAAAGAAAATAGAGCAATTATTTGCAAAGGCCATTTCGATGCAAAAGGTCCCTTAGCTAATTATCCAATTTTACAAGCATCTCTTAATGGAAAATCCATTATCGGTGTTTATGATGATCTTATTATTAAAATACCGGAAGAAAATGAATTTGACATTCTCAACGCTAAGATGACCAATCAAATATATTACTTATTGCATGGTGGATCTTATTCTCTGCAGGCCTATAACTGTATGGGGACAAAAACAATGCATGAGAACAAAAATCTGAGTGCAGGCATTCACCAATTTCAGGTACCAGTAGCAGGATTGTTGAAAATCAGGAAAAAAAGTTGATGAAAGATAAAACTTCAACACCTTCCTTAAACTGGATAGAGGATCCGGCCATTTTCAATATCGGTCAAGAGCCTCCTCATACCTCAGCCATTCCATTCACAAATTTTATAGCGCCTCAAGAAACCAAAAATGCCAAAGTCTCTAATATTATTTCATTAAACGGTCAATGGAAATTCCATTGGGCGGCAAATCCAGCAGGTCGACCAACCGGTTTTTATGAACCTAATTATCTATCAAATGACTGGAGGAAGATACCGGTCCCTAGCAACTGGGAACTGGAAGGTTATGGAATTCCTATCTATGTGAATGATCGCTATCCATTCCCAGCAAATCCTCCACAAGTACCGAAAGAAGATAATCCGGTTGGCTCTTATTTGAAGACCTTTACCATTCCAGACAATTGGAAGAACCAAAATATTTTCCTGCAAATTGGAGCGGTAAAATCCGCTGCTTATTTTTGGCTGAATGGTTCATTTATAGGGTACAACCAAGACTCTAAAACACCGGTTGAATTTAAAATAACCAATCAGGTCAGATCCGGAGAAAACACCCTAGCCATTCAAGTATTTCGATGGTGTGATGGATCCTACCTGGAATGTCAGGACTTTTGGCGATTAAGTGGAATTGAAAGAGATGTCATCTTGTACGCATTACCCAAAACTCATCTCCGTGATTTCTTTATTAAAACCACTTTTGATGACTCCTATTCAAATGCTGAACTAAATATTGACCTGGATTTCAGTCACTACTCTGCAGAAGAAAAGTTATACAGTTTAAAACTTGAGCTTCAGAATGATGACCAACAAATTATCCTCGACAAAGAGATTGAAATCAAATTTTCCAGTAAAACAGTCCTTAAATATCAGCTCAGTGAAAAAATCATTAGTCCACAAAAATGGACGGCCGAGACGCCCAACTTATATCACTTAGCTTTAAAACTAATCAATGCCCAGGGTCAGACAATTCAGTTGATAAACTGCATGGTTGGATTTCGTCAAGTTGAAATACTCAATGGTTTACTTCATCTAAACGGTAAATCGATAATTCTGAAAGGAGTCAACCGGCACGAGCATGATGAAAATAATGGACATGTCATTTCCGAAGAAGGCATGATACAGGACATTCAACTGATGAAAATTAATAATATTAACGCCGTTCGCTGCAGTCATTATCCCAATCATCATCGATGGTATGAATTGTGTGATCAGTATGGTCTTTATGTAATCGATGAAGCAAATATTGAATCCCATGGTATGGGTGCCTGTTTTCAAAAACCTTTTGATCCAGCTCGTCATCCTTCTCATTTGCCTGAATTCAAGGATGCTCATTTAGACCGAATCAGCCGCATGGTGGAGCGCAGTAAAAATCATCCTTCTATAATCATTTGGTCTATAGGCAATGAGGCAGCTAACGGATCTAATATGCAAGCTGCTTACGATTGGCTAAAGACAAGAGATCCTTCCAGGCCCGTTCAATATGAACAAGCCGGAGAAGAATACAACACGGATATCGTCTGTCCAATGTACCCGAGTATCGAGCATATTGAAGATTACGGAAAATCAAAAAAAAACAGGCCCTTGATCATGTGTGAATACGCCCACGCCATGGGAAATAGTGTAGGCAACTTAATCGACTATTGGATGGTCATTAACCAATATCCAAATCTGCAAGGTGGATTTATCTGGGATTGGATGGATCAAGGAATTGCATCGTTCGATGGTTATGGAAAAAAATATTACAAATATGGAGGAGATTTTGGGGGTAGAGACGTACCAAGTGATTCCAATTTTTGCATTAACGGTTTGATATTACCCGACCGATCATCTCATCCTGCATTGTTTGAGGTGAAAAAGGTGTATCAGTATATCAACATTATCCAGTCGAATTCTGGAGCACGATTTTTCCGAATTACTAATAATTATGATTTCATTAATCTAGATCATGTTCAGCTTTATTGGACGATTTCTGAAGATGGCAAAGAAATCTGTAAGGGCGATATCCCTCAATTAGATATCTTACCTCATGCTGATTATGAATTTGAGATAGATTATCCAATTGATTTTCTAGATGAGTCTGAATATTTCATTAATTTCTATTGCCGAACAAAAACCCAACAAGGCATTGTCCCGGTCAATACTTTAATTGCCAAAGAACAAATCCTACTTAAAGCTTTTGAAGTGGATACAAAAGGGATTCTTGACAATTTGGAATCAGCAGTGTCATTTGGTTATGTAGAAGAAGAAAACCAATTTTTAATTGAAGGTAAGGGCTTCAATATAACTTTTTCAAAGACATCCGGATTACTTACAGATTACAATTATCAGGGAGAATCACTAATTCTATCAGGTCCGCGACCCAATTTCTGGAGAGCACCCAATGATAATGATTTGGGAAACAATATGCCCAATCGATTAGCCATTTGGAGGAATGCTTCCTTTGAAAGAACACTTATAGACCTGTCTATTAAGAAGGAAAATAAGACTATCTGCCTTAAATCCATTTTTGGTTTTGAGGAGATGGATACAATTTACCATTTAACTACTTTGATTTACATCGATGGAACCCTGAAGTTTACCGGTAAGCTTCGTTCTGGCAATGAGCCATTACCTGAATTACCCCGTTTTGGAATGGCACTAACCATCCCTAAAGAATTTTCAACTATTCAGTGGTATGGTCGGGGACCCCATGAAAACTATCCGGATCGAAAGACGAGCGCACACATAGGCGCCTATGCTCAAAACGTTGATAGTTTTTATCACCCCTATATACGTCCACAGGAAAATGGGTATCGATGTGAAGTGCGTAGATTATCCCTCTCGAACCAGAAAAAATTATTCATTGAATTTCGCGGACATCCTAAGTTTGGATTCAGTGCCCTCTGGTATACTATTCAAGATCTAGAGCCATACCATGACGATAAAATGAAGAAACATACCATTGATTTGATCAAGAGAGATTATATTTCACTTTTAATTGATCTAAATCAAATGGGTGTAGGAGGAAATGATAGTTGGGGTGCACTTCCTTTAGACAAATATAGGATTCCCTTCCAAACTTATGATTTTAGCTTTATTATGAAAATAATTTCTGGAAACAAATGATTTTAAGGCTTTTTAGATGAATACCATAATATCGAATACGGATCTCATCATTATAGTAGGATACTTCGCATTAGTGTTAGGCCTGGGGTTTTATTTTGCTCGATCTACTAAAACTGGGGAAGACTTATTTTTGGGTGGCAGAAGTTTTGGATGGGGCTTGATTGGATTGTCTTTATTTGCTTCTAATATTTCAAGCTCTACCATTATTGGCTTAACAGGTGCAGCCTATACGACCGGTATTGTTAATTCAGTCTACGAATGGATGTCCGGCCTACCTCTAATTGTGGCCGCCTTAATATTTGTTCCGCTTTATTTAAAGAATCGAGTAACTACGATTCCGGAATATCTGGAAAAACGATTTGATCGTCGAAGCCAATTGTTCTTTTCTGCGGTCAGTATATTTAGTACTATCCTAATTGAAACGGCGGGTGCATTATATGCTGGCACATTAGTATTGAAGGCTTTTTTCCCGGATATAATCATGTGGCAAACGGCTTTTTTGCTAGCCTTTGTAGCCGGTATTTACACCGCATTTGGTGGACTAAAGGCGGTGGTTTATACGGATTCTATTCAGGCGATAATCTTAATTGTCGGATGTTCGATTATGACCTGGATCTTATTTGGCAAAATGGACTATTCATGGAGTAATGTTATCAATGCCGCACCAGAAGGCCATTTTTCGGTCGTCAGGCCCTTAGATGATCCTGGAATACCCTGGCCGGGGTTGATCCTCGGTGTGCCATTGATGGGATTCTGGTACTGGTCAACCAATCAGTACATCATCCAACGGGTCCTGGGTGCCCGGGATCTCAACCAAGCACGTTGGGGTGTCATACTCGCTGGTTTTCTGAAAATACTCCCTTTGTTTATTATGGTTATTCCTGGAGCTATGGCTATAAGTTTGTATCCTGGTCTGGCTAATGGGGATGAAGTATTCCCCAAATTGGTGACCGAAGTATTGCCAGTAGGACTAATCGGGTTGGTGTTGGCAGGGCTGATCTCCGCCATTATGTCTAGTGTGGATTCCGCATTAAATTCTTCTTCTACTCTATTAGTCATTGATTTTATTGCGCCTAAAAAACCCGAATTAACTGAAACCGATATTGCCCGGTATGGTCGAATTACCACTATTATATTGATGTTTGTAGCCGCATTGTGGGCGCCTCAAATCCAACACTTTACCGGACTTTGGGATTACCTGCAGCAAATGTTTTCGATATTAGTACCTCCCATTGCTGTCATTTTCTTGATCGGTGTTTTCTACAAACGCGGCAATGGACATGGTGCGTTTTGGACCTTAGTGATTGGTACGGCAGCCGGTGTTCTTGCATTCATTTTAGGTGAAATGGGTATCTGGACCTTACACTATACCATTAATGTTGGGGTCATGTTTTTCCTCAGCACGATCATTTTTATTGTGGTTAGTAATCTAACTCCTCAACCAACAGGCGAGCAACTGGATCAATTGACTTTCAAGAAAGTATATATTAGTGAGGGTACCGAAGGCATGCCTTGGTATCTTAACTACAAGTATATGATGGTGGTATTGGCTGGACTGATATTTACTATATTGTATTGGTTGTGGTAAAAAGTGGATTAGATCAAAGCAACATTATGGCGAGTCAATATTTTTGATGAATCATCACCGCTCAAATAGCAGGGGAATGCTCCATATTTAATGAAATTAGTAT
The DNA here is from genome assembly GCA_024639065.1 of Lewinellaceae bacterium. GTDB lineage: Bacteria > Bacteroidota > Bacteroidia > Chitinophagales > Saprospiraceae > JAHEJC01. The sequence goes on along the minus strand of JAHEJC010000013.1, from coordinate 913 downwards.
AAGTACAAATCCAATAATAGAAATCAAGATTATGATGGTGAAAAAATCAACCTTTTTGTTTTTATTCCTGATCATACTTACTACAATTCAATGGAATTGCGCACAACCAGAGAAAGCAATAGAAAAGCAACACCCACCAAATATCGTCATCGTATTTACGGATGACCAAGGTTATGAAGACCTGGGATGTTTTGGTTCACCGGATATTAAAACACCCAATATCGATCAATTGGCCAATGAGGGAATCAAATTTACCAATTTCCATGTGGCCCATCCGATTTGTTCTGCTTCCAGAGCTGCTCTGCTCACCGGATGTTATGCAAATCGATTAGGAATCTATGGAGCATATGGACCCGATTCCAAGAAAGGGTTGAATCCCCAGGAAGAAACCATTGCGGAGATCTTAAAACCCTTAGGTTATGCAACAGCGATATATGGCAAGTGGCATTTGGGGACGGAGACTCCTTTCTTACCCACCAAACAAGGATTTGATGAATATTATGGGATCCCTTATTCTAATGATATGTGGCCTTATCATCCCTGGCAGGGAACCGTATTTGATTTTCCTCCGCTTCGATTAATGGAAAATGAAAAGGTCATAGATACCCTGGAAGATCAAAGTCAAATCACCACTCAGTATACCCAACGTGCAGTCGATTTTATCAATCGAAACAAAGAAAATCCGTTTTTCCTTTACGTACCTCATAGTATGCCTCATGTCCCCTTATTTGTATCCGATAAGTTCAAAGGCAAATCGGAAAGAGGATTGTATGGAGATGTGATCGAAGAGATAGATTGGAGTGTTGGTGAAATCGTGAAAGCGTTGGAACAAAATGACTTAACGAATAACACGCTGATCATTTTTACTTCTGATAATGGCCCCTGGTTGTCCTACGGTACGCATTCGGGTGAA
>JAHEJC010000182.1 GCA_024639065.1 Lewinellaceae bacterium | reverse complement strand
ATGCGATTGGAGAGGCGGATCCTGGACAACTCCGGTAATAACAAATGTTTTAAAATTCTCAAAGAGTACTTCTTGTCCTAATGGATCATCTTGTCCAAATAGGGCTTTCGCAGTCGATTCAGTCAAGACCAGACTATTCGGGTTCGCTAAAGCATTTACAGGATCACCTGAAATCAAGGTGAGCGAGAAAAAATCAAAAATGGATGGATCGGCAAAAAAACATTCCCTACCGCGATACAAGTTTTCTTTATGGCGAAATACCACATCGTTGGCTATCCAGCGGCCAAGACGCGTATAACCAGTAACTTCAGGAAACCTTTCTTTAGCAATCACCGGGATACCCGAATAAGTCATCGCACTTCGGCTTACAGTACCTTCGCTATAATGATTATGTTGAATGCGGACGATGCGTTCTGCATTTAAATTGAATCGATCAAAATTCCAATGCCAGGAAATATATTTTATCAACAATAAGCTCACAGCGATGCCTAGTCCTAAACCCATAATCTTAAATATGGATAGGGCAGGCTTTTTTTTCATTTGTCGCCAGGCCAGGATTAAATTTTTTTTAAACATTTAGAAGTTTAATAATTTTTTGATTCCTTCATGCTAATGTATTCATAAAATTATATTATTCACTCCTTAGTGAGTCGATAGGATTATTGATGGCTACACGGAGCCCCAGGAAACTCACTACCATTATAGCGACCAAGATTAATGATATTCCAGTCAGAGCAAATACCCACCAATGTATGGTAACATGGTAAGCAAAATCTTGCAACCATTGTCCTGCGAAATAATAGGCAATCGGTGACGCGAGTAGGAGCGCGATCACCACCAGTTTCAGAAAATCTTTGGATAATAAATTCACCACACCTGAAATAGAAGCGCCTAGAATGATGCGAATACCAATTTCCTTTCTACGCTGTTGTATGGTGAATGCAGCAAGTCCTAACAAACCTAGACAAGCAATAAGAATCGCCATAAACGTAAAAATCGTAACGGCCTGACTTAACATCTTTTCTTTTTCTGCTAATCGGGAAAAATTTTCATCAAGAAAAGTATAGGCAATAGGCTCATCTGGAGAAAATCGGGACCAAGTTTTTTCGAGTTCCACCAAGAAATTCGAAATCTCTGACCCGGTCAGTTTTATAGCCAATCGTCTTCCCGTTGCCCCAAATGTCATAATCGCAGGTGTGATAGTTTCTCGCAATGATTGAAAATTAAAGTTTTCTACAACACCTACAATGCGGAGATCATCATTAATTATTGCACCTAGTGGATTTTTACCAGCTAGGCCTAATACTCCAATAGCAGCTTGATTGATAATGATAGCCAAACTGTCGGCAGCAACATCACTTAAAAAATTACGTCCTTCCCTTAATCGAAGACCTAGGGTAGGAATATAATTTTCATCTATCGGGAAAGTCTGGATGGTGATGTCATCTTCCATTTCAGGAGTTCGGTAGGTGCTCATCCAGAGTGTATTGCCAGCGGGTATTCGATCATTGAAGCTGATAGAAGTTACTTGCGGAAAACGACTGATCTCTTGCTTAAAAGCTTTCGCCTGAGTATCCAATTCCTGCATATTGGTCACAATCAGTACTCCCTCTTGTTCAAAACCCTTATCTGAGTTTTGCATGAATTTCATTTGTTGATAAACAATCAAACTGCCTATTATCAGGCTGGCTGCTATAAAAAATTGGAAAACAACCAATCCACTGCGAAACAATTTGTTACCGGATATTGAAACTACTCCTTTCAATACACTGATCGGTTTGAACCGGGTTAAATAAAAAGCTGGATAAATCCCTGCAAGCAATCCGATTCCCAAAGAAAAAACCGCCAGCAAAGTACTATGTTGCCAATCGCCGAGCAGACTACCAATAATCGGTTGTCCGGTAATTTTTTTGAATACGATAAGCAGTAATTCTACGATGCCGCCCGCCAATACCATGGCCAAGGAACTTGTAAACATGGATTCAATAATAAATTGCATGGAAAGCGTGCTTCTTCCAGCGCCTAGGGTTTTTTTTACGCCCACTTCTTTGGCCCGGATTGCGGACCTAGCTGTGGTCAGATTGACATAATTTATAACTGCCAGAATAATTAGGAAGAGTCCAATTATGCCTAAGATAGTTACTTGTTGTGCATTTCCTCGGGCTGAAAAATCAAACTGATATTTGGAATGGAGATAAATATCTTCTAATGGTTGAGGAAAATAATCGACTCGATGATTACTGCTTTTCCATTCTTCATAATTCTGATCATTTGAAAATGGAGCATAAATAATATTTCGCTTCAAAGATTCCAGACTTTGTTCAAGTTGAGCAAGGTCCGCCTGATCATGTAACATCACATATACAAAAATCGAAGCTGAGGTCCAATTAGGTTTGATATCCAGTTCAATAGGCAAAAAGTAATCTGCAATTAAATGGGTTTTTCTTTTATCATTTTTTATGACCCCAGAAACTTTATATGGTTGCTGATCTTCTCCGACTAATATGGTTCTTCCCAAGGCTTTAGTTTCCCCAAAAAATTTAATAGCCAACTCTTCTGACAATACAATCTCATTTGGGCGAAGCGTAATGACCTTGGATGTTTTCTCTGAAAAAGTAAAACTGAAGACTTTGAAAAAATTGGAATCAATTGCCAGCCCGGCTCCTTCTAAATACTCTTTTTCAGCTACTTTGATAATTACATCGTTTCCTACGGGATCCAATGCTGTGACAATTTTGGCTTCATTGCAATCTTCTTTTAACCATGAGTAGAGCGCTGGAGACGTGCAAGCAAAACCTCCCATATTAAAAAAATCTGATGCTATGCGATAGATTTTATCACTATTTTCAAAATGTTGATCATAACTGGTCTCTTGTCGCACAAATAAAAAGAGCACAAAAGATGCTGCAATTCCCAATGCTAGTCCAAAAATATTTAGGAAAGAATAACCAGGATTAATAAGTAGATTTCTCCAGGATATTTTCAAATAATTGTAAATCATAATTAAGGTTCAGGTTTGTTAGAATACAAGTAATAAAATAATATGCATGCCAAAATCGTAATAGATTAATTACAAGATAAATACACATTAATTATATTATAATATATAATATTTTGTTCGTTTTTGCACGATTCAGTTGTTCGTTTTCGTACAACCAAAATGATATCTGCCACTGATTAGTATCCTATGTCTTACAAATAAATAGCTTAGTTTTTTTGAATCATGTTTAAATTTGAAATCTGCATTTTGGTGCAACCAAATACACTTATAAAACGTCACTTAAGATAATGCTACATCGCTTTCTATTTTAATTGAATAACCATTTAGGTGTTCGAAATCGGACAATATGTTTAGTTTAGCAGATAATTCTGCAAGCTGTGCTTTTATAATCAGAAAACCCAATGGTGTTAATGAACCAGAAAGAAATAGACACAACGATTTTAATTGTCGATGATGAAGAGGATATTCTTTTTTCATTAAAAATGTTACTTAAGAAGAAGGTCAAAAGCATATTCACGGAATCAAATCCCTATCATATACCTCGATTGATAAGGCTTCACCATCCGGATCTGGTTTTATTGGATATGAATTTCCGGAGCGGAGCTGTTAAAGGGGAGGAAGGCCTTAATTGGTTGACCAAAATAAAAGAACTTAATCCGACGACCCAAGTTATTGTAATCACCGCACATGGAGATATTGATATTGCGGTGAATGCTTTGAAATTAGGAGCGACAGACTTTGTCGAAAAGCCTTGGCATAATGATAAATTGTTGGCGACCATTCAATCAGCGCTAACAATCAGCCAATCGCAAAAAGAGATCCAGCATCTTCAGCATACGCAGAAGCTCTTAAATGATCAGCTCAGTGAAATATCCGGGGAGATGATCGGATCATCTAAAGCAATGAAAAAAGTATTTAAAACCATAGACAAGGTCGCTGCCACAGATGCCAATGTATTGATTCTCGGTGAGAATGGGACCGGGAAAGAAATGGTGGCTCGTGCTATTCATCAAAAATCAATGCGCAAGGACCAGGTCTTCATCAAAGTTGATTTAGGAGCGATTCCGGATAGCCTGTTTGAAAGCGAGCTTTTTGGGCATAAAAAAGGTGCTTTTACGGACGCGAGAGCAGATCGTACAGGTCGTTTTCAAGCCGCCCATGGAGGAACCTTGTTTCTAGACGAAATAGGAAACCTTTCCTTAACCAGTCAAGCTAAATTGTTAAGTACTATACAGAATCGATCAATAATTCCCATTGGATCCAATGACCCGGTGCCTATAAATATACGGTTGATATGTGCCACCAATATGCCGGTACAGGATATGGTGAATAAGAAAACTTTCCGGCAAGACTTACTTTATCGAATCAATACCGTGGAAATAAAAGTACCTCCGTTAAGAGAAAGAATTGGAGATATTCCTTTGTTGTGTAATTATTTTTTAACGCAGTTTAGTCGAAAATATAAAAAGCCCGGCTTGACCATAAGTGACGAGGGGATAAGACAACTAGAACTTAATCACTGGCCAGGAAATGTTAGAGAGCTCAGTCATTTGCTTGAACGTGCAGTGATCATGTCTGATAAAAGTATATTAATGCCAGAGGATTTTTCAGTGACGCTCCATCAGTCTGACGGTGTTGTTGCCAATGACCATCCTCTAAATATTGAACAAATGGAAAGAAAATTAGTCCTAAAAGCCCTCCAATTACATAAAGGGAACATTACAAAAGCTGCTGAAGAATTAGGCTTAACCAGAGCGGCTTTATATCGAAGGTTGGAAAAATTTAACCTTCAGTCTTAATATGCTGGAGCATTTTAAAATAAGAACCGTAGGATTAGTTACCCTAATTATGTTGTCGATCACAGCTATGATATACACTTTTTTAAATCATGGCTTTACTATTTATTTAATCCTACTCTTTCCTGTGGCGGTTATTCTGATTTGGCGATTATTTGTATTAATTGATAAGACCAACACCGAGGTTGCCTCATTCCTATCCAACATAAAATATAATGATTATGCTGCTTCATTCCCTGAAAAGAAGTCTATTGGGGACTCCTACCAAACACTGCATGGTGCCTTTAATTTAGTGACGGAAAAATTTCGGGACATTCGATCTGAAAAAGAAGCCCAATTTCAATACCTTCAGGCAATTGTGGAAAATGTTGATACCGGGTTGATTTGTTTTGATAAATTCGGGAAAACAATCTTGATGAATAAAGGATTGCAGCAATTACTCAGAAAATCCTATTTCCCAGATCTACCTTCTTTACAACGATATAATAATGAATTGTTTGAGGCCCTAATAAATATTGGACCTGGCGAAAAACAATTAGTTAGGATTATGGTGAATGCGGAAATTCTTCAGTTGTCTGTACGAAAAACAATCTTGAAGCTTAAAAATGATGAACTCAATTTATATGCGTTGCATAATATTCATAAAGAACTAGAAGAAAATGAAATAACATCTTGGCAGAAACTGATCCGCATACTTACCCATGAAATTATGAATTCGGTGACCCCGGTCATTTCATTAGCTTCCACCGCTAAAGATTTGTTAGAAGATAGACAGGAGCTAGATAAAGAAGAATGGATTGATATTCGAGCGGCAGTCCAAGCGATTGAAAGAAGATCTTCAGGTTTATTAAATTTTACTCAAAATTATCGCCAGCTAACAAAAATTCCACTACCTAAATTTCAAGATATATATATAAACGAGATCATAACTCAGGTCCTCACTTTACTTAAACCAAAATTTGAAAAAGAGAACATCGAGGTGGTTACTAATTTTCCCACCCATGCAATTAAAACACAAATTGACCCTGAGCTTATGGAACAGGTATTTATTAATTTGTTGAATAACGCTATTGATGCACTAAGTGACGTAGTTAATCCTAAAATTGAAATCCACATTTTTAAAAGTTTGCATGGCGAATTGGAAATTCAGTTTCAGGACAATGGTAAAGGTATTCCTCCAGAGATTCAGGAACAGATCTTCGTCCCATTTTATACAACTAAGAAAGAAGGTAGTGGGATTGGATTAAGTTTATGCAGGCAAATTGTTCATTTGCACAAAGGTGGACTTTATGTTGCTTCCAAACTGGGAAAAGGGACGGTTTTTTCTATTAAATTTTAATTTATTAGATGTACCTTATCTTTGCATTTTCATTTAGAAAATTACGATAATAAGATTATGTTTGAACCCAACAATTTTTTGTGGACTAGTTTGGTTGTGTTAGCCATGTTTCAATGGAGTTGTAAACCCAGCGACCTGAATAGTCCAAACGCAAACATGGATAATTCTGAACAATATATATACTATGCTTTAAGCACCGATTCGCCCATTCAATTGACTGGAGATGGGCAAGATGTAGCTTGGAAAGCTGCAATAGAGTTGACGGATTTCCGGTTGCATTGGGATGCTGATGAACCACCGGCAACTAGTTTTAAAGCCCTGCATGATGATCTTTTTTTATACCTATTATATTCAGCAAAAGATCCTTTTATCCAGCATAAATTAAAAACCTTGGATACTATTCCTGCAGTCCATTCTGACCGTGTTGAAATATTCTTTAAAGGAATTAATGATACGTTGCCTTATTACTCGCTGGAAATGGATTGCTTGGGAAGGCTTTTTGATTCACAAGGTAGGTTTGGAAAGTATATAGATGCTGATTGGCATTGGCCTACGAAAGACTTAGAAATTAAGACTCAGGTTTTTGATGACCGTTATACACTGGAAGCCCGGATTTCAAAATCTTCATTGAATTCATTTGGTTTGATAACTGATAATAAGATTCATGCTGGTATTTATCGAGCTGATTATATTACGAATGATATGGGAGAAAGGAGCCCTCACTGGATAAGCTGGGTTAAGCCTGATTCACCAAAACCAAATTTTCATATTCCTAGTTCGTTTGGACTGATTGTTTTAAACCCATAATCTATGAAGCCAATTGTATTCTGCTTAGTTTTTTTATCATGGTTGATGCCTGAAGTATCTTCAGGACAATCAAGTATAACTGAAGAAATTCGAACCTTAAGAACCTATGCTTTTAGCGATCCGGACCCAATTCCAATATTAGTATCGAATCCGAAAATCTACCCTTATTATAAATATGAAGGTTATAGGCATGAACCAGAAATGAAAAATTGGAAAATTGTCAAACTAGAAAATGATTACATTGAAGTATACGTCTTGCCTGAGGTTGGAGGTAAGGTCTGGGGAGCTATCGATAAAACTACGGGTAACGAATTTATCTACCGCAATGAAGTGATGAAATTTAGGAACATTTCCATGCGCGGCCCTTGGACATCCGGTGGTATAGAATTCAATTTTGGGATTATTGGACATCATCCCTCCACAGCGACTCCAGTAGATTATATCACCCAGCAACACGATGATGGAACAGTAAGCTGTACCGTAGGTAATATTGATTTGACTTCAAGAACCCAATGGCGCGTACAGATAAGCTTGCATCCGGATGAGGCGTTCTTCAGGACGAATGCTACTTGGTTTAACCCGACAGACTTACATCAATCTTATTATAATTGGATGACCGCAGCTGCTTTTGCCCAGGAGGATCTGGTATTTTATACTCCTGGTGATACCTATTTAAGGCATAGTGGTGAGGCGGTAGCCTGGCCAAAGGACATACAGGGAAGAAACCTTTCGCGATATGCGGAAAATAATTTTGGTCCCAGCAAGTCTTATCATGTAGTAGGTGAATACAACGATTTCTTTGGAGGCTATTTTGAAAAGGAGGATTATGGTTTTGGTCATTTGTCAGCTTATGAAGAAATGCCGGGTCAAAAACTTTGGTTATGGGCGCTATCCAGATCGGGTGGCATATGGGAGGATTTACTCACTGATACCGATGGGCAATATATTGAGTTTCAAGCTGGAAGGTTGTTCGTTCAATACTCACCTGGAGATCACGATAATCCTATAACCCAAGCTACTTTTGAACCGATGATGACCGACACTTGGGAAGAATGCTGGTTTCCGGTAAATAAAATTGGGGGTATTACAGATGCTTCTGAATATGGAGTGCTGCACTTGTCGCATGCAGGCAACCAGTTAGAAATTGGCATCATGGCTTTACAAAAAAGACAAGGACAATTACAAGTAACTGTAGCAGGTAAAGAAATATTAAACGAAACGATCAGTCTCAAGCCGTTGGGCGTATGGTCTAAAAGCCTGTCGGTTAATTCTACCGAAAAAATACAGGTCAAATTAAATGAGCTGGATTTGAATTTTAATAATGATTCTAACTTATTGAAATTGAAGCGGCCTTTCGAAAGTCCAGAAGGAATGGATTTGAAATCGCTTGAACATGCCTACAGGAGTGCGATGGAAGATGTAAAGTTCCGGGAATATAATAAAGCAATGGTAAAATTCGATCAGATCTTAGAGGAAGAACCTTTTCATTTGGAAGCATTGATCGGAATGGGTGACTTGAGATATAGGTCTGGTGAAGCCAGTATAGGATTAGCATTGGCATTAAAAGCATTGAGCCTGGATACTTATCACGCGGGAGCTAATTTTTTGGCAGGTAATCTACACTTAGATTTGGGTGACCCAATAAATGCATTAGAGTGTTATGGATTAGCGGCTCGTTCAATGACTTATCGCTCTGCAGCTTATGCCAAGATGGCGGAAATCTATGTAAAGCAGTATGAATGGGAGCTAGCTAGCAGGTATGCTCAGAAATCGCTGGACTACAACACCTATAATATTTCCGCAATGCAAACACAGATTTTGATAGCAAAGATGAACCAAAATAATAGCACAACTACGGATGTGATAAATCGGTTATTAACAGTTGATCCCATTAATCATTTTGCACTTTATGAAAGTGGAAGTCTAGAACCTGGATATTATCATCGATCTGAAGATCAGCTTCAGACTTATTTGGAACTTGCATTGATATATTACCGATACGGGATGAATGACCGTGCATTGGATATATTGAGTGATGCTCCTGCTACATGGCTAACCTCTTTATGGAAAGATTATTTGGACAATCAGCAATTCGATAAATTAAGTGAAATTGAAAAAATGTCAACAGGAACAATATTTCCCTATCGAAAAGAAACGCTTGAGTTGCTCGGTGCCGTATCGGAAATAAGCGATCATTGGAAATTTGCCTACTGGTATGGCTTGGCTTTGCAAGGAAAGGGTAGAACAACTGAAGCCGAATTACAATTTCAAAAATGCGGAAATGATCCCGATGATCCTTTTTTTTATGTGACCCGAGCAAATCTATTTGATGATCAAAAGGAAGCAGATTTGAAAAAGGCTTATGATTTGAATTCACAAAATTGGAAGACTGGTCATGAATTAATTACTTACTATTTGAGTGAAAACCAGCCGGAAAGTTCATTATCAATAAGTCGTTCAAATCTAGCAAGGCATAATGGAAATTTTGTAGTGGAGATGGATCATATTAAAGTTTTATATGCTTTACATAACTATTCAGAAGCGGATAAAATACTCGAAACGATCAAAGTATTACCTTTTGAAGGGGCATCAGGTGGTCGAGCCATGTATGCCTCCATTAAGCGGAACTTAGCCTTGCAAGCGTATGAACAACAAAATATAGACCTGGCAATAAAGTATATTGACCAGGCCCGGCAATGGCCAGAAAACCTAGGAGTGGGTAAACCCTTTGATCCCGACGAACGCATTGAGGATTATTTGATGGGCATGATCTATAAACGTCAAGGAAGTTTAGAAAAAGAGAAGGCATTTTTTAAAAGGGTTGTAATTAAAACTGAATTAATGATGGATCGGCCTACTATTAATAACCTTTTAGGTCTGAAATTGATGAGCTTGAACGGAGAACAAGAAAAAGCTTTTTTACTACTATCCATGACTAAACATCTACAAGACAAGCATCCCCAATATGTCAAAAGGATGTATGAAATGATGAACAACCGGCAATTGTCCTACGAACAAATTATTGATAAAATAATAAAGTCCTAGAAGACATTCTAACTGAACATGGGTTGTAATTTCATGGCTACACTCATATCGCCAGATATTTTAATTTTTCCGGTCATAACAGCTGTCAAAGGATTAAGCTTTCCTTTTATTAATCTCAATAAATTGTCTGGGGTCATCTTGATGGTACAATCTGCTTCTTTGTCTTCCGTATTTACAGTATTACTTTCTCCGGTTCCGTCTAAATATATGATCTCACCACCAAAATCGAATTTCAACGAATTACCCAATGGGGCTACTTTTTTGGCTCTTGACTCAATACCTTCTTTTATTTCTTCAATATTCATGATTTACTAATTGATTGCAACAGGATTTATTCAAAATTAATTTCGCCATAAATGTATTAATTAATTATCGCTGTTATTTCTTTTTTGTTCAATTGCAAAAGTTGGTACTTGTCTAAGTTCTTTGGTTATTAAAAGCGTTATGGCTCTTTCTTTTTCTAATATAATAAACTCCGGTCAAGATCAATATGATTCCGCAGGAATGGATATAAGTGAAAGGTTCGCCATCAATGAGCCCCCATAAAACAGCAACGATGGGAATAAAGTAGGCAACCAAGGTGCCAAAAACAGCATTGGTAATTTGTACTAGTTTGAAGAATATTATATTGGCGAGAAAGGTTCCGAATACTACAAGAATCGTAATGTATCTCAAAGAGGTCAACGCCGCAGCATCAGCAGTTAGGTCCTCAAAATTTGCGCATAATATAATGTATATCCAGCAAGGGATTGAAGCAAAAACAAAGGAACTGCTACTCAAATCTAATGGATGCATAGAACCTAGTTTTGAGTTGATTACGTTGGCATTAATCCCATACATGACGGTCGCTAATAACATTAACAGCCCGCTAAATATATTTACTTCATCCATTGATAATGACTCATTCAACAATAGGATAGAGGCACCGGAAAAACCCAAGACTATGCCTAGGAGTTGCATCCATTTAAATCCGGATTTAAAGTATAGAACACCGATTATAAAAGTAAAAATAGGCGTCATAGAATTGATCATACCAGCCACAGAACTATTTACTTTTGTTTGAGCAATTCCGTAAAAGGTGAAGGGAATTAATGCACCTATATATCCCACAAATATTATATAAGGAAGCAAAGACCAATTGATTCGTTTGAAACGTAAAATCAAAAAGGGCAAAAATAGGAGGCCGGTCATGCCCATGCGAATGGCAATATATAATAAGGGATCAAATCCATCAAGACCCTTTTTAATAAGAATAAACGAACTACCCCAAATGACAATTAATATCATTAATAAGATAGAAGGCAAATAGGCTGAGGTGCTGATTTTTCGTATCAAAAGGTCTTATGTTTTTAACCGCATAAAGAAACGGATTATAACTTCCGTTCTCCTATTAAATTTGCTCATTTTTTTTGATCATGATGGCAAATAATTCTTGACCTTGTCTTTGTGAAATCGAATTATAACATGGTTCAAAAATTTTAATGTCAAAACGAGGTTTAAAATATTCGGCATACTCTTCCAAAGATCCTCCGTGTGGAGGATTGGTTGCTGGTATGGTGAGTGGAAAAGAAAACCAAACTCCGACTAATTTGCCCATAGGATTTAATAAATCCACCATTTTTTGTGCGTAGCGATTTCGATTGGCTGGCGAGGGATTAAAAGAACAGAAAAATGTTTGTTCAAGGATTAAATCATAGCGTTCATTCATGTTAAAAAAGTCTCCATGGTGAATATTTTCTTTTGGGAATTCTGGGACTCTGGATTTGAAATTTTTGAGTGGAATTGAAGAGATGTCTAAGATGTGTGTGTTATGAAATCCTTGGTTATAGAGGTAAGCCGCTTCATAAGCATTCCCAGCTCCGGGAATCAATATTTTCAATTCTTTGTCTTGAATTTGATCAATATACGATTTCAAGGGTGTTGATGGAAATCCTATATCCCATCCGGTTTTTTCTTCAAGGTATCGTTGGGTCCAAAATTTACCGTTTTTCATCTGGTATTTAATAAAAAAAAGAGCCGATGTTGACCAGCTCTTTTAAATGATTCAATTTTTTTACTTTTCTATTCACTCACTTGGTTTACAGGAGGTACTTCCTCACTACTTTGTTGTGTTTTCGTGGCTAAA
>JAHEJC010000181.1 GCA_024639065.1 Lewinellaceae bacterium | reverse complement strand
TCCGATAAATCAAAAGATTCGCCGGGAGTCAATCCTTGTTTCATACAGGCCGTCAGATAGGGCGCGCTCGTGCCGAAATGATGGATGGGCAAAGTTTCCGCGAGCGCCCACAATACATTCAGATCGGGCCGGGCCGGGCTGCCGTCGTACAATACCGGTACGGCCCCTACTAAAAGACTGGCTTGCAAAAAATTCCACATCATCCATCCGGTCGTGGTAAACCAAAAAAAGTTTTCTCCTTTCTTAACATCATTATGGAAAGTCAAATATTTAAGATGTTCCAGCAACACACCTCCATGAGAATGGGTAATCGCTTTAGGCTTACCAGTCGTGCCTGAAGAATATAAAACCCAGATGGGATGACTAAAAGAAACTGCTTCAAAGTGTAATGGTTCATTATTGGTTTTTGCCATAATGTCCGACCAATAATGGATTGATACATTCTTTTTTAGATCACTATTGATAAAGGGAATAAGCAGTGTGCTTTTAATGGATGGAATTAATTGGGCAATTTGTTGAACCGATTCTAATTTATTAAAAGATTTTCCTTTGTAATAATAGCCGTCAGCGGCAATCAATACTTTTGGGTTAATTTGACTAAATCGTTCTACTACCGTATTAGTCCCAAAATCCATGCTACAACATGACCAGATGGCTCCTAAAGAATTGACTGCTAAAAATGAGATAATAGTCTCTGGTATATTAGGTAAATAGCCGACTACACAATCTCCTTTCTGAACACCCTGGGCTATCAAAAAGGATCTCACCGATATTACTTGTTGAGTTAAGGTTTCCCAGCTTATCGGTTGTATTTTTTCTTGCTCGTTGGCAAAAATTAGAGCAGGCCGATCAGCAGTTTTGTGACGAAAAATGTGTTCTGCGTAATTAAGTTTTGAACCAACGAACCACTTGGTACCTGGCATATCTTCTCTATCAACGACCTGCTCATAGGCGCCATGGTTGATGATATCAAAATAATGCCAAATGGATTCCCAGAATAGATCAATATGGTCTGTGCTCCATTGCCATAAGGTTTCGTAATCTTTAAATTTCAGATCATATTGAGCTTTTAAATAACCCTCAAATTGATGCAAATTTGATTGACTAATGAAATCATCGCTAGGCGTCCAAAGTACTTTCATATCGATTATCCCTGAAATTTAGGAAATAAAGATGCTAAATATTTCATCGATTATTTGCGTTTCAATGTTGTACCTTCGTCATTTGATAAAATAAGATATTTATTCATGAAGAAAATTGTTCTATTACTTTTTTGCTTCTCATTCTCTTTAATTGCACATGCTCAACTTACCAATGATAGTGCAACTATTGTCATTTCGCCCGGAGCCACCTTATATCTCGACATGGATCTCAATAACTTACATAATAGTGATATACTCAACGAAGGTACCCTGGAAGTCAATGGACAATTCAATAATGAACTTGGCTCTGTTTTTACCTCAACCCTCACAGCGGTGTCTATCTTTCATGGAGAACAAACCGTGGGCCCCTATACCTCTCATCAGGACAGAGTAAATAAATTACATACTGGTCAAAATTCTTCAAACGCTAGAATTGTTGATAAACGAACAGAAATTGCGAATCGGAGCAAAACAAAACTGCAAAATGAATAGCGACTTATATTTTTTCAGCCAGTATCGAATAAATTATTTCAATTCCATCAAAGAAATTACCTAGCCGGATATTTTCATTTGGACTATGCTGATTATTGTCAGGATTTACGGTAGGTACAGTGACCGCGGGCACTCCCAGGCTGTTTACGAAAGGTGAAATTGGGATAGATCCTCCGGAGGTCCTTTTCAATATTGGATCTTTGCCAGTCGCTTTTTTAGTTGCTCTTCTTAACCAGATTCCGGTGGGGCCATCAAGAGGCGTGCGAAATGCTTGATAGGATATATTGCTGCTCATGCTCACAATTTGCTTATTCAGCAATTTTTCCCGGCTAGTTGGTCTGTCAGAAGTAATAAAAAATCCTTGTTCTTCAATATGCTTTTTAAGTTTCATGAGTAATTCTTCAGGAACGGTTTCCTTAACGGTACGGATATCTATTTCGGCGATGGCGGTAGATGGGATGATGGTGCGGACTTCATCACCTACCCATCCTGAACGCAACCCACGGACATTTAAACTAGGATATTGCAAGGATTCCTGGTAGTTGGATGCTACCTGATCAGGCTCGGCGAATCCAATTTTATAACGCATCTCATTTTCATCATCAGGTACTGCTGCAAGTATTTTTTTAGTCTCGTCGTCTATGATAATACCGTCATACCATCCATTGATTAATACCTTACCATTCCAATCTTTAAAGGAAGCAATAAGCTGGCTTATCTTTACAGCAGGGTTGGGAACATAATTTCCATAATGACCACTATGCTGTGGAAAATTTGGTCCATAAGTTGTAAGGGTAACGGTGGTTATTCCCCTTGCCCCAAAGGTGAGTGTAGGTTGATTTGAGAGATGGGGAGGACCATCAAAAATGATCAAATGATCAGCACTAAGTTTTCGCTTGTGTTTTTCAACAGCATTAGCCAAATTGGGAGAACCCAACTCTTCTTCAAAATCCATGATCACCTTTAGATTAAAAGGAATCGTATTTTCGTTCTTATGTATTAGATCCATGGCATACAAAAACATAGCTACCGGACCTTTTGCATCGGAAGCAGATCTTGCAAAGATACGCCAATCCGGATCTAGTTTTTCGTTGAGACGCTCCCAGGGAATTATTTTCCAATCTCCTTCTTCAGATTGTTCTTTAAGCGTAGCTTCATAAGGTTCATCCTGAAACCAGAAAGCTGGATCGACTGGCTGTCCATCTACTTGCAGATAAACAAGTACGGTAGGAACTTCTTGGTGTAATTTTTGATATTCAGCCAATAACAATGGAATACCAGCGGAAGGAATACGGCTGGTACTAAAAGCTCTCTCTTTAAAGGCTTTTTCACACCAGATCATATTTTTCTCTATATCCTCAGGAAAATGTGAATCATTTGGAATGGCCAATAAGGCTTTAAGTAGTTCTATGGACTGAGTCTTATCCTGCTTTGTCAATATCAGAGATTGACTATGCAAAGGGATTAAGAACAATCCAATAATGAATAGTGCAAAAAGCCGGTTAAAATTGTAACTAGTCATTAGTAAAGGTTGAGAGATTATCTGAAAATAAAAAAATATTGGTGAAATGCTTTCTCAGTTTCGTCGTTAAATAGATTGCTATATAAGAATAGTATAACAATCGTTACTTTTGCATTGCAAAAAATTATAATATGATTCGAGGGACAGTTTTATTACTGACAATATTGCTTTCTATTTCTTTGAGTGCCCAGCTTGATAATTCACAAGGAAAAATATTTTTTGGAGGCAATTTAGCTCCTCAATTGGCTTTAATTCTAAATCAAAACAATTATGGATATGCGGAATTGAATTACCGGGCTAAAGTTGGCTTTCAAGTAGGCGCAAAAATAGGTTACGAATGGAGAGATTTTAATCAGGTGGAGGCAGGATTAGCCTGGACTACCCTTGGGCAGAGTTATCGAGACAATATAAGTGGAATTATCAATGAGAAAGTAGTAGCCCTGCGATACATTTATGTGCCCATCATGTATCGACGAATGATTGGGAATACCATTCAATGGATGGACAAAAGAGGATCTTCCAATTTTTATGTAATGGGTGGCTTCCAATTCGGGCGACTGTTGGGTGCCGATGTGTCCTGGGATAAAGGCGGCCAACCAGTTGATATGATCACTTATCTGATAGAAAATGGAAATAATAAAAATGAATCACAGTTAGTAGCTATGGGGCCTCCCGCGGAAGACATAGATCTCTTTGAAAAAACAGATTTTATGGGACTCGTAGGAGTAGGATTTCAATATTGGGCTACTTCATTTACCACGGTCAGTATCGAATGGAAAAATGGAATCGGTATAAAAGACATAAATGCTGCTGAGTGGAGATTACCTAACAGGAAGGGCGTATATGAACCATCTCGAAACGCTTTTTCTGCACTAAATTTAATTATACAATTATACTTCTAATCTATCCAGATTTAATTGTCGGTGTCATCTATGGATATCTCAATCATTTCACTGGTATTGAGATCTGAATTTAAAATGATCTGCTGTCGTTTTCCTTTGTAGAAGTAACTTACAGCCACCGTATTGGGAGGCCTGCTACCCGTGTTAACCGCATGGAGGATCAAGAAATTTTTACCACTGTTATTTAGACTTAGTTTCAAGGGAAATGGTTTTGTAGTCAATGCATAATTTTCCAATACCCAGTCACCGTTAAAATTTAGGGAAAGTACATCTCCATCCTGTTCTTTATGGTCAAAGATCAAAAACTCAACTTGAGTATGATCTACTTTGATTTTCTGTTCATGAGCGATGATTAACCGGTGTTCTAATTCTTCTGGAGTTTCTTCTATGCGTTCATCTTTACTAGCCATAAATGGTGTCACTTCTTCTTTAAGCGGATAGATTACTTTGAAATAATGTGGTATCTCCATCATTAAAAGAGTGTTTCCTCTTTTTTTCAAAATCGCATTTATGAAGTAGACCAAACCGTTACCATAGCGGTTGAATTTATTGATCATTTTTACATTGTGGTAAAAATAAAAATAGCCGTATTGTTTGTAAGCGATACTTATTTGAGGGTTATTTTGATACTCTTCTACATCTTTTATGATTTCCCTTGACAGAGTTCTTATTTCGTGCAATTCTCTTCCTCCTCCTCCAGGTATTTTGGCTAAACTTTGCTTTAATGATGCTTCCAGTTCCGGTAAATGGCTTTCATCTTTATCTCGAAAAGCCGAAAATGTTTTTGTAAAGGTGGTATGTAGACTGGTCAGTGAATTTATTAACGGATCGGAAGTGGGCAACAAGTATTTTTGCAAGCTTTTTTCCATTTTTATTTTTAAGGTAAAAAACTGATCATAAAGCAATTCACCCTTGGAAAGTTTTTTGTAGACTAGCTTTTGATTAGGTGATTTATTAAGATCGACTGATTTGATCAAACGTTCTAAATCAAACCTCAGTTGATTTAGCTCATCGGAACATCTTTTCATTTGTAGAATTATTGGATGAGTAATACGTGCTAACTCCGGATGTTCTTTTTCTTTCTGCGTACAGATCTGATACCACTCATAAGGAGAAGTGTCGTAGAAAAAATGTTCCGCATCCTCAAAAATATTTTTCGGTAAATCATCATTTCCGTAAAAATTTACCTGATTACTTTCCAAATCGACAAACTTATTGAGTTGTTGATTGAAATTTTCCAGCATGCGATGGATTATCAACATTCCGTGGATACTTTCATTGGTATACTCAATAAAAGGATTGATGGCGGTCTCATTTACTTGAGCAAATGACCAAAAAGGAATTAGCCAAAAAAGAATAAAAAACTTTCTCAAAGGATCCTGATTATATTAAATAAACTACTAATATAAAGAGAAAATTGTATTTGTCGTCCAAAGCTTTTTCAAGCTAATGTAATAGACTTGGCACAATTTCCGAAAAAAGATTCCCTGGTTATCTAACCTGCTTAACATTCAGATGAATACCGATCTTTAGAGAAGTTATGTTAGACCTTGATTTTTATATCACCATTTTATAAATGGCAGGTATCTAAATGGATCTAAACCAAGCTATCTAAAGGAATTGTTATAACCATACTGTGCACTGGGATTTATCCAAATCAATTGATCTGCGCAAAACAATCCAGAAAACCGAACAACTACAAATTCGCAATATCAATGGTGACATTCGATGAATGGCAGTGAGGTTGTATTGAATCCAAACTTGAAGAGCCTATTAGAATTTGGCCATTGGAGACTCCACAGACTTCGCAATCACAAATGGCACATAAAAAAACACCCTGTTTTCAGGGTGGTTCTCTTAGAAGACATTGGGTAATTTTGAGAAAATATAAATGAGTATGCTACAAACGAGATTATACACTATTGGGATTTTCATATTTTTTTGTGCGGTGACAACAACAGTATCAGCTGTGACTTGTACTTGGATCGGAGGCAATAGCAACTGGAATAATCCTGCGAATTGGTCATGTGGGCTGGTTCCGGGCATAGGTGATCGAGTGACCATTTCTACGGATAACGTGGATATCACCGTTGATATCGAAGTGATGGTTGATACGTTTCTTTTTGATGGAAACAATACGAGGTTAATTGGAACCAATTCTATTAGCGTACTAAAGGAAATGACTTGGCAATTTGGGATCATCGAAGTGGACATAATAATAGAAGATTTGTTGATTGAGGACAATACATTCCAAAGTAAGTATCTGTACGACACATTAACCATTAATGGCGATTGTCAATACAACTTTACGGGATGGCTGTGGATTCAAGAAGGAGGCGTATTCATCAACAATGGCCATCTGCAGTCAGATGGGTCGTTTGCAATCAATAGCCAAGGACCTCGAGGTCGTTTTATTAATTATGGAACTTTCGTCAAAGATAGTACTGGAACATCGAACAGTTGGATACCGATTACGAATTATGGAACCATGAATTTTCTCACAGGCAACTTCTCTCGAAATGAGGACTTCATCAATCATGGAACCTTACGAATTGATGAATCTATGAACGGATATATTTTCTCCGAATTTCAAAACCATGGCGTGCTCAGTGGCAATGGACTGATTACCTTACCAATAAATTATAATCTGGATGGTATTATTGCACCCGGAGTATCCCCAGGACAACTAAGCTTTAGCAACAGTAGTAGTGTAGTTAATCTAGGTGGTGAAATCCAAATTGAAATCCAAAGCGCAATGGGACCCGGTGTTGGACACGACCATATCAATGTAATCTCACCACATGTTGTACTGGGAGGCACCTTAACTGTGGTCGAAACGGGCGCTATTCCAGATGGGGTATACACCATAATTCAAGCAAATGAAAGTTGTACTGGAACTTTTGATACCATCAACCTTCCTTTGGGTTACTCCATCAATTATACAGATACGGAGTTTCAATTGGTAAAAGGAGACTGCATTGGAGACATTGATCTCAATGATGCTTATTTGGCTGGTGATCCTCACCAGTCAGATTTTCATGCATTGCAGGTATTAACTGCTCGAGGGACAGTCACTGATGGAGAGAATTTGCAGTTTAAGGCAGATTCGACCGTCGAATTGATTTCTGAATTCACCGTTGAACTGGGCGCTTCGTTGCTGATCAGTATCGACGATTGTCCTTAGTGAAGAAAGAAATCAATTGTTCGTCTTTGACTTGAAACGAGTCTGTAACATTTTGGGCAGTTTCGTATCAACAAATTCAAATTGTCCATTTAGAAGTAAAAACATGGCCATTGCCAGGATATGGGGAAACGTACTTATTATCTTCCCATGTGTACAAGTAAAACAGAAATATCTGAAGGGGATACACCACTGATACGACTGGCTTGTCCAATGGTACGTGGTTTTATTTGATCTAATTTCTCCCTTGCTTCATTTGAAAGAGATTTAAGCTCAAAATAGTCAATAGAATCGTTCAGTCTTACCTCCTCTAATCGATTCATCTTATCGACCATATCTTGTTCTTTTTGTATATAACCAGCGTATTTAATATTAACTTCAGAGGTATAAATGGCTTCATCACTATAATGGGAAAGAAATTTGTTTACATAATTTAATGCATTACTCAATGTGGTGATGTTCACTCCAGGGCGTAACAGAATACTATTTAATTTCACTGCATGCCTAATGGGTGCTGATTCAAGCTGTTGTAAAATTGGGTTGATTTGTTCTGGTGTGACGCTCGTGGTTAAAAAGAATTTCGTGATTGCTTTTTGTTCTTGCTTTTTGCGATTGACGATCTCCATTCTTTTGGACATTTCGTTCATCCCAAGATGAGCAGCCTTTGGCGTTAAGCGAATATCTGCATTGTCCTGTCTTAAAAGAATCCGGTATTCGGCTCTGGAGGTAAACATCCGATAGGGTTCCTTGGTCCCTTTATTAATCAAGTCGTCAATCAACACCCCGATGTAAGCTTCAGATCGCTTTAATATGAAAGCTTCTTCATCTTTTATGGTCAAGTGGGCATTGATTCCTGCCATCAATCCTTGACAAGCTGCTTCTTCATATCCGGTCGTACCGTTAATTTGGCCAGCAAAAAACAAATTTTTTACCAGTTTGGTTTCTAAAGATAAATCCAGCTGTGTGGGTGGAAAATAGTCATATTCGATGGCATAACCCGGTCTAAACATTTTACATGCTTCAAAACCAGGAATCTTTTTCAATGCCTTGTATTGAATATCCTCGGGTAGCGACGAGGAAAATCCATTAACATAAATCTCACAGGTATCCCTGCCCTCTGGTTCCACAAATAACTGATGACGATCGCGATCAGCAAATCGGTTGATTTTATCTTCAATAGAAGGACAATACCGGGGACCTTGCCCCTGGATTCTTCCATTAAACATAGGCGATCGGTCAAATCCCGTCTTTAAGGTATCATGTACCTGAGCATTGGTATAGGCTATATGACAAGGCATTTGATTTTTAAGCACCGGTGTATCCGTAAATGAGAACTTACCTGGAACTTGATCTCCTGGCTGTAGTTCCATTTTTGACCAGTCCAGAGAACGACCA
Source organism: Lewinellaceae bacterium (assembly GCA_024639065.1). GTDB lineage: Bacteria > Bacteroidota > Bacteroidia > Chitinophagales > Saprospiraceae > JAHEJC01. The sequence continues at coordinate 3,480 of JAHEJC010000181.1, read as the reverse complement.
TCTATTCTAGGGGGTGTACCTGTTTTCATGCGACCACTTTCAAAACCGAGTTTCACCAGCTGTTCGGTAATACCGGTTGCGGCTTTCTCTCCCGCTCGACCACCTCCAAATTGTTTTTCCCCAATATGGATAATTCCGTTCAAGAAGGTTCCATTGGTGAGGACAACCGATTTACTGGGAATTTCCAGCCCGATCCCTGTTTTCACCCCGCACGCTCGACCCTGTTTAATGATAATTCCGGTTACCATTTCTTGCCAAAAATCAATCCGGTCATTTTGTTCCAACAGGTTTCTCCACAACCTAGCAAACTGCATACGGTCACTTTGAGCCCTGGGACTCCACATGGCCGGACCCTTGGAAAGGTTAAGCATTCTAAATTGAACCATAGTATGGTCCGTAACAATACCCGAATTACCTCCTAATGCATCAATTTCCCGGACGATTTGTCCTTTAGCCACTCCACCCATTGCTGGGTTACAGGACATCTGTGCGATGGTCTGCATATTCATGGTAGCTAATAAGACTTTAGATCCCATATTGGCCGCAGCGATGGCTGCCTCACAACCAGCATGACCCGCACCTACTACAATTACATCGTACAATGGAAACATCAATTAAAATTTTTAAAAGCGAGCAAAGGTACAAAATTTGAAAACGGAGGACAACTGCAGGGTAACAAGTTAAAAGTGCTTAGCTTAGTTCAATTGAAAAACTAGTGGGATTTCAAAATATACATCGCTTACGACTCCATCCTTTTTACCAGGAATCCAATCCGGGAAACGACGAAATAGTTTCATACACTCATGCGCAATTTCCTCAGAAATATCTTCAAGCAATAATGGATCTTTTAATGATCCGTCTTTTTTTACTATAAAACTGAGCAAAACGGTTCCTTGCTTTCCATAGATCCTGGCCGCATCCGGATATCGGAGATTTTCTTGAATGAATGAAAACATTTTTTGATTTGAGCATCGCTGAATAGCAATAAATGGTTTATTTTCGATTTGCTCGCATCCAGGAAACAGCGGCGAGTAAAAATAAGGATAATAGGTAGTATCTTGTCCGGAAATAGAAAAGCAGGCTTGCTCAACCATTTCACCCTTTGAGAATATATCTTTTCTTCTTAAAGTACCATTTTCGAAATAACTTTTAAAGGTACCGTCCAGCAGTCCTTCAGAATAATTTGCCTCTACTTTGATCTGATCTTTGTTCCAATATTCAGTATGAACTCCATTAGGGAGACCCATTGAGTAAGATTCTTCAGCCCATAAATCACCATTTTTGTGAAATCGTTTCCATAATCCATCTTTCTGATCTTCTATAAAAACACCTTCTTCCCTAATTTTTCCATTGGACCAAAAGTACTGCCAGAGACCATTTTTTAAGCCAAGATTATAGGCACCTACAAATTTTATACGTCCACTCCGATAATAGGCGATATGTTTGCCAACAGGCAGGCTTAAATTTCTGTCCTTAAAATATTTAACTGCAGCAGGGGTCCTTTTCTTATCAATGTAAAAATCACTTTGTCGATATCTTCCGTCTTCATCTTCAATTTTGCGATAGTATTTTGCATTCTTCTTATCCTTAGTCTTAAATATTTGATTCCAATTACGATCAAAAAAGAACGATTTCTGAGCAGAAATGAGGCTAGGACTAATGAATAGCATCCCGAAGAAAAGGGTATAAAATAGATATCTTACAGAATTCATAGTTGAAAAATAAATAATCTGATAGACTTGTTTATATTTTTGCAACATCTTTTAACAACAGAATAATTCCATTGTATGCAACGGGAGATATTAGACACAGATCAAAAAACTTTAACGGTCAACCTTGATGATCGAATATATGGGACCTTTGCCGAGATAGGAGCGGGACAAGAAGTGGCCCGTCACTTTTTTAAAGTAGGCGCTGCAGTTGGAACAATTGCCAAGACAATGTCAGCCTATGACAAATATTATTCAGATGCTATTTATGGTACCGAAGAAAGCGGTCGATATGTCTGTGAGTCCAGATTATATAAAATGCTTGACCACCAATACGATCTCATCGAAGAACGATTGGCACATAAACGACCAAATACAACTTTCTTTGTATTTGCGGATACCGTAGCAGCGATCAACTATTCCAGAACTATAAGTGGAAATGGATGGCTTGGTATCCGCTTTCAAACCCATCCCGATGGACCTGCCAATGATCTGGTGATTCATGTTAAAATGTTAGACAATGACTACCAACTGCAACAATCAGCCATCGGAGTGCTTGGAGTAAATCTGATCTATGCTTGCTTTTATTTTAATGATAATCCGGATCTTTTAGTGGAATCTCTATTGGATGGTCTTAAAGAAAGGGTCATTATAGATATGATACGTCTTACGGGTCCAGATTTTACCGAAGTAGATAATCGCTTATTGAGCTTATTACTAGTAAAACATGGACTTACTGAAGTGGCTATATTTGGACCGGATGGAAAGAGTATGCATGCTTCAGAATTTTTGTATAAAAAATCAGTAATGGTTGTACGCGGAAACTATCGACCGCCTACCTTGGTGAGTATGGATGTTTTTGAAGCAAGTTATGAACAGTTTAAAAACGAAGAAGAAGTCCAGGCTGATAAATCGTTTCTATTAGCTGAGCTTACTTTAGACAACTTGATGGTTGAGGGTAAAATAGATACCCAAGATTTTCTCGATCGAGCAGAAGCACTTTGTGCAATTGAACAAACAGTCATCATTTCTAACTGCAGAAATCATCAGAAGCTGATCAATTATCTTTCAGATTTTAAGATCATCAACCTCGGCTTGGTTATTGGAGTACGGGAGTTGATGGAAATAATCAACCAAAAATATTATCAAAATTTAGATGGCCGATTACTTGTTGCTTTTGGCGAACTTTTCACCCGAAATATTAAAATATATGCGTACCCAATTTTACAGAAGGAAAAAGGAGTCATACTCACCGGAAATAATCTCCCGGTTCCTGAAGGAATAAAATTTCTATACCAATACCTACTGGATAGTGAACACATCGTGGAAGTCGAAAATTATAATCCTGAATTATTGCACATCTATCCCAATATGGTACTTGAACTCATTAAAGCCGGGGATGTAGATGCCTGGTCAAAAATGGTTCCTAAGGCATTAGTGGACAGAATTATTGATAAAAACTTATTTGCACATTCCCCGAAAGTACTCCATTAATTTAAAGGTTTTTATAGTTATGATTAACATGTGTTTATCGTCGCTTCTAGTGGTTGTCTATTTTTTCCTGGGATGTCAAACAGCTCCCCTCGAAAAAGCGATACCTGAAAACTATCAGGCACAAATTGACACGACCATCCCATTAGATTTTATCATGGGCAAATTTTCACCGGATTCACATCCTAACTTTGTTCCTATACCGGAAGAATATTCTAATCGGAAGGGACATTATTTGCAAAAGGAGACCTGGCAGGCTTTCCAAAAAATGTACGCCCAT
>JAHEJC010000180.1 GCA_024639065.1 Lewinellaceae bacterium | reverse complement strand
TTTTAAAAAAAGCGGGAGCCAACATTTTTAATGCAAAATCAGAAGAAGAAATCCGCGCACAAAAGTTGATTACTTTGAAAGGTGTAGTTGCTGATCTTCAACTTCCAATCGAAAATCTGGATGTTGATTTAGAAGAAGACCGAGTGACAGTTTATGGACAGGTCGAAACACAATCCAACAAAGAAAAAATTGTACTTGCCTTGGGTAATGTGGAAGGTGTTGCAACGGTTGATGATCGTATTTCTGTCGTTGCTCCAGAACCTGAATCAAGGTTCTATACGGTTCAAAGTGGAGACAGCTTATCAAAAATTTCTAAAGAAATGTACGGAGATCCCATGAAATATAATGCGATTTTCGAAGCTAACCAGCCTATGCTCAAAAGTGCAGACCTAATCTACCCCGGACAAGTATTAAGAATACCGAACTTGTAAAGAACGCAATTAAAGAAAACTATTTAAGGTCATTCCATTACGGGATGACCTTTTTTATGGCTGAATGCTATCTTACAACTAAAGTTTTCGGTCCCGTGGAGCCAATAACTAGAGTAATTTATGCACTACTTAGACAAACTATCTGCTAAATTTCCTTTTTGATATTTATTGATATTGTTTGCTACTATCTGGATTAATCGTTGTCGGGACTCTTTACTCGCCCAAGCTTGATGCGGTGTCAAAAAACAATTTTCTATTTCGTAAAATCGATGATTTAGTGGAGGAGGTTCCTCTTCCATTACATCCAAATGAGCAAACGCTATTTTTTTGTTAATCAAGGCGTTAGCCAGATCATTCTCATGAATTAATCCACCCCTACCAGTATTAATTAAAATGCTGGATGACTTCATTTTATCCAACGTCGCATTGTTTATGAAATACTGCGTTTCTTTATTCAATGGGGCGTGTAAAGTCAGAAAATCAGCTTTTTTCAAAAGTGTTTCCTTATCCACAAATTTTACCCATTCCTGGCTATCTCTTTGTGGATGTTTATGGTATGAAATTATTTGCATCCCAAAAGCGTGCCCAATCCTTCCCACCATTTGACCAATCCGACCAAAGCCAAATATGCCCAATGTTTTACCATTCAATTCGGTGAGATTGGACAGGTGATAACTGAAGTCAGGTTGATTTGACCATTCACCCCGTTTAATTGAGAGATTGTGCAAGTCAATACGATGAATACCATGTAAAATGCAAGCAAATACGTGTTGCGCAACGGATGACGAGCTATAGTTTTTTGCATTAAATACGGATATACTCTTTTCCCTGCACCTTTGTAGGTCTACATTATCAAACCCAGTCGCCAATAGACAAATACACTTTAATTCAGGAAGTTGATCTATTGAATTTTTATGAAGTTGCACTTTATTCGTCACGACAATTTCGGCATGAAGCAGTCTGGGCAAAACATCTTCTTCTTTAGTAAAGGGATAAATGGTCGTATTGCCAAGAGATGTTATTGAATCCCAATGCACATCTCCTGGATTGGTCGTTCTGCCGTCAAGTATAACTATATTCATCACTTAAAATAATGTTTTCTGAAACTTATGGAGCTTTTTTGAATCAATAAGCGTTAAATTTATGATTACTTTTAATATATAAAACCAGCTAAATGCAATATCTAATATATCTAAGTTTATTTTTTGGACTGATTTGGTTGTTTCCGGATAATCAAGTAATAAACCATCTTAATGTTGATCAATTGGCTAAATGCAAGGTTCTTGCGCCAAAACTCAAAGAAGCATATGTTGGAGAATGCAAAGGTAAATTAGCTCATGGTAAGGGGATCGCTCAAGGAGAAGAAACATATGAAGGAGAATTTCGAAAAGGATTTCCTCATGGAAGTGGAAAGTATATATATAAGAATGGTGAATTTTACGTTGGAGATTTTCAAAAGGGAGATCGACATGGAGAGGGAAAAATGTATACTATAGATGAAGAAACCAATGAATTGATAGCTGGCAGTTTAGCCCTATGGAAAAATGATGAATACGTGATGGACATCATGGAAGAAAAATATACGGTTCAGATAGAAAGAAATGTTTCCGGACTTGATTTCAAAAAATTGGATGAACGAAAGAATACGGTCGAAATATATTTGCGAAATCACGTATCCCTGGAAGGTCTAGATTTGATTCATTCGACCGGAATCTACTCGCAGCAAGGAAATAGATTGGTCATTGATCAATGTGATTTTCCTCTAAATGTGCGTCTTCAATACAACACGTTGAATAGGGTGAGTGAATCTATTAGAGTAACTATTCAATTCGAGATAGAGTCTGCCGGTCGGTGGATTGTAACCATAACACCAATGTAACGCCAAAATAGATTTTGCTTAATGTTAATTACACTCATTGATTAATATAAATATTTAGTAACGGTTTTCTTATTTTGTCGGCAAACCACCAGGTTTTTTAGTCAATCGTAAACTAATCAAGCTGGATTCCCGTTTTTTAATTCATATGCAACTAAGAAGTATGGTAACTATAAAGACCCTATTATTTACGCTTTTGACTTTTGCCTGTTTTCACGATCAAAAGCAAGATCCAGTCCAAAAACAAGTTCAAGATCCTATTCTAGATCAAAAACAAGGTCAAGATCCTACTCAAGATTTCAGTGACCTAAAACCCGAAAACCGTAGCGAAATTCAGCAGCAAGAATCTGCTGTCAACCTTAAAAATCAAGATTCTCCCTCCAGTTCAAAAGCTTCTTTAGAAACATCAAACCTCGAATCAAGAACCAGCAAAACAAATCACCAACCAACATCCAATGACAAAAACTATCATCAAGCGAAAAGCTCAAGTTTAAAAGTATCTGCAGATTCTACTAAGTTAGAATCAGGAAGCACAGTTAAGGATACAGGGTCAGGTACTATAGCCAATTCAGTCGTAGATCATGAAAAGATCAAAAACTCAGAAACGGAAACTGGAAAATTGGATCACAGTCTTTGGAATAACTTATTAATAAAGCACGTCCAAACTTCTGGTAAAGTTAATTACAAGGGATTTAAATCCGAGATTTCTTCCCTAGATAAGTATTTGGCCGTATTAAAAGTTAATCCGGTTCAAGTGTCCTGGTCACGCAATGAAAAAATGGCCTACTGGATTAATGCGTACAATGCTTTTACCGTAAAACTAATTGTACAAAATTACCCTCTTGAAAGCATTACCAAACTGCATGGAGGTAAGCCATGGGATGTTAAATGGATTGAAATAGGCTCAAATACCTATTCTCTAAACGAAATGGAAAATGATATTCTGAGGCCAGAATTCAATGATGCCAGAATTCATTTTGCGGTCAATTGTGCAGCCGTATCTTGCCCACCATTATTAAATAAGGCCTGGACAGCTGATAATTTAGAAAGCAATTTTGAGAAACAAGCTAAATCTTTTATCAATAACCCCGTCTTCAATAAAATACAACCATCCAGTATCGAGGTTTCAAAAATCTTTGACTGGTACGGAAGCGATTTTGGTAATTTAATCAATTACCTCAACAGATATTCAGAAACTGCAATCAATAAGAATGCTACTATTAAGTACAAAGAATATGATTGGTCGTTAAATGAGTAAATCGTGACCTCGGGGCGTCAGGCTTCATCGCTTTCAATTTCTAATCCTAGCGTTTCGAGTTCATTGCATCATGGTCATACCAATAATGTTAAAAATTCCAGCTTATTTTGGTCGTTAGATTAATTGGATCTTCCAACAATCCCGGTCGCACAGCATATTCTTGATTGAGCAGGTTTTTAACTAAAAATGAAAGTGTCCAATCCTGAAAGTGATAATTGGCCCTGAAATCCAATAAAGTATAACCATTTTGATGATTCATCCTGAAGGATTGAAGGCCTGGTATGACCAGTTCAAAAATCGCATCGATAGCCTCTACTTTACTCACATATTGAGCACTTATTCCTAAGTCAAGTCGTTTGAAATCAACCTGCAAATCAAGTTTCATATGATGCTTGGATCGGTACTTTAATATATTATAATCAGCTGTTGATCTCAACTCATCTTCCATCGTAAAATCTTGGAATACCGGATCTAAAAAAGTATACCCCATCAAGAGACTTACTGGAACAGTTCTAAACTTTGATTGACCTGTTAATGATAATTCAAATCCGGCAATACGGGTGCCTCCGACATTCGTTGATTGGAATCCGTCATTCAAACTGACAAACAAAAATTCCATCATATCCGCATATTCACTCCAAAAAGCAGATACATCAAAAAAGCCTTGCCAATCAACCAGTTTTACGCCCTGTTTCCATCCGATTTCACTGCTCCAACCAGTCTCACTAATAAGATCAATATTGGGAGAGATTTGAGTAGGTCCTAAGGAAGTTTGAATAAACTTTTCAGCAATGGTAGGAAAGCGAAATCCCTGACCCCAGGATCCTCTTAAAAAACTATAGGCACCTATCTGGTAATTCAATCCTACTCTAAATACCGGTTTTAGTTCTTGGTTTAATGCGGGATCGATCGCCCGACCATGTACATTTTGAGGCGAATTTAACTTATACTGCTCTAACCTGGATCCTAAACTAATTGTGAGTTTATTAAGAAATTTTTTCTCCCATTGGGCATAGATGGCAAAACTGTTTGAAGTAAAAGTTGTATCACCATATAGTTCCGCATTCACTTTCGCATAATTGTATACGGCCCCCATAGATAGATTCATCCCAGCTTTTTCCCAATCCTTTGAAAACTGATATTCTGAATATTGTGATTTTGTTTTATTCGAACGATTATTGGAAACTTTATTATCAATCGCGTAAAATCGACCAACTAATTTGTGCCTGATTCCATTTTTTAGAAACCATTTAATGCTTGGATCCAGGTTGTACCTAAAACGGTCTGAAGCATTATCTGTGCCCATTGCACCTCGATATGCCCCAGACTTTTCATTCTCCCAATAAAAGAAATTCATACCCTTTCCCTGATTAAAATTTCCATTAATTCCTATAGAAAGGCGGTCGTTAATGCGATATAATGTATTAAAATTGATTCGACCATATCGAAGGTCTCCATCTTGATAGGCAAGTTTTCGATTTAAATAATAACCACCCAGAACTAAATCGAATTTGCTGAAATTTTGCGTATGGGAAGCTTGAACCCCAAAAGTACCCGGTGCATTACTCCACCATTGTTTATCTTGATCTTTTGGAGGCAAAATAACGGTGTAAAAGGTAGCTATTTTAGTCTGTGGCTCACTGGTGGGATAGGCTGTTCTGACATTAATAATACCGTTAAGTGCTGAAGAACCATAGAGTGCGCTGGAAGCTCCTTTAAGTATTTCAACTTGCTGGATGTTTTCAACGGGTAGATCGTCCCAATGTGGAAATCCTGCATCAGCACTGAGAATGGGTAAATCATCTACCAGTAACATCACCCGACTTCCGGCACCATACGAAAAACCAGCCCCACCTCTAATATTAGCCTGACCTCCAATAATCTGTACACCCGGAATTTTATCCAAACTCTCATCCAAGGAAGTTGCATTTACTCCCTCCACCAGTCGATTGGGTAAAACTTCTAAAGAAACGGTGGACTCTCCTAATGGTTTACCATATTTTGAAGCAGTCACCGTAGTCACTTCCAGTAGGTGGATCGAACGACCTAAACGTATATCAAGGAAAATCGAATCTATCCCTGAAGTTATAAACTGATTCCACGATTCGTATCCTACATAGGAAACTATAATAGTGCTGGGCAGTGATTTTACACTCAATCTAAAATAGCCCAGCTCATTAGTCACCGTCCCATCTTGACTTATTCGCACCGTAGCTCCTGGCAGCGCGCTGTTATCTTCCGCATCCACTACCATTCCCGAAATAACCTGAGCAGAAGCATTAGAAATCCAAAGAAAGAAGAAACCAAAAACCACCAGGTAATTGCAATGATAGCTTTCTAAAGCAATGAATTTAACAATTTTCTTTAAGATCAAATGCCTCGTTTTTGTATCTTGTAAAGTAATGTTTCATCGAATACTTAGGTTTAAAATTCTTTGATTGATTACACATTAGCTTAAAGGTAATTTAAAATAATTTTACATGAAATTGCGACCTTTTTTACTTTTATTACTCTGTATAGTGACCTGGACACTTGAAGCTCAGGATGAAGTAGCCTGTCTCCCGGATACTACCATAATTGATTCGGCAGGGGCCATATTCCCTCGACCCTTTTTACCAGGTGATAGTCTAGGTATTGGCATTACAAAAGTCGCCTGTATCAATGAGCCTTTTCAGTTTGTTTTCACAATCGTGATTCCTTCATTTGTTGATATTGGTGGCATTCCATTTGCTCTAAATGGAGCCCGTGCTGAAACGACCGGGGCTGTTGATAGTCTTCCCATTGGACTTATCTACGAATGTAATCCTGGAGATTGCACATATAATGCCCTTGAACCGAGTTGCTTGGTTCTGACGGGGACACCTTCTCCGGAAAATGATACCGGAGTTTACAATCTTACTTTAAACTTTGTATTACTCACCAACATAGGATCAATTGGTGTAACTTTCCCTGGCGCTCAGTTTCCAGGTAATTACTTATTAAAGTTATTACCGGAAGATTCTCCTGAATGTGGAAAAGTGATGGCAAATCGTAAGCATCCAGGCGCTACGATGGATATTTACAATGCACCCAATCCGTTTAAAGAATCAACCACTTTATATCTCCATTTAAGGAAACCAGAAAATATGCAACTTAGGATTTCTGATATGACGGGCAGAACTGTCGAAGAATTCCCGATACAACTTCAGACAGGACCCAATATTCTGCCATTAAATGACTTAAATCTGGGTGCCGGCATGTACATCTATACCTTATACAATCAATCGGAAAGGGTCACGCGTAAAATGATGGTTTATTAGTAACAGTAGTGAGTAGTAAGTAGTGAGTAGTGAGTAGTCCTCTTACCTCTTAGCCCCCTACGTAACTGGAGAAGTTTTCATTTATTCAGATTTTACTTAAATTGTAAATTATGAGTAAATATCGAAAACGCTTCAGTCAGTCTGAAAAATTAGAAATTCTAAATTATTACAAGCAGTATGGAGGCGCTAGAACGAAACGTCGGTATAATGTGTCTATTACTTCAATTTATAGATGGCACGATACTTTAGAGAATGAAGGTCCAGAAGGCTTACATAATCCTGTGAGTAGAAAGTCAATGATTGATCCAGAATTAGAGCGTCTTAGGCGAGAAAACAATGCGCTAAAAGCTTTGGTTGCGGATAAAGAACTTGAGCTTAGGATTAAAGATGCGATGCTAAAAAAAAGTCAATGACCAAAACTACAAAAATGGAATTAGCAGAAACATTTATAAGCCAAGGCCATCCAGTAGGTAAAGTCATTAAGGAAGTTAAGCCGCTAGACGAAACTTGATGTCCTAAAATACATCCAGAAAAATTATTTACGATGAATGTGATATAGTAGAAACAATCATCTAGATCATAATAGGCTAAATCTCCACTGAATAATGTGTTTTATCAATAAGTGACCAGTCAAATAGATGTAACACCATTTTCAGTATTGTTTTCAACTAATAGTGATGAGTAGTGAGTAGTGAGTATTGTATTCCCCTCTTAGCCCCTCAAAGTCTAGCCTGCGGATGAATGATCTTCGGCATGATGGTTTCGAATAAGCCGGTTCGTAACCTTGCCGACCGTCAATCCTTGTACAACAATGCTGAAAATTACCACCACATAAGTGATAATAAGAAAGGGATCACGGTCCATTTCCCTTGTGAGCGTCAGGGCTAAAGCAATTGAAATGCCGCCCCTAAGTCCGCCCCAAGTCATGATCAATCCGGTATAGGGTACGAACTCCAACTTTCTTTTGTAAAAAAATATCGGTATGCTCAGGGCAATCCACCTGGCAATCAAGATAATCGGAATGGCAATTAATCCAGCAATAATATAGGTCTGTTCAAAAGGTAGAATTAAAATCTCCAGGCCGATCAATACAAACAAAATACCATTGAGCAACGCATCCCAGGTTTCCCAAAATTTATCGACATATAATTCTGTAATTTCAGACATGCTATGATCTCTTACTGTATCGTGGCCTACGACCAGACCAGCAACCACAACTGCTAATGGGCCTGAGAAATGTAACTGCTGAGCAAGTAAATATCCCCCCATAACAATGGCAATAGTTATCAAAACTTCTACACTGTAATCATCAATACTCTTCATGAGTAAATAAGCAATATATCCCAATGCCAGACCAAGTATTATCCCTCCAACCACTTCCTCTAGTAAGAGCATACCGATTTCCCCAAAAGTTACCTGATCAATTCCAACTTCGGCAATGGCGTAAATGGTTAAAAAAACCACTACCCCTACCCCATCATTGAATAGTGATTCCCCTACAATTTTGGTCTCAAGTTTTTTAGGTACTTTGGCCTTTTTAAGAATTCCTAAAACTGCAATCGGGTCCGTTGGAGAAATCAATGCACCAAATAATAAACAGTAAATAAACTGGATATCCAGACCAACCAATTGCAGTAAATAATAAATGAGACATCCTATCAAGAAAGTGGAAACCAAAACCCCAAAGGTGGCAAACGCTAAAATTGGCCCGCGCTGAACTTTTAGTTGATCAAAATTAGTATGCAAGGCTCCGGCAAAAAGCAAAAAACTCAATAATATTTCCAGCAAAACCTTGCTAAAATCAATTTGGGATATCAGTATTTTTAAAGGATTGGTTAAAGAAGGATCCATCCAGCCGATTAAGGTCAGTACTAAGCTCATTATAATGGTTATAACCATCGCCCCAATCGTATACGGTAACTTTACAAACCGCTCATTGATATAAGCAAAAGAAGCGGATACAACAACCAGAATAGTAATGATGCTGAATAAATTCATAAAATAAAGGAATGTTTAATTGAATACACTGACTTAAAGATAATAGGAGGATCCTATAATTTTCGAAATAATTGATTCATGGGCTCGAAAAGATGATTCGTAATCATAACTAAAAGGTAAGCTCTGGAAGCCCAGCGCAAAGCTTGCTGATCCCGGCAGGCTCCAGGATATTTTGGGGCAATGCTCGCTCAAATAAGACAAAGATCAGCGGTAAGGTATCAAGCAGCCTTGTAGCCATGAGGCCCTAATGCCCTATTAAGATCACTGTTCCTCATCAGGCATCTTCACTGGATCGAGCATACCTAATTTAATGAGCTTTTTCTCTTCTGCAGATATTGAAAAGAAAGACATAAAGCCACCTGCTGATTTAGCTACGCGCTCAGCAAAAGAAATAAAGCTCTTGTATAAATAGGCAGCGAACATCTGATCAATTTTAGGTAGAATATCGTTAAGCTTTGTCAATCTGCTAGCTATTTCCTGCGTTCTTTCCTGAACGTCATCTGGTAATTCCTGTCTAAGTTCATTCAAGCGGGTGTCAAAAACCGCATCTACCCCTTTGTAATAATCTCTTAATAATAAGTCGCTAGCATATGAACGGATAGAAGCTATCTTCTTCGCCCAGTCAGTCTCCTTAATTTCGATGTTTCCATCAGCGCCTGCCACTAAAATAGTGATCAAAGGAATCGCATCTATCAATTGATTAATTTCAGATTGTTCAAGTTTCTTAAATTGCTCGATCATAAGTTCCCATAATTTTTTCAGGATCAAAAATAAGCAATAATCAACTGATAAACCTTATTCTTAAATAGAAACATCTTTGAATTTTATATTAAATTAATATATATTTAAAATTTTTATTTGAGATCATCGTACCCCCATTTATGTTTACAATTTTATGAAGGTAAAGTCAAGTTCCAAAAAATCATCTAAGCCAGTCAAGGTTACGCCATTGATGCAGCAGTATGCACAGGTAAAATCCCAGCATCCGGATGCATTATTGCTATTTAGAGTAGGTGATTTCTACGAGACTTTTGGGGAAGATGCAGTGAAAGCTGCCAAAGTATTAGGCATCATCCTTACAGCAAGAAACAATGGAGGCAGTAAAGTCGAGCTTGCTGGTTTTCCCTACCATTCGTTGGATATGTATTTACCTCGACTCGTCAAAGCAGGATTCCGGGTAGCAATTTGTGAACAACTTGAACTGCCTAGTAAAACTAAAAAGATCGTTAAACGAGGTGTTACCGAAATTGTAACACCCGGGGTGGTTTTAGATGAAAGTATTCTTAATTTTAATGAGAATAATTACCTGGCCGTTCTACATATCGATCCCAAACAGCGGCATGGAATGGCTTTTTTGGATATTTCAACTGGGGAATTTTACCTGGCTGAAGGGGATGACGATTATTTGGACAAACTTTTGCAAAGTTTTAACCCTTCTGAAATATTAATTGCAAAAGGTAAGAAATCATATCTCGAAAATAAGTATGGCGACAAATATTATATCTTTCCATTAGACGATTGGATATTTACCACTGAATACACCATTGAGAAACTGCTAGATCACTTTGAAGTAAGTACTTTCAAAGGATTTGGAGTAGATGATCTTGATCATGGACAAATAGCTGCTGGAGCGGCTTTGCATTATCTCAGTAATACGGAGAATCATAAACTTCAACATTTACAGTCTCTCCGCAGAATACAAGCACAAGAATACCTTTGGCTGGACCGGTTCACGATTAAAAACCTAGAATTACTGCATAGTCAACATGATACGGGTATTCCACTGATTAATATTCTGGATAATACCATATCACCGATGGGAGCTAGGTGTCTCCGTCGTTGGATTATTTTCCCCTTAATACAAAAAGAAGCTATCGATCGAAGGCTTGACACAGTAGAATATTTCATCAAACATCCAGCACAACATGATGCCTTAGCTGAACAGATCAAAAAAATTGGTGATTTAGAACGGCTTATTGGCAAAGTAAGTGTAGGTAAAGTCAATCCTAGAGAATTATATCAGCTTTTATTAGGGCTGGAAGCATTAGTAACCATTAAGGATTTATTGCAATCAGCTTCTTTAAAACATTTATCGATTACCGGGGAAAAGATTCAGCTTTGTGCCTCAATTCGAAAAGAAATTAAAAAGACATTAGCAGAGGATCCTCCCACTTTATTATCAAAAGGAAATGTCATTGCTCCTGGTGTTTCAGATGAACTTGATGATCTTCGAAATGTAATAAAAAACAGCAAAGAATTATTACTAGAAATCCAGCAAAGTGAAGCAGAAGCAACTGGAATAACCAATCTTAAAATTGGTTTTAACAATGTTTTTGGATATTACCTTGAGGTAACCAATAAATATAAAAACCAAGGACTTATTCCAGATCATTGGGTTCGTAAACAAACCCTTACTAATGCGGAGCGATATGTTTCCGATGAGTTAAAAAAGTTGGAGCAAAAAATCTTGGGTGCTGAAGAAAAAATCAAGACAATCGAAGAAGCTCTCTATCACCAACTAATTATTGATTTACTCGATTTTGTCCCACCTATCCAATCCAATGCCCAATTGATTGCCCAATTGGACTGCCTTTTATCATTTGCCATGACTGCCCAGGCAAATAATTATTGCAAACCAAGTATTCTGGAAGATTTTAAAATTGACATTAAAGCAGGTAGGCATCCAGTAATTGAAAAACATTTACCAATAGGAGAATCGTATGTTGAAAATGATTTATTTTTGGATAACGATCAGTACCAAATTCTAATGATTACTGGTCCCAATATGTCTGGGAAATCAGCCCTATTAAGGCAAACCGCTTTGATCTGTCTGATGGCCCAAATGGGGAGTTTTGTTCCAGCGCAAGAAGCTAATATTGGATTACTAGACAAAATTTACACTCGGGTAGGTGCATCTGATAACATTTCCTCAGGGGAGTCCACCTTCATGGTCGAGATGAATGAAACGGCCAATATCCTGAATAATTTATCCAATCGAAGCCTGATTCTATTAGATGAAATAGGAAGAGGTACGAGTACCTACGATGGTGTCTCAATTGCCTGGGCAATTGCTGAATATTTACATGAAAATAATGAAGGTAGACCTAAAACATTATTTGCTACACATTATCATGAGCTCAATGAATTGGCAAATCAATATGACCGTATTCATAACTTCAATGTAGCCGTTAAGGAAATTGGAAATAAAATTGTTTTTTTGAGAAAATTACGAGCCGGAGGCAGTAGCCACAGTTTTGGTATCCACGTAGCGAAAATGGCGGGAATGCCTAAAGATGTTCTATCACGTGCAACCCAATTACTAAAGTTATTGGAACAAAGGACGGCACATGC
>JAHEJC010000179.1 GCA_024639065.1 Lewinellaceae bacterium | reverse complement strand
TGTACTAAAGAGTATAGAAAAGGCATCATAAAAAGGATTGGGAAAGATTTGAATTTCAATATCGTCATAGTGTAATGGAATTGAAGTAGCCAACTTATCATCCATTTGCTGAAATCCAATGGTCATTGTTAATCCATCAACTTGTTTAGTACCTATTAGACCCGCTTGACCGATACTGGCAGACAAATGCATTTGGTCATTGGAGAATTGTTTGCTGCCTGCATTGATCGAATATCTGATCATAGATTGTGCGAAATGGGGGCATGAGAATACGATCATTATGCATCCCGATAATACCAGCCATGTATACTTAAATGGTCTCATTGTATGGCTCTTGATTATTATAGAATGTTTCAAGGAACAATATGAAGTCAATTCCCTGATAAAAGAAAGGACCTTTGTCAAGAAGGAGTATGATATGAATCAAGGCTAATTCATGCAATCACCAACTGCATACTATGAAAGCATTAAATGACAATTTGAATGTACCCGTTTTTGCCCACTTGCCCAATTTCATAATTGTATTTGACTTTCAGATTTGGATTATTTAGGTAGTGTAATCGATCTTGTTCATAATTAAAATGTAAGTGTTTATGATGATCTTTATTCATTTCCAATAACCAGGCAATGGTCTCTAAATGAGGATGATTATATCTCTTCCCATTTGAAGAAAACAAATAATGGGTTGCTTTTATCCTATTTAATAGTTCAGGGGAATTATTAGTAAACCCGCCATGATGGGCCAATTTCAAAACATCTGCCTCAATCGGTAATTTATCATGGGCTACTTTTTTTTCAAGTTGGGTTAAAACGTGGCTAGGTATAGCATCTCCCAGAAACACCATTTTCTTTCCTGCGTATTCCAGCACAAATGAAATCGAGCTGCCATTGGTAACGGACGTATCTTCATGGGTTTTAGACATCCATTCATCCAGGTTTTGTTTGACTAAATCGCTTCCTCCGGATACATTTCCAGATCCACCTAAAACGGGCTTCTCAACCATTTCTAATAATTTCTCATAAGCATCATCAAAGAATGAATCTTCATTAATTTCTCCAGCATATATCTTTCTTAGATTTCTAAGCCAATAGTCACCCAGGCGTTTCAGCGAATCGCTGGTTGGAGTCAATAATGTAAACTCAATTTCATTTTCGATTTGGATTTTTTTTAAAGAGTCGCCGACAATCGCTCCTTCATTAAAATCACCATTCCAATTATATTTACCTTTTAATAAGACAGCGCCGAGGGTGGTACCTTGTTTAAAACTCACATCGCCACTAGAAATATCGGCATCGTCGTCATGCAAGTTAATGGGCAACCTAACCTGTGGAGGACTTAAAAAATGACCGATTTTTTTCTCATTAATTTGCAGGTGCCTGTAACTATTATGCCATACTTGATCGATGGGAATTATACTTGGATTATTGGCGTCACCATTTTCTTCTATCAAAGGAATAACTCCGGATACATGATCAGCATCAACATGCGTTACAATGAGTCTATTAATTCGAAAACCCTGCCTATTTAATTCAATCAACCGTTTTTTCAAATAATGTCGGTAGGTAGAAGGGTATCCCCCATCTATCATGATCAGGGTATCCCCCATTCTAATTAATATGGCATCTCCATTTCCTGCAGGAAATAGTTCGATATAACAGGTATGATTACTCAAATGATTAGATATTAATTTCTTCTTGGTTGTTCCAGGTTAAGCGTTCTTACATTGATCCGATTATTTTCTAACTCGATGGTCGGTGTACTTTTGGTTATACCTTCTGCTCTATAATATTTAGTAATCTCCTCACTCACATCATACAAAATAATCGGAACCTTCACTTCCAGGCCTAAATTGATGATATCAAATGTTTTAAATTCAATTGGGTCTTTCTTCGTATTCCGATCATACTTAGTTTGCGTTTGGATAGTTCGCGCTTTAGTTGGGGATGTAGAAGTGAATTCAAAAGAACTCTTTATGTTTTGAATTCGGTTATAATCTTTGATTGTAGAAAAACTGGTTTGGTCCTTACTTAATTGCAGTGCTTTTGAGTTTAATTGCTGACGATAATTAGCTTGCGTTTTAGGAATTCGAATGGCTATATCTGTGTAGCCTTTAAAAAATTGGGCATCCACAAATTTTTTGTCTAATAGGTCAAAGGAGGTATACTCTTTTTCCATTCTTTGGATCTGTTGAGTAAATCTTGTCGAATCCAAATTGGTTATTTCCTTATGGTCGCCTTCCCAATAATTTCTTAGTTTGATCAGCCTGGCAAGCGCTTTCATTTTCTGGTCTTCCTCTGTATTATTCGTCGTTAAACGCTTGGCAACGATTTCTCGGTGCAGGCTTTCCGCTTTGGCAAGATTATCCAAATTCATGTGGTCTTGAATGCTCTCCATGTACGACTGGGAAGCTCTTTTGGGATCTGATCGCATCACATATACATCGCCCAGCATTTTATGTAAGACCGGATTTACAATGGGTCCCAGCCGATCTTCATCCAGCGCATTTCTTAACTGAAACTCCGCATTGGCAGCACCACCACCTGATATTTTTTGTTGTTCATAAAAAATGTTGCCCAATGTGATATGAAAGTTCCTAATTTGTTTAATATCTCCTTTTGAATAGGAACGATTTTTTACTCTGAACAGATAATTAGTAAGCCTTTTCAATTTATTGCCATCCTGGTCGAACTGATTTTTGTACTTGTGATAAAGGCTGGCTAAATCTCCGGCCGCATTGAAAAAAGTAGTTGGATCGGTTGCAATAAGTTCGTCCATGTCATAATTTGAGTAATACAAATTCACTACCGATTCCAATAAAAGAACAGCATTCCTAAGCCCTCCTTTCTGGTAGATATTATCTTTTGCTTTAGAATAAACTACTTTGGTAGCTACCGTCAGCGGACTGACCAATCCAGTCAAAGGTGATTCCATGATCCGGTTCTTTGAATTCCAATGATGCAAGTATTGAAGATTAGGAGCTTTACCTGCAAAAAGGGTATTAATTTCTCTCACATCAGCTGGCCAGCTGGTCTCATTTTCTCCAAAAATTCTTTGTAATCGCACTGCATCTATCCACCCATTTTCAGCCATCAGGTTGATCAGATGTACCAGGCCATCAAAGTATGGTTGATCACCTTTCAACTGTGTCTTTATGTCTTGTTCGACTACGTCCAATGCTAAATTGGTGAGGCCATACTCATTACACTCATACGCAAATTTGAAAACAGCTGTTCCGAAACAATTGGTCCCTGTTTTAAGGTAATGATTAACCAGTCTTTCGCAGTTCAACGGTTCGGTTTGATTTTCCTGATAAGCCTGTAAATAATACTTGCAAGCCGCTGAGTAATTTGAATCCAGTACCAAAAGATCTCCAATTTCACGATAGTATTCATCCTTTTGTTCCGGAAATATCTTTGTAAGTTTTTGTGCGGTGTTAATCAACCCCTCCGTGTCGCCCATGTCTCTTTGTACAAAACGATAGTTCGTTAATACTTTTTCATTATTTGGATATATTTCCAGCGCCTGCTCATAATATAATTTTGCTGTTTGTAGTAGTTCAAGCTGACTGTCAGATCGATCTTGAGCATCTAGCTGGTAGTAGTAGCCCAGGGTGAAGTTGAGTATGGTTTGACAAGGACCAGGCCGGGATAAGTCTTTACATGTTTCTAGTCTGGCTCTTAAATATTCTTTTGCCCCTTCCAGGTCCGCGACCCGCATTATTCTTGCTTGGTTTGTAAATTCTTTAGCCACACTCTTGGATTGGTTTTGCCAGGCTTTTTCGTCCATTTCCCCAGCTTGCGCAGTAGTGATCTCGGGTAAACACAATCCCAGAATAAATAATATGATGATCTTAAGTTTTTTCATAAGGCTTATAGAATATCTTCGGAATCGGTGTGTAAATTTTGGGCTATAAACTTTCTCCATCGATATTTATGGATGTATACATCGTGCTTCTGTATAATTCTGGACGTATCAATTTGCGATAAGGTAGCCGTGCGGATTCCTTCAAGATATATGGTTTCCGCCGGATTAATATTGGAATACTTACCTACATAAAAAGCTTCGTACGGCTTGGGGGTGGGCTGCCCACTTGAATTAAGGGTAGTTACAAATATAGTGAAACGGGTGACCGTTGTGTCTATGGAAAGATCCTGCACTTTAAAAGGTAATACCCATTCAATATCAATGGGGTTGAATAATGGTTTATCGGTTATAGGAATTTCATTAAATGGCAAGGTACTCAAAAATTGTTCATGTCTTCCCACCAAAAAACTGGCTACTTTGTCATATATCTTTTTCTCAAATGAAGGTAAATCAGATATCCATTCAGCTGGTTCTAAGAAGGGTATTATCAAGGTATCGTTAGGATGATTCGATTTGGTACACTGAAGTAGGTATGAACTATTTGCGCCTACGCTTAGTCGCTCATTAAAAAGAAGGTTAATGGTCAGTTTATGTGTGCTTGAGTCCGCGCTAAAATTCAAAAAAGCAATGTATTCATTGAACACCTCTATGAGTTGCTCTCTTCCTCTATACACTATGGTATCAATAAAGTCGGCCGCCTGATTGAACATCAATAAATTATACAAATCCGTACCTTGCTCAAAGCGAAAATCCAATTCTACAGAAGGCTTCTGACTATTTAATGGGGTAACTGTGATAAAGGTGAATACCACCAAAAAAAATATAATTTTCGCCCCAAATAAATTCGAATGAAATTGCATTTTACTTAAGTAATACATCCACTATGTTTTTATCATTAAAGGTTATGGTGTCACTGGCCATGTTCATCCCATTGGCAAAGTGAAATGAAATTGAGTAGGTGACTCCCGGGTCCAGATCGATTCCATCAATTATGGGAATGTATGATTTCCAATAATCATTATACGCTTTATCGTCCTTGGTCTGAACGCCCAAACTTCTCAAATCAATTTCCCATTGTCGTGGAGGTGTTTCCAGATCCATTTTATCACTGCCAACCAATATACCCCCCTTGCCTTTGAGCGTAGAAATTTTTATAGTATCCTTACTTGATATAATAGATATCCAACAAGAGTCTATTAATGGATATTGAGAATATCGGTAAGGTAGCCTGACATACAGGACCGGTTCTTTACTAAAATGTGTCGGAAAAGTCAATTTCGTTCCCAATCCAATACTCAATTCCACTGGTTTAGGATCATATCCTGCTATTTCGATTACATAAGGTTCTCCGAATGGAGATATTAGTTTATTAAACCTTAGTTCACCGGAGGGTGCGACTAAATAACCGGTTGTCGAAGCGTCCGGTTTATATTGGTGATAAAATGTAACTTTTTCATCTTGCTCAATATCATTAGCTTGAATTGAAACGGATCCTACCAATAGCCACAAACAACAGGTGAGAATGCCCAATAGAAAAATTAGCAAATTACTCAACATCCGTTGGGAAGTTAATCCTTTGAAAAGTTTAAGTTCTTGTTGAAAGCTTTCATCTCGATCATTGGCTAGTAAGAATCCAATAATGCCCAGCGTAAGCGAAATGGGTGTACCGTAAGTAAACCCCAGATGGTTTATCAGCCATAAAATCAGTAGCCCAATGATACTCGTCAGCAAGACATATTTTGGTATTCTCTTTTTTAATTGATCAAATCTAAAGATATACTTCCGGTAGGTGGCTTTCAATCTTGTTTGATGGTCTACCGTCTGGAGCAGCCAATCTAGATTTAATGACTTCAAAACTGAGACCAACTTAGCTATGGGAATAGCTTCCCCTCCCAAATCTGTGTGTTTATCCCTGGTCGCTTTCATCACTCCATACACTTGACCTTGAGCATCGAGAACGGGTGCTCCACTAATTCCGTTGATGATTTGACCTTCTTTAAATTTAAGTAATTCCTGAGGGCCTTCATTTACAGGGCCCTCGTATTTTAACGTAGTGGTATCTCTTTTAAATTCAAAGTCATTTTTATCCACCTTTTGAAATCCCTGAGCAAAATAGGCATTGCCCAAAAATAACTTGCCATGGTTTAGTTGGAGGCAATGATGATTGGTGCATTCGATTTGTAAAATGGCCACGTCCACATAGGAATCCTGATTAATACCCTGGACGGTTGCTTTGTATTTTTTACCTTCAAAAGAAATGTCTATGGTATTTGCGACCTGATCTTCATCCCAAACCACATGAGCGCAGGTCACCAGCATACCGGGATAAATAAAAAATCCGGTGCCCACCTGGGAAGGAGTTTCTATCCTAACGATAGTATTTAGAAGTAATTTTTTGAGGCCTGCATTCAATGGATAAAAATATGGGTAACTCTTTCAAGTTACTGCATTTTATTGAACCGGTCAATTTTTAATCATTGAATCAAAATATATTTTGGCTATTTATGAATCAAATAAGTGGGTAGGTCAGTAGAAACTTCATATATCCATTTGACATACATAAATTAAAAAAGCTCCAACCATTTCTATGATTGAAGCTTATAATCTAAGCGGTCCGGACGGGACTCGAACCCGCGACCCCCTGCGTGACAGGCAGGTATTCTAACCAGCTGAACTACCGAACCAATAATAAAATTGTTATATCTTTTATAACAGCGGTAGCAAAACTAAGATTCCTAGTTCAATACCGCAATATTTAGCCCTAATTTTTTTATTTGTTCAAAGCTATTCTTAATTACATCAAGTTTGCGGTCAATTTAATATCTGTATCATACAACCGGGAGATTGGACATTTTGCTTTAGCCGCAGCTGCCAATTCATCAAATTTATCCTGAGTAAGCCCTTCACAAACTACTTGACAATCTAATTCAATTGAAGTGATTACCGGTCCAATGTCATCTTTTCCAAGATGTACTTTGGCAGTTGTCTTAATACTTGCAGGCGATAAGTTTTCACCACTGATCAATGCGGATAAAAACATAGAATAACAACCTGCATGGGCGGCCCCCACTAGTTCTTCCGGATTGGTACCATCTCCTTCTTCAAATCTTGACTTGAAGGTATAAGGCCCATCATAATTACTAAATTGCATAACACCTTTTCCTTCCTTTAAAGTGCCATTCCATTCTGCTTTTGCGGTTCTTATTGACATAGTTTATTTTTTGTATAAAATTAATCAACTTTAAGGACAATAGGGTGGATTATTCCCTTTAAGTATACGAAGCCTATTAGAATTCTGCTTTATTGATTGAGATTACCCGAAAAGCAAACGATATCGAGGATCGAATAAGAAGTCACCAGCTAACTTTTTCATGGCATTGAGGCATCAAGGCTTCATGGCTTCAAATTTTTGTGATAAAAGTCGCCTCAACACTTTCAGTCATTGCGAGAGATCACTCAATTTTTATTGAGCATAATGAGGAAATGACATATGTAATCTTTGGCTTTTAGTTTACGGATAAAAGAACGAAAGTTAGTCTAATTATAACTACTGTGTTTATAAGGAGGCATTGTAAGGAGACCATCTTTTGTATTAAAAAAAAATTGGTGTGGCAATTCATTGCTTGTTCAAATAGACTAATTTAAGCGTGGAAATGTCTTTCATTTTTTTCTTAGTTAGATAAAAAAACGAAACAAAAAAATCAAGGCTGTCCAATACCCGCCCGCCTGTGCAGGCTCCCCCGCCTTCGCTAAAGCTTCGGACGGGCGGGCGCACCTCAAGATGCTGACCTTTAGCGTCCGCACTGGACAGCCGGGGCCCACCCGCAATCTTTACTTATATCATGCTAACTTTATTCATCAAACCAATACTCGAATCTGAATAGGAACCTATTCTTCTAAGTGCTTACAACCATAATTATATCTTTGATTATCTGCGAGTTGTATAAATCTGTCATTGGCAACGGAGTGAAGCAATCCGTTAAGCATGGCCTCATGGCTTCGCGGCATCATGGCCTCGTGGATTCAAAACTCCAGATGGATTGGTAAGCCAGTGGGGTGCTTTGAGAAGCAAGAATTGCTAAACCAACATATCAAGGCCATCATTCGAATGTTCGTCAATCGAATGTTCGGGTATTCGTCATTTCAAATAAGGCCAACAAGTTTATAAGAAGCTTTTCTTTTACCTTCTCTTTATTGATTTTTTCAAGATTTCAAGGCTTCAGGATTACCATTCTCAAACCTGGACTATTATTTTTCATCAGAAACAGACCAATCCTCACTATTTCGTAAATTTAAGGTAACAAAACCTCGTAACAAGTTCACGTTGCATGGCAGCCAACCTGTCTGTTTCCAGGAGAGGCCGGTTTATCCGCCGGAGTCAGAGAAGCGACAAAGGCTGTGAACTTAAATAGAGTTTGTTCATTAAAAAACTCGAAGGAATGTCCAAACGACAGCTCGCTGCAATCATGTTCACGGACATCGTGGGGTACACGGCGTTGATGGGCCGCAACGAAAAGAAAGCACTGGACCTGCTAGAAAAGAACCGCGGGATTCATCAAACCATGATTGCCAAATTTAACGGCCAGTTACTCAAAGAAATGGGAGATGGAGTTATGGCATCTTTTGGGAACACCTACGATGCGGTCATGTGCTCAGCTGCCATCCGAAGAGCCTCGCTTCAACAACAATATCAACTTCGGATCGGCTTGCACGAAGGTGAAATAATTATTAAGAATGATGACATCTTTGGAGAAGGTGTAAATATTGCTTCTCGCCTCGAAGCGCTCGCTGATGAAGGTCAGATTTTGATCACGGAATCTGTGTATAGGAATATACACAACAAGCAAGGAATTTTAACTGAGATGCTGGGAGAAAAGTATCTCAAAAACGTAAGTGAGTCTTGGAGGTTGTACGCTTTATTTGTTGATGACGAGATCTTAGATAAAGAATTAGCACGCAGAAAGGAGCCGAAATCTGAAAATAAGGAGAAGATGAAGATGGGACTCATCAAATGGCTCATTATTGGATTTGTGGGGACGGGATTAGGTGCCACGTTGTGGATGAATTTATCCGCGGGTAAAAGGATTGAAGGATTTACCGCTCAAGAAGTAAACCTCCTTCGCGACAAAACAGTAACAGTTCTTCCTTTCATTGGGTCAGCTAGCGGATGGCTGGATGAATTTGGCGCCATGGCACCCTATTGGATCTCACGCAGTCTGCTCGAAGTCACCGAAGGTAAAGTGATTGATGCAGGATCCGCGGAGAAATACGAAGATATTACCAAGGATTTTATAGAGAGAACGAGTTTGGACATTGTCATTGAGGGTCGATACTTCAAAATGGATGCAGCATCACATGACCTCGAGCTCTTTGTCGATTTAATTGATCTGAGCACCTACGAAAAGCGTAGCCTTGGTCACTTCAAAGGTTTCAGTTCAGAACCTGAAAAAATACTCGACCAAGCCACTCAAAAAATCACATCCATCTGGGCATTAAGTGGGAAAACGAGATGGGCTGAGAATCCTCCCCGGTACGATGCATTCAGGGAGTATCAAACTGCTGACAAGACCTGGGGATCAGACTATAATAAGAGCATAGACCACTTGATGAAGGCTTACGAACTCGACACTACCTTCTATGAGGCATTATTGAAAATCTCCACCGCATATGGTAATATGGGAAGACGGGCCGATGCGGATTCATTAGTGAATTTCATTCGGGATCAAAATCCAGCATTGGATCCCTGGACCCAAATGCGCCTGGAATACATGTCCGTCATCATGAAGGATGATATTCACCAGGCAGCAAAGATTGTGTTTAGAATGGCTGAATATGATCCCAATGATGTAATAACCCTTTACAATGCTTCCAATTCTGCATACCGAATAGGTCTTCCAGATCAGGCACTTGCATTTGGCGATCAATGCCTTGTCCTGTATCCAAATCCTGAATGCCGTACGGGAAGTTTCTTCTACCATCCTCGCTTCGGATCCTATTTCGCACTGGGCCGGTATGAGGAGATAATTGATGAGTTATACGCACTCGAGTGTGTACCGAATAATTGGTTTTGTCAAGCTTATCCGATCAAGGCCTGTGTGCGGCTGGATCGATTTGATCTGATAGACACCTTATTGAGTATGTACGCTGAATCAACGCTAGGAATAGCTAATGATCAGCGTGATTGGCTGTATGAGGTTGTGGTCAAAGAGTTGTATATGATGGGAAAAATGGAGATGATGAAGAGATATATTGATCATCTGGTGAAAAGTAAACACGGCCACGATCACTGGGGACAGTTTTTCAATGGGGACTTTGAAGCACCCATTGAAAAATGTAAGGCGATCCTGCAGGAGGATTCTTCCAATTACAGCTCGTGGGGTGATTTGGCTTTTATGCTGACCAACTCAGGAGATACATTATCAGTGCATCAAATGCTATCGGAGCTCGAACAAAGACCAAATAGAAAGTATGGCAGGGGATCTAGAACCTATTACCTGGGTACCCTAAATGCGCTAGTTGGAAATAGGAAGTTGGCAACTGATCTATTGGAAGAAGCGCATAAAGAAGGTGTGCCCTTTGGATTCCGTCTTTACGCCGATGATTTCCGACTTACTAATCTATTTGATTATCCTCCATTTCAGGAATTGGTGAAGCCTCGGGAGTTTGTTGAATAATACCTGGGTTTACGGATGGGTTATCTGACCAAATTGATTAAGTCCTTATGATTTCTCCACGTAGTAATCGATTTATATCTTAATTTGGATCTATCTCGTCAATGAAAAATCACGAATGCTAATATAAGCCGCTTGAAAGTCTTATCTGTTGTATCTTTATGAAGGATGGATCCTATTAAAGTCATATCATTATTAAAAAAATCCGTATTTCTACTTCTAGTTATTTTATCATTTGTTCATGGAAATTGTCAGCAGAATAGTTCGTCCATAAAATTTAGCGTAACTGATTTTGAAACGAAGAAGGAAACCCCGGTCAGAGTTAAAATCACTGATTCTCGTGGGAAGGTTGGACCAGTTCCCAAAGAGGTCATTTCCATCATGTACGGGCGCAATGATCAACCAGAACGATATAGTTTTCAACCGGACAGTTCGTTTTACGTGGATGGTTTATTTAATCTTGATTTAACACCAGGAACCTACCAGATCGAACTGTCCAAAGGAATGGAGTATTTGGATCAATCCCACAAAATAGAAGTCAGTAGCTACCAAGGACAGCAATTTGAATTTGAGATGAATAGGTGGATCCATATGGCTGACTCGGGCTGGTATTCGGCAGATGATCATATCCATATTCGCAGATCCCCCAGAGAAAATCCGCTTATCCTTAAATGGATAGAAGCAGAAGGATTAAATGTGGGAGTCATGCTACAAATGGGCGACTTCTGGACGACTTACTTTGGTCAATACGCTTTTGGCAAAGAGGGTGTGTACCAGGAGCATGAAAGGTTGTTGACTGCTGGACAGGAAGAACCCAGGACCCATGAAGTAGGTCATACAATTGCCATGGTAGCAGATGAATTTGTCCGATTTAGTAATGAATATTATTTATACGACAAAGTGTTCGATCGGGTGCACGAGTTAAATGGGATAACAGGTTACGCACACCAGGGAATGTCCTTTCATGGATTCCGGGGTATGACCATGGATGTGTTGGATGGTAAGGTTGATTTCCTGGAGTTACTCCAATTTTGTGTAGATGGCGGACCCTTGCTTACTCAAAACTATTATCATTTTTTAAATCTGGGCTATAAACTTACCGCCACTGCGGGTTCTGATTTTCCTTGGTGTGGAAATGGTCCACGGTTTGGTACACCAGGACCTTCCTGGAATGCCCGGATTGGGGATGTGCGTTTTTATACCCGCATCGATGGAGATCTCACCTATGATTCCTGGAAAGAAAATCTGGTTGCCGGACACACTTTTGTTTCTTCCGGGCCGATGTTGTTTTTTCAGGTAAATGACAGAATTCCCGGAGATGAAATCAATCTTTCGGGCAAACAAACCGTAACGATCCGAGCCAATGCCTATGGACACCCTGAGCAAGTACCTTTATCCAAATTAGTAATTATAGCACACGGAGAAGTTATAAAGGAAATTGCCCCAGGCAGGAACGGGCAATCAACAAATCATCTGAGTCTGGATTTCGAACTAGAAGTGGAAAAAGGGTTGTGGATTGCCGCCCGTGTTGATGCAGGCCCAACCCAGGTTGCGCATACCACACCGGTCTATATTTCAATTGATAACCAAGGTTTTCAAAATGAACAAACCAAACAGGAATTGCTCTCCTTAAACGAGAAATACTTGCAGGATTTAGAAAATGAACTGAATGAACCTAGCGAAAACGTAAACCAACGAGCATGGTG
>JAHEJC010000178.1 GCA_024639065.1 Lewinellaceae bacterium | reverse complement strand
TTTTATCAACCATACATCGTCAAGAAAATACGGATGACGCTGAAAAATTGTCAGCAATATTCGATGCCTTGGCGGAGATATCAAAGGACAAAAGTGTTATTCTGCCATTACATCCGAGAACTCAAAAAAAATTGGATGAGTTTAAGATAGTGCCAGCTAAGAACATCATAATGTTAAAACCTGTAGGTTATTTTGAAATGATATGGCTGTTATCGAATTGTGATTTGGTCATTACAGATAGTGGGGGCTTGCAAAAGGAAGCCTTTTTCTTTAAAAAACCTTGTATTACTGTTAGAGATCAAACAGAATGGGTTGAACTATTGGAGAGCAAAGTTAATTTCCTGACAGGTCATGATACAGGCCGGATACTTGAAACCTATAAAAGAATTCAAAACAACCAGATTAACTTTGATTTAAATTTATACGGAACAGGTGAGACAGGTGAAATGATAGTAAAAGAGTTAAAATCATTTGGTTGAATTATCTAAAAAATTGATAGATTTTAGAGGCGTATATCTTTTATTCAGGAAAAATGATGAAAAAAAATATTTGGATTATTAACCAATACCTTACTACACCAGAGTTAAACGGAAATGGTTACAGACACTCCTATCTTAGCGAGATTTTTAAGGAAAAAGGATACGATGTCACCTTAATTACCTCCTCTTTTTCACATGTTCCGCATAAGGATTACAAAATAAAAGGATTTTTCAAAATTCTTGATAATACTACCAGAACGGTAATAGTAAGGGGAAATAGATTTAAAAACAGTAAAGGTGTCCAACGTATTTTGAGCTGGTCTATTTTTTGCTTTCTACTTTTTTTCCTGCCCAAAAAGAAGCTGCCAAAACCAGACTATATAATAGTTTCATCCATGTCCTTATTACCGGTTCTAAATGTAGTTTTTTATTTCAAAAAAAAATTCCCGAAAACTAAATTTATTTTCGAAACCAGGGATATTTGGCCTTTGACTCTTATAGAGTTGGGCGGCTATTCAAAGAACAATCCCTTTGTAAGGTTTTTAGCCTGGGTTGAGAAATTAGGATATGAAAGGGCCGACCATAATGTTTCCGTCCTGACTAATGCGCATAAGCACATAAAAAATGTTTTACAGCATGATAACTTTAAGTTTACTTGGATATCAAATGGGTATCATATAATAGATATAAACACCGCTGTTAAAATCAGAAGTGATTTGGATAGTAAAATACCAAAAGATAAGTTTGTAATTGGTTATGCGGGCACCTTGGGAAAGGCAAATGCCATGGAATATATGGTTGAGGCCATGCAAGACTATAAAGAAGATGTCTGTTTGCTGATATTAGGATCTGGAAATGAAAAAGAAAGACTAATGAAAATTAATAGTTCCAAGAACGTTATTTTTCTAGACAAGGTGCCAAAATCACAAGTGATTCCCTTTTTGAAAAGGTGTGATTTGTTGTATACCGCATTGAATGATGCCAAAATCTTTGATTTTGGGATTTCTCCGCAAAAAATCTTTGAATACATGTATTCTGAAAGACCCATTTTAATGTCCGGAGATTTTTTAGACCATCCCGTATCCATAGCAAAATGCGGTATTGCAATTCCGGCTGAGGATACAGTTGAGATACAGAATGCGATTACCTATCTTAAAAATCAGACGCATGAGTATCTGGATGAACTAGGCAGGAATGGCAAAGAGTATCTTTTAAAGAACTTTACCTATGACAAGCTGGCTGAGAAATATATTGAAGAGGTTTTTAAAGTAAGTTCTACATAAAACTATAATCGTATAGTAGTTTAATTTTCTCATACCTTTGATAAGTACCAAATATGAACTATACAGCACGGGAAATAAGGTAAACCAAACTGTATGAGTTTATACAACTTTTAGGAGATAAGCACCGGTTATTACTTCAAGTCATAATCCTCTAACTTCCCTAAACCATCCAGTGTTTTGTTGTTTAATGAGATGAGGTCAAAGCTAACCGAACCATCATTAGCTACTCGCGTGATGACGATATTATCTTCTTTTCTACTCCCCACTCCCGAAGTGATCAAGGTAATATTGTTGGTCTTATCATACATAATACCCCTATCATAAGCACCGGCATCACCTGCAAATATAAATACCTCGTTAGGAAATGTCTCGAATAAAAGGATAAGGTTCTATAAAAAGGTGAAGTCTTATCTTTTAATTATTGAATCAAGTATGTATCTATTAATTCTCCTTGCACATTGATAAATCGAAAAATCAAAGAGGTATCCGTTGCTTCTCCAAACATTGATCCGAAATCGCCATTATAGCGAACCTGACTTCCTGCAACGGGAGTACCAAAATCTCGAACACTTAAGCCTCCAAGTCCGGTTACAAAATAAGGAATACCATCTATTTGTAGTCGCTCGTATGTGTGGTCATGTCCAGCAATAACCGCATCAGCACCCCAAATATTGAAAGGCCATTGCATCTGGGGGTCAGAACCATGTCGATCTGCTGAAGAAAAAGGTGCGTGATGAAAATATACAATCTTCCAAGCAGCAGTAGAAGCCGCTAATTGTTCCTGTAACCAATTTTTCTGAATTGCTTCCTCTGAAGGACTATTTAAGGTTGCATAGCTGTCAATAGTAAAGAAGTGAACAGGCCCAACAACAAAGTCATAATATAATTCACTGTCTGATGTATCGCTGGTAGAAACGCCCGTTCCAGGAAGATCAAAATATGACTGATACTCGTTTATGCCTCCTCCGTCTGTATAATCATGGTTCCCTGTGGATGGAAAAAACGAATTGGTGTGACTGTTTCCACCTTCACAGTTGGGGCCATTTCCCGAATTATTTAAAAAGGCACAATAGAACTGACCTACGGTCTCATCCATTAATAACGCATTATAACGATTGTCACCTGTGGTTATAATTAAATCAGGCGCAACACTTGCAACAAGGTTGGCAACATTGGCTTCATTTTGGGACCCAGATCCGTAATCCCCAAAGGCTGCAAAACTGATTGCTGTATGACTTATAGGTGTTCCTGAACAGTCGCAGTTTCCATCTTCAGTGTCGTTATCAGTATTGGGGTCCTCATCATCACAGGGCGTTCCCTCTTGTGGACAATTATTCACTGGGCATCCCAAACCATCTACTACTTCACCAACAGGTGTTTTTAGGCATTGATCAATATCATCAGTAACCCCATCACCATCAGAATCATTTTGGCTATCAGAGCAAGATTGAATTACAATTAGTGAAAGAGAAAGTAATATTAGTAAAAAAAATCGTGATTTTTTCATTCACTAAAGTTTAGTTAAAAATATGAACTATTATTTTCATTTTTTATTGTGACCCTCTGCGAATTCAAAATGCACTCAGAAGATGACCAATAGAATACTGTATTCTCTTATGTTATGTGCCTGGATATTATAATTGAAGACTATTCTAAGTACATTCTGTGAGCCAAGGATTCAATTACTTCTCTAACCCAATAATTTTTATTTGTTCTTTTTTTTTTATTACATCATCTACGGAAATCAGCCCGAGCTTTACCAAGTCATCGAATAGAATTTCATTGAACACAGCGATTCCTTTTTTATTTAGATGATCAGAATTCTTGAATAATTCCGGAATGGAACTAATTCTGTTGTCGTTTCCATAATCTAAATATGGGATATTGTTTTGTGCACTGATTAGGGTGATATATTGATAATAATTTTTGGTCAACCAATCTGCTCCAAATCTTTCGGCGTACTCTATGTAATATGGTGTAGTAATCAGAACGGGATGATATCCAGATTGCTTGGCGTCATCAATAAGCGTTTTAAGGTAGTTGATATTTTTGTCTGGGTTGGAATAAGTACCAATTTTTTTATGATGCACCACGCGTTTAATTGCAAAAGATTTTAACATTTCTTCGTGAGAGACAGTATCTAAAACACTTTTCTTCTTCTTTTTCTTTATTTTCTTTTTTTCGGGAAATAAATTCCTGAAATTTTTTTGTATCCTATTAATTTTAAGGCTTACTGCCCTTTTTTCCGAATACGAATAGATCGATTTTCTGGGCAGGTATTCATAAAAATCATTCACAAATGGATTAACGACACCTCTGTCTGTTCTATTTTCATCCAAACCGAACGAAAAATAGGAAATCGGAAGTAGTAGAATAGCACCATCTGTCAAATGATTCTTTATAAATTTATAATTCTGCAAATCATAATATAATGTATTCCCGGCCCTGTTAAAAGATTCTCCATGGATAGAAAGGGTGGCGTAATTAAAGTTGGCTCCGTGAGAAGTCCCCAGGTTAATAATGTCCAAATTTTCATTAATATTTAAAATTTTATTAACCCGAGGCGGTTTATCCAAGTTATTAATATAGTTTATTGTAATTGTAACAATTAGAAAAAGCAAGACGATTTCAAATATGAATTTTTTCATGTCTTAGAATTGAAAATAAATAAATTCTTGCTCACTGTTAGACATATAAAGAATGGTAAAAATGATTAGAAGGAAGGAGATGCCAAGTTTGATAAATGGCGATTTAATTTTATTTAAAACATCCAATGCGTAAAGTCCTTCTTTGCCGAACCATTCAATAATGAGAGATAGGGCAA
The DNA here is from genome assembly GCA_024639065.1 of Lewinellaceae bacterium. Lineage (GTDB taxonomy): Bacteria > Bacteroidota > Bacteroidia > Chitinophagales > Saprospiraceae > JAHEJC01. Next base: position 7,658 of record JAHEJC010000178.1, on the reverse strand, counting down.
TCAACAACATAATTTCTAAAGGCATCATTTCTGGCATGGCAAATAATGAAGATGAAAACATTTCAGAAATGTAATTTACCGCATGACCGATATTCTCCGCTCTAAAAAACACCCAAGCCAAGACCGTTAAAAGAAAGGTTATCATCATGTTGATTCCGTCATTTAAGGAAGGAAAATAATAGCTCGTGGTAATGGCACCTAAGTGAACCCTATTCTTATTTCTCAGCAATAGGGGCAAGAAATAGATGGCGTTAAGAGCACCCCAAACTATAAAAGTCCAATTGGCGCCATGCCAAAAACCACTTACGATAAAAATAATAAAGGTATTTCTAATTTTCATCCATGTTCCGCCTCGACTACCTCCTAGAGGGATATAAAGATAATCCCGGAACCAGGTCGACAACGATATGTGCCATCTGCGCCAAAATTCGGCAATGTCTCTTGAAAAATAGGGAAATGCAAAGTTTTGCTTCAGATTAAATCCAAATAACCTAGATGTTCCTATTGCAATATCTGAATAACCCGAAAAATCTCCGTAGATCTGAAAGGTAAAAAACAAAGCGCCTAGAAAAAGTGTGCTTCCGTTGAAATTGGCAGAATTATTAAAAATTTCATTTGCGTATTCCGCACAGTTGTCAGCAATAACCATTTTTTTAAATAAACCCCACAGAATCTGCCGCACACCATCTGATGCTTTAGAGTAGTCAAATTTTCTTTTTTTGTAAAATTGAGGCAGCAAATTGGAGGCCCTTTCAATGGGGCCAGCAACCAATTGAGGAAAGAAACTTACAAATGCGGAAAAAGCAATAATATCTTTTGTGGGCTCAAGCTCTCTTTTATAAACATCAATGGTATAACTGAGGGTCTGAAAAGTATAAAAACTTATTCCAACTGGTAGAATAATGCTCAAAGAATTGGCTTGAATTTCAGCACCAAAGAATGAAAATGCAGTCACGAAATTATCAAGAAAGAAATTGTAGTATTTAAAAAAACCAAGAAAACCAAGATTGACTAAAATACTGGTCCAGAGCAGCATACTTCTTTTAGTATTATTTGCTTGTCTGGAAAGTGCAATGCCAACGGTGTAGTCAACCAGTGTACTGAATATAATTAGTGTAAGAAACCGCCAATCCCACCAGCCATAAAAAAAATAGCTAGCCAGGACAATTAATAGGTTCTGTGCTTTTAAATTTCTATTAGTAATAAACCAATATAGTATGAATACAGTCGGAAGAAATATGGCAAAATCGAGAGAATTAAATAGCATAATTTCGTTTCAGGACTTCAAAATGATACTTATCCTATATATTTTAATATCATGCATTAGGGTTGGCATTTACTGCGAAATTAAGGAAATATTTCTGCATTAAAATCTGAAGGATTGAATTCATTGTTAAATTGATTGTTTTATGAGAACACATTGCCGGCCTAATATTCAGTATTATACAAATCAATTATTGGTCCTTGAGACTTGTTTCTATGTTCCTCGACTTCCTTTTTTTGTTTTCATGTTTTTTTATTTCTTTAAGAGCGTCTTTTTCATCACCCCATCCTTCTACTGAGCTACTATCTTTGGGGTTGTAGTTTAAAAACCACAACTCAACAATTTCAAGAAGCTCTGGGTAGTCTTTGGTAAGTTTAGCATAAGTGGTGGCCCGAATAATTCGTTTGCTTTTATCCTGGGGCACGGCAATAACCTTATGATCTGTTTTGCTGTCATCAATAAGCTTTAGAATAGCTATAGGAATGATTTCCAGGACCGTTCCCGTAGTTATGGTTTCCGAGATAACCAAGACATCCAAAGCATCACCATCACCTCCTGTATCGCTTTTGGAGAGTGTAGATGGGATAAAACCATAGTTGGCAGGATAGGGCAAAAAGTCGATAACGCGCTCTTTATCATTTTCCATATCAACAATAAACTGCCTTTGAATTGGGTCATATTCGTATTTCTTGTTGGTGCCAGCGGGTATTTCAATGACCGCGTTAAAGCTTTCCCCGGAAACCTGAGCGGGTAGGGTATAGTAATCTTTGGTACTGCCGCAACTTTGTATTAGAACAAAAGACATCAATAAGAAGAATATCGGCCGTTTTAGTTTTATTGATATGATATTTGTAGACATCAAACAGTATTATTTAAAATCTGATACTATTGTTATGCCAAATCGTTATGGTACAACAAATTAATACCGTTGACATACTTTGAATTTTTAGATAATCGCGTTTTGATCTGTTGTGAAACTTGTCGCGCTTCATTGTCTGCTTCAACAGCATATTTCAATTCAAGCACGATGTCACTGATTTTTCGTCGGCTATTTTCTAGAACTACGTAGTTGGGATTGTAAAAGGCCTGATTAAAATCTACAGTAATACGATAACGACCACAAAACGAAAGAAAATAACGACGTTCATAGGTATTGATTAAAGTGGGATGCAACCGGTTCAAAGCCTGATGAACAGCAAGGTTTTCTTCTATGTTTTTTAACAGAAAAGTATGGATATCGTTGGGAGTTTGCGTTGCTAAGTCAAGGGAAAGCCCTTTTAAACGAAAAGAATCCTTATCGCCCGCTTCACCCATTTTCTTTTTGATTTCAATGGCGGGGTTTTCGATTTCGAGGGTGTTTTGCCCGTACCATCGCAAACGAAGTTTCTTGCGATTGGCCACACCTTCTACATTTTGTTTGTAGAAATTGTAATTGGAATCATCGAAGTATATGTTATTTACTTTTCTTTTATGGAAGATTTCTTGAAAGCCATATGAATTGCGGTAGACGCTCTGAACGATATCTTGAACATGACAGTTTTGAAAGAGAAACTTACGTTCAAAACGAATGTTCGAATCTTGAACAGGTTTATTTACTGCTTTTTCCATATTCATTACCATACATTTTGTCGATAACATCTTCCGATTTGTCTTGCATGACCACATCGTCAATAATTAAATCAGAATTTTTCGCAATTAAATACGGCACCTCAATACCGGAAAATCTCAGGTTTTTTAAATTCACGATACCTGGCCCGAATTCACTTTTCTTTTGAAAACAGGCAATACCCAATCTTGTATTTTCAATTATAACATCGGTTAGGGTAATTGTGGAGAGGTCTTTACTAACCACACCGATTTCCCCTCCGTTAACTTTGATCTTGTTTCCGGTCATTGTGCTGCCCTCGCCAGCACTTAAACCTTTATCAGAAGGATTTTCTATTACAATATTGGCCAAAGTCAAGTTAGAGCCTGAAACGTCGATACCGTCATTGCCTGAATTGACAAAAGTTGAATTGGTGATACTTCCTTCTACAAAATCGCCGTCAAAAGCATCCGAATAGGTGTCAATAAATGTACTCTGGTCTAAAGTAAAATTCGAGCGAATGACGTTTAGGGCATCTTCTGAACGATTCTTTTTGAATACACAGTGACTCAGATCTACGTCGGCTTCATTAAAGTTAACGGAGCCAGAGAGTTCCCAATAATCTACCTTAGGAATGGATAAGCCATTAAAATAGGTATGTTCCAAAACCGATTTCTCTGAAGTGGAAGAGACAAAAATACCTCCTCCCGTATTATCTGTAGAAACAAACCGAATAGGATTTTCATTTGTCCCCATGGCATGAAACGGAGCATAAGAAATAATGGAGGCTTCAGAGGTAATGTCCAACTGAAAGCCGGGCTCAATGTTCACTTTGTACTTTCCGGGAATAAATAGTGTCTTATTCAATTGAAATTCACCGGCAATGAAGGACAAGGTGCCCAAAGACTCATCGAATCGGATAAAATCAAACTCTTTTACGTTGTCCTTTACAAAAAGATTTTTGATAATGCCGAAATCCAAGGTTGAGCTAAAGGCTTGTATGTTCGAATATCGACTTAAATCAGAGCCGACAAAATAATGTCTTAAACGCACTTTGGCCAAGTCTTTGGGGAATCGAAACCCACCTTCCTTGTTTTTTTTGGAAACGAAAGCGTTGTTGAACGATCGCTTCATTTGAAAACCTACTTTCGAACTGTCACCAGGGGCAATGATTACTTGCTGTTTCACTTGGTTCAGTGATTTTCCATTTTCCAGGACCAAGGCATCAATAATAACGGGGAATTCAGAAAAATTTCTGACCTCTAACTGCATACTTTCCTTCTCAAAAGAAATCAAGGAAGCTTCAATGCTCGTATTCGGGTTGATAGTTTTTTTTATCATATTGGCATTGTGCTCAAGCACTTCGATGTCTAGAGACACATTGTTGAATTCCCCGCAAAGACCGAGACTGATAGCGTTGGCGTTTTTCAAGTATTTTGTTAGAAAGGCTTTAATGAATTTTGCTGACGAAACTTTCTCATAATTTTCCCTCAGTTTTGCTTGAAAAACTTTATCGGACTTTCCGATAGGATATGAGCGTAGGGTTCGAATTTTCATTCCCGAATTGGAATCAAAAGAAACGGGCTCTAATAGATGTGTAACAGGGTTATAGTAGACACGAATGTTCTCTGGCATGAGACCATGATGACCACCGAATAAATTGGAAAGTGCGATATAAAAGGTCAGCCTGTCCACATCAAAAACTTCCGAAAGCTTTAATTTCCCATCTCGAAGACCAACCATTAGGTTTTTTGCCACTTCAAATTGTTTTGCAAGGTTAGGTGTGCTAAGTGTTTTGTTTTCATTGTAAATTTTTATGGGAAGCATGCTAACCTTAGGCACGTTTAAATCTTCAGGATAGTCTAAATGTAAAGCTTTAACTTGCTTCCTATCGTCCCATATCATAGTTTCGTCAAGACCCAAAATGAGTCCCTCTCTTCTATTGTTACTCTCGATCAATATTTTATCGAAACTTTCCTCAAGGGCCATTATTCCCATTTTAATAATAGAATCCTTGTCAGTCAATTTCATTGTAACGTTTATAAAATCATAACGCAGGCCTATAAGATCGTTGTCCTTCACCACCTTGTTAAAGAGCCATTCCCATGCATAATTTCTTGATTTTGGATGCTGAACAGAAAACTTTCTCATTCCGAATAGAGTATTTTCTCCCTCAGGTACTATTCTAAACGACCATTTTGAAGCATGCTCCAGGTGGTCTGTCCAATCTCCTTTCAAACGAATAGAAGCGGAAATATCCTTCTTTCCCTCAGCGCTAATTTTTGCTTTGACAAAATCATCATCACTTGAAACCAGAATACCCAACTTTAAAGCTTCATCCCTTTTTTTTGTTATTTTTTCCAAAGACTTTGACTTTAAGGAGAGCTGAAGATTTTTGAAAGAGTTTGATATGGTGTATATGGGTGGAAGACTATCCTTTTCAATAATAAATTCGTTAAATGGACTAATTTGCGGGACAAGCCTGACGAATCTAAGTTTTTTTAAGTTTTCAAACTTAAAATAAGGGTGCTCCAATCGAAATTTGAAAATATAATAGGTATGACCGTCTATTTCCTTCTCGATCGGGTAAAGTTTTTCTTTGACTAATAATATATGATCTTTCTGCCGATTAGCTCTCCGCCAATCTGAAGGATCTTTTAGATATAGGTAAGCTATAAATCTACCATCACGCTCCATATCACTAAGTGAATCTTTATAAACCGCCATTAAGGTTGGTGCTCCAAGTTCGTTGTTCAAATAAAGTGTAAAATGGTCCTTGGCGTAAATTTGGTTTTTGGCACCTTCCAAAAGATCTTCTGTATATAAGTTTGAGACCAATTCAACGGGTGTTTCAATATCGGGATTCGTTTTGTTACTAAAACTATTAATGCCAAAGAAACCGGGTTTTGAATCAACAGTGAACTTTAATAGGGCTAATACTATAAAGCAAATAACAGCTAGGGGAACTATTCCTCCTCTCTTAGTATTTTTTTTGGAATTAATTAGCATAGCAAATGTTTAATGTATCAGATATTTATATGGTCATATTCTGGCTGTCGATAAATGTAATGGACATTTTATTGTCAAGGCCCGTCAAATCCTTCGTGATATCATTAATGCCATTCATGTCTTTGAGAACCACTAAAAAATTATAATCGAGTTGGTCTTCATTGAGGTTCATTCTGATGAGTTCTGTCCGCGACGAATTATGAGCCAAAATATCCATAATATTTTTTTGGATTGTGCTTCTGTCTTCGCCTTCCATTGCGATCTTACTAACTAGAAGATTTTGACTGCTCATACTTTTTGTCGACCTCTTTCCCGCCAAAAAAATAATCAGGAACAAAACAAATGCTCCAATTACCGTTGGTAAGAGCTGATTAGCCCCGAAACCCAGACCAATGGCAATGGCCATGAAAAAATAACCTAATTCCTCAGGTTCTTTAATAGCTGTTCTAAATCGGATAATAGATAGAGCACCAACTAAACCTAGCGAAAGAGCTAATGATGATTTGACTATGCTAATGATAATAAAGGTGGTTACCCCTACAACGATAAGAACCTTAGAAAGCTGATATCGATTTGACAACGACCTACCAAATTTTACGTAAATTCGAGAGAGGATATAGAGCAGTATTGCACAAAGTACAATGTTGATTAGGTAATTTACAAATGAAAATTTCTCCCCTGAATCAAGGTTAAATTGATTTAATAGATCGTTCATGTTAAGGCCGGATTAACTATTTGGCAATAATTTATTTGCAAAGAAAGCAAAATATTACCTATAAAGAAAGCTATGCGGATACTAACATAAATGCCAAGAGATCTGAATGTATTGAGAAATTGCCTTAAATAGGGTTGTAATTGAACTTCAAGGAATGAATTAAGATCATATCCTCCCTTTTGAAGAAAATAGTAAGCCGGAATCAATAGACTAGTGAAATACATTTTTTATCTTATATCAGCTATAGTTTTAAAAATGAAAAGCTATTTTTGAAGGTGGTAAAACAAATAAAAAATGCCAAGGCCATCAATCTTAAACACTTTAGAACGAAAATTTATACTGCTTGTAGGTGACTTTATTATAATCTTAGCCTCACTCAACGTTTTTGTAAACCATGCCATAGACAAGGAATTTATATCTTTTGAACTAAAAATAGGCGTATTTACAATAGGAATAATCGCTTATCTTTCATTATCATATATCCTGGATTTTTATAACCTTGAAAAGGTTAACAAGAGTAAGTATATTTTATCTCAATCTCTATATGTCACCGGACTTTATGTATTTGTTGTTTTTATAGTTACGGTATTGGTATACGATGTTAGTTTCTGGAGAATTCCTTTATTGAGTTTTTTACTACTGACCCCAATTACAATTGGTCTTTGGCGCTTTTTTTTTAGTAATGTTTTCAGAATAATACCTGTCACAAAAAATGTCTTATTGATCTATGACGATAAGGCTGCTGAAAATTTAAAAGAAGATATAAATACAATTGATGGAAGTGAAATGGAAACATTTTACAAAGTTAGACTTACCTATTCTATTGATAAAAACTCGCTCACGAACAAGAAGTACTTTAGGTCTGCCGCAGCTAAAATAGATACATTGATTATTAATGTCAAAAGTTATGAGAGTTTGCCCGAAGATCTGGAACAAATGATTTTAAAATCTATTATAGATGGAAAAGAAGTTATAACCTTTACATCTTTTTATGAGAACACCTATGAAGCTATGCCTGTAAGATCTCATAATGATAGTTTTTTTGAAATTCTGCAGATTAGGAATAAAAAAATAAGATACCTTCA
>JAHEJC010000012.1:2452-41164 GCA_024639065.1 Lewinellaceae bacterium | reverse complement strand
CATTCGTCCTCAAATCAATTACATATTAAACATTTATATCAAGCAAATTTTAAGCCATAATTCATAACTGTCTATAATATAAAGAATTTATTTGAGAAAGACTTGATATAGATAGTTATAATCTGGAGAATTTTATGGGGTAGCCTCCTATTTGCTGTGTTAGAAGGCTAGGAAAACGATTTGATAACTTAATTAAATCTTAACCTCAAATATGAGAGTCAAAAGCCACAATTTCCAGTGAGGGGTGTGTATCAATAAAATAAGTAAATCAAATGTAAAATAAATCATGGAATAGATAGGATGACTATGAGAGTACGTAAGCCATAAAAATAATAGTTATAGTTATTCCCCGCTTACACTTTAAAACTTACAACCACTTACCGAATTAAAGTGACCGATCCAGAATGTTGAGTTTCTAACCCATCTAAAAATTCAATTACCGCAGTCCATAGATAAACACCTTTATCCATGATTTTACCCTTAGAGGTTCCATCCCACCCTTCAGAAGGAATATTTGAGAGTGAGTCATTTGATTCATAGACCTTGTTACCCCATCGATCAAATATCTGGAAATATTTGATATTAAATGATCCGGGACTTTGAACAAAGAAAAAATCATTGACTCCATCATTATTGGGACTGAAGATATTTGCCATGTAAATGTCCCGGTTGATGATTACCTGGATAGATAACGTACTCAGCGCACTGCATCCATATTCATTGGTTACGTTCAATTCATATTGTGAATTTATAAGAGGCCTTACGGATGGATTTTCACAGTCCAGACAACTCAATAAATTTTCTTGAGGAGCCTGCCAATCATAAATTAGTTCCATCCCTGAATTATTGATCACCGGCTCTAATACGATCATATCGCCGAGTGCTACTTCAATTTTTTGAGGCAAAAATTCAATGCTAATGGAATGTTCTCTTATGGTTGTTGTAGCCGTATACGTATCGCATGCAGTCGTTGCAGTGACACTATACATTCCTGGGCTTACTACTAATAAAAATGAATCCATAGATCCATCCTGCCATAAGTAACTTGCTCCGGCCAAACTAGCCTTTAATATTATTGAGTCTCCAGCACAAATACCGTCAACTTCTTCAAAAGAAAACACAGGTGGTTCAATAGTTACATAGGTGGAATCATGGGCATCATTTCGAAGTGTTTGCGGATTATCTGAAAGCCTGGAAATTCCTAAATTCTCTGGTAAATTGTTCAGGTGTGCTAAATTACCGTATGTGCCTGGAGCGTTGTTGCCAACATTTACTCTGATCACAATACTATCCTGACCTGAAGGTATTTCCAATTGATCAATCAACAAATGATTTGAACCTATACCCTCGACGATTCTACTCGAATAGGGATTGTATACGATTTCTTCAATCACAAATCCATTAGGCAGAAAATCTTCAAGGCCGATATCGACCTGTCTGGACTGCGATCCATTGGCTATATGAAATACATAAAACACATCCGAACAAGGCGTTGTCGCCTCAGGACTAACCGTTTTCTGCATTGAAATGTTAAAAGGACATGAACACCCATCTACACCGCCAGTACTCGGTCCGAACGTAGCAAAAGTCAATTGGCCAGATACTTTATTTATTCGAAACATTCCAAAATTACTTCCTCCAGAGCCAGTGGCTCCATATCCGAACAGGTTACCAAATGCATCAAAAAACAGAGCCGCAATATTTGCGTGCACATCGGAAATAGGATACAGGTTATCCTGAATTACCCCTGAAGACAAATTAATCTTCACCAATCTATAATTTATAATGTCCACACCATAAAGGTTTCGTGTCAATGGATCAAAAGCAATGTCCACAATCCTTGTGCCTGGTATCCCCCCGGTACTTCCCTGAGTCAATGGAATGATTTCAGTAGGATAGGCCGGATTTGTCAAATTAATTACGACTAAATGAACATCGGTGTTATTCAATGCGCCGATCATAACCATAAAGTCTCCTGTAGGAAATATATCCGCTCCATAATAACCAACCCGCACATCTAATTCATCCAGGTGCCTTAACACACTGGTCTTGCCACTAGCGTCAATGCGCAACAGGTTTAATTCAACAGGATCAAGACCATAAATAAAGTTGTCCGTAACGCGATACCCCATTGCATTAAAAATGTGTTCATTTGTTGCTTCAAGTGGCGTAAAAATAATTTCCTGGGTTATGGAATCTACTTCTACCCGAAATAGATTACTAAATCCATCCACAATTCCCATAGATTGACTTAAATAAAAGTCGCCCGTGCAAACAAAGGGTTCCTGGCCATAAGTTAGATTTATTCCTACTAATCCTATGAAGTATGTAAACAGCCTAATCCTGATACGATGTCTCAACTCTATTGAATTTTTTAAAATAGAATTATTTCCAAACGGTTTCTTTCAGCCAAGTAGCCGCATCTTTTACGTAAGGGACGTATTCACAGGGTTTGAAATGAGTTAAATTGGTAGCCTCAATAAAAGTGATATCACTACCAGCCTTTATAGACTCTTCAACCCATTTCCTAGTTTTATCAATAGGAAATAATTCATCATTCTCTCCATGTATTACATACATCGGAATATCAATCTTACGACTAGTTGTATCCGATGTGGATAAATCATAAGAACTAGCCATCGGAATACTTGCAGAGAACACGTTAGGGGCTATTTCGGCATATAACCAACTGGCATTGCCTCCGTTACTAAATCCTGCAGCAACTATTTTATCGAGATCAATGGGCCAGAAACTAGTTGCCAAACTCAATAAATTTTGCACCTTGATTTGATTGTCCGATTCATACCATTCAAAATTATCTGCATTCGGATGAATGATAAATGCATTCAGTGATTCAAACCCTGGTTCTATATAACACTCAGTAGTTTTATGTGCATTCGGATCTCCCCCGGAGGCTCCGTGAAAGGCAATCATCAAAGGCCATCTCTGGCTTAGATCTACGTCCGGAACTACCACTCGGAAATTGTAAAAAATATTTTCACCTACTTCCAGCTCCACATCTTTTGTTCCGGGTGATAAGTCTATGGCCTTAAAAGCATCTTCGATAGTCTGAGTAGTTATCATTTTAGGGTCATCATCCTTATTACATCCAATACTCAATATCAGGATAATTAAGCAAGTCCAGAAAGTCAGTTTTGCGTATTTCATTTATTCAGATTCTATATTGAGGTTTTCCTAAGAATTATTCATATAATACAACGATCGCATACTGTCAATTGTACAGTTTTTAAATTTTCCAATTAGCACGTTCAACTCATTGTGGATCAAGACACTCGAATGGATCAGCTATAAAGCGATCTTTAATTCAAAATGAAATTAGCAGATTATGCTAAGCACTTAGTAAGCAATAAGGGTAGCTTGTAAACCATATATTTACGTACGATTGCCTTTAAGGTTCCTCAATGATTGACCACAAGTCACACCCATGAAAACACCTATGTGTTTATGAGTAAATATGATTGCCCATTACGGATCTTAACTAAAGGATAAATGTAAATCTCAACTGAATAGTTGGGATATGACATCTTTTTTGAAACTCTTCCCGATAGGTAATTTCAATTCATTTAAATGAACAAATGGACCTTCAATTGCTTTAGCAAATTTCTTATTGACAATAAATGATCTATGGATTCTGATAAAATAATCAGGTAAATCAAGCATTAATTGTTTCAATGAAAAAAGCGCAATTATTCTTTCATCTGAAGTATGAAAAGCAACATACTCCTTCATCCCTTCAATATAAACAATATCGTTAAACTTTATTTTTAACAATTTTTGATCACTCTTTACGACCATATAATCAAGGGGAAGATCAGCGATCTTCGTTTGGGGAACTGGGGTAACGGCTAATGATTTCAATTTGATTTGTTCTATAGCCTTATTTACTCCTGTCAGGAATCGCTCAAAACTAAAAGGCTTCAACAAGTAGTCCGTCACATTTAAATCAAATCCATCCAACGCATATTCAGGATAGGCAGTAGTGAAAATAATCTGGGGTTTAAGATGTAGCAATTTAACCAATTCAATTCCACTAATATCGGGCATTTGGATATCCAAAAATAGAATGTCCACATCGTTTTGCAGAACCAGTTGATTGGCTTCCAGCGAATTCTTTGCCATACCAACTAAATCGAGCAATTGAATTCTGGAAACATAATTCTCCAATAATTTCCTGGCCAGCTCTTCATCATCAACAATGATACATTTATAATTATTCATCAAGCTCCAAGGTTAATAATACTGAGTATTTTATTTCATTTGATGAAATAGTGATTTCATGTCTACCTGGGTAAAGCAACTCAAATCTCCGGATAACATTTTTCAACCCAATCCCTCCAACTTGATCTCTCTGGGTTGGATAAAGAGGAATACTGTTTTCCACGCTGAAATTAAGTTGAGTACTTTTCAGATCCATATTAATGGTTATCCATCCTTTTCCCAAATCTTCAACTTGACTATGTTTGAATGCATTTTCGATAAACGGTATAAAGAGCAAAGGAGCAACTTTAATCTTACTCTCTGCTTTTGGTAAATTCAATTTTACGTTCATCCCACGACTGTCCTTTAGCATGAATAACTCCACATAGTTTTGAATGTACTCAATTTCTTTTTTTAATGAGATCCGATCTGTATTGCATTCATATAACATGTAACGCAACATTTTGGACAGCTTTAATAAGTTTTGAGGTGCATCATCACTCTTCAACACGGATTGAGAATAAATATTATTGATGGCATTAAAAAGAAAATGAGGATTGATTTGTGATTTCAGGAACTTCATTTCGGCATCCATTGACTTATTCTTCAATAAGATAGATTCTTTCTCTCTTTGATTGGCGATTTGCACCATCTCAATCAAGGTACTACCCAGGTAAGCCAACAAGATGGGTATTGCTTGAAAAGTAGACCGGACAAATTGAGCATTTACCCGGGCACGTTCTAAGGCTCGAGCCGGCATTCTTCTATTTCTAAAATCCGGAGGTTCCGGTCGTGGCCAAACTCCCTCTTGGACTTCATTGACCAGCAAAACAATTAAAAGAGAAGCAACCACCCCTCCCAAAGTAAACAAGACATATTTTTTCGGAATGAAAAATTTCGGAAACAAAATCAAATAATTCAATGTAATGATTGCTGCGATACCGACAAATGCAAAAAGGCCATGCTTGATTTGAAATAAGTAAGTAGAAGGATTGCCACTCAATACAATGATCAATAACCACGCTATGCTCCAATAAATGATTTGTATTAAAATTTTATACTCAATAGCATTTTTAGCTCCCAACATACCATCAAAGGTACCGGAATATCTTCCGAGCAGCAATAAGCTTCAACGAATTAATCGATTTGATCTACTAACAGCTGTATACACTCAATATCGGGACAAAAGTATCACATTGACTTGATGGTTGAAAATCGAGTGTCGTTGGTTGAAAAAATTAGACTTAGGAAACAAAATAAATTTTCTTTGAATGGTAAAGTCAAACGATATTAAAGATTTCAACCTAACCATTAATAAATTAAAATTTTAAAACTATGAAAGCGATAACAAGAATTTCATTTTTGATAACCTGGATATTCTTTACGTATACGATAAGCGCCCAAAGACCACACCATGGTCCTCGAATGGGTGGTGAAGGCGTTATTTGGGAACAGCTGGATTTATCCGAAGCTCAACAAGATGCAATCTCGATTATTCGTAAAGAACATCGAGAAGCAATGATCGAAATCCGTAGTGACCAGGATTTAGAACAGGAGGAAAAACGAGCTGCTGTTAAAAAACTGGCGGAAGATTTCAAAGCTAAGGTAGGGGCAGAATTAACGGAAGATCAAAAAGTAAAATTAGCGGAACATAAAGAGGAAATGGATCAAAAAATGGAAGATCATAGGTCAAAGAGGCAAGCAAAGCAAGCTACGATCCATGAGACTATCATGCCGAAGTTGATTGAGATTAGAAAAGATTTTGATAAGAAAATATCCAAAACAGATCAGGCGACCATAGCTGACCTCCAAGCACAACATCGATCATTGAGGAAATCTGGAGCAGAAAGAAAATCGAAAAACCATAAGCCAGGATTTGGCAAACTGCAGGAAACACCTTCTCAAAAATGGAGAGGATTGACTGAAGAACAAAAAGTGGAATCTCAGGAAATGGCTCAAGCACTAAAATCACTTGTCGTAAAATATTATGATGACATTCATGATGTGTTTGAAACCAACCAGTCATTATTTGAAGAGTTACGAGAAAATTTAAGGCCAGATAAAGAACAAGAAGGACGTCATATTGGACGAGCTTCTCACAAAATGCAACGCAAAGAAATAAGTCACAGGACGTTATTTAGTCCGGAGATCAGGTTTTTGTTGATGCCAATGGAGCTTGACGATGCTGCTTTTCCAAAACAGGGGATTGGAAACAACATGAATTCCAACTTAAAGGTTTTTCCCAATCCAAGTAATGAACGCATACGGATTGAATATGCTGTCGATTCAAAAGGACCTGTACATATTCAAGTATTAGATCAAAATGGTACGCAACTTAAATCCTTTCCACAAGGTGTAAAGAGTACAGGGGATTATATATTCAATTTGGAAAATCTAAACTTGAATAGTGGAACTTACATTGTACAGGTAATTTCTAAAACAGGAGAGACTTCCCAGAAAATTATTATTACCAAATAGATTTAGATTCCCAAAAATTTATGGTCAGCCAGGATATCTACTGGCTGACCATCATATTGCTGTCAATTCCACTGGTTTATTCCCCAATACGGGCTGCAAGATTATCCGGCAAAGCATCCGACATATCCGCTTGATGTTTGTTGCATAATTCCAACAACTCTTCTATCCTTTTTGGATACTCAGCCGCCCAATTATATTTTTCTGATATGTCTGTCTCTAAGTCGTACAATTCAGGATATTCCAGGACGACCTCTCTTCCATAATTAACCGGTTCTCTTTGTTTAATGTGTATTTTCCATTTTCCAAGTCGAGCAGCATGCAGCTCGCCTCGATTCCAGTAAAAGAATTCATTTCTTGGGCTTGGCCCTTCGCCATTTAGCAACAAGGGTGAAAGATCATATCCATCCATCCTTCGATCATTGGGTGGTTCAATACCAGCCATTTTAGCGAAGGTATTTATTATATCCAACGTAGATCCCATATCATCAATGACGCTGGGCTTTACATATCCAGGGCCCCAGAAAATAGTAGGTACTCGTTGGCCTCCCTCAAAATTAGTACCTTTTCCAGCACGCAATGGGCCAGCAGAACCTCCATGGGTCCGAAAGGATAACCAAGGACCATTATCCGAGGTAAATAAGACGACCGTTTGATCGTCTATATCTAAGTCTTTTAAGGTTTGAATAATGCGTCCAACACCAGCATCAATTTCCTGAAGTACATCTCCATAGATTCCTCTTTTACTAGTACCGACAAAATCCGCAGAGGCAAATAATGGAATATGGGGCAAATTGTGGGCTAGGTAAAGGAAGAAAGGTTTATCCTGATTATTTCTTATAAAATCAATCGACTTTTCGGCGTATCTGCGAGTGATGGTATTTTGATTTGCTGGTCGTTCTACCGTTTTTCCATTTTCGATGAGTGGAACATTATAGTGTTGGGTGTTAGCTAAGAAATTAGGGTCCTTGGATTCTTGTCGATAATTTGGAGAACCCTGAACAAAATCCATATCATTGGAATAAGGAATTCCAAAATAATAATCAAATCCTTGTTGATCTGGTAAGAACTCTGGGAGATGTCCTAAATGCCATTTTCCGATGGCCGCTGTGGCATAATCCTTCTGCTTCAACACCTCAGCAATGGTAATCTCAGAAGTAGGTAATCCTCCTTTAGAATCAGGAAACAGAACTACCCTGGCTGATGAAGTCATCCCATTTCGGAATGGATAACGTCCAGTGAGCAGACCTGCCCGGCTCGGGGTACATACCGGATCCGCCACATAAAACTGAGTCCACTTTTGGCCTTCAGCAGCCAAAAGGTCCAGATGAGGTGTTTTTATAGTAGGGTTCCCAAAACAGCCCAAATCACCGTAGCCCAAATCATCCGTAAAAATAATGATGAAATTTGGTGTGTCCCTGTTTGTTTTGGTTTTAGGCGGTTCAGCCGGTGAGCATGACCAAAAAAATACTAACCACCAGGAAATTATAAAATGTCGACTCTTCATTATAGAAATTAGTTAGAAATTGCCAATTTCAATTTATTGAATATTTGAAACCAGCGAATGTGATATTAATTGTCGAGGATTAAGATAATACTCTTTGGAGACAAACTATAAAATCAAAGAATATACAATACCAAATAAAATGGCAGGTCTACTTTTCAATACTCCAAGTATGATCGGCTAATAAATGAGTTTTAGCAATGAAGGTATGCGGGCATGATGCTTTCCATTCTTCCGGGGCAATCATAGAAATAAGCCATCCGCCATTTCCTTTTTCGTAAAGGTAATAGTCGTTTCCCATAATGGGATCAAACCGGATCTCCGCTTCATATATCTTTTCAGAAATCTCTACTCGCTCCTTTATATCATTAGCTTGTTTGGCCAATAGTTGAATTTGTTCCTTGATCTGATCCAATTGTCTGTTGGTTTGTTGGTACATAGCTTTTAGGGCTTTCCCTTTCACTTTACCTTGATCTTCTGGTTTAATCAAAGCACTACCCCGATTATGCGCATAGGGAATAATATGCGGTATATCGGTTACCTGGTCTTTATCTATTGGATTTTCTTTTGTCATGTAAACAAGTTCATCTGAATAATATTACAAAGCACTAATTGTAATTTTTTTTCAAATTTTAAACAAGATAGTCAAAGAAAAGATTTTGAATTCAGGACCTATTCCGAGTCTTTACAGTATGTAAAAGTGTAAAAATAGGATAGCTCGGTTCAATTTATTTGCAGCAGTAGCTACCTAAGGACACCCGCCAATTCTTATCTCAAATTCCGCCCCCAGGAGTACTGAAAATTCATCTTCTAAAATTGCTTCCACGCCTGTGTCAAAAATTACCATAGATGGACTCTGGATTGTACCATCCGATTTTATGAGTTTAGCGGCCTGATAGGTATTCGGGTCAATAATACCTGAAAGCATTAATGTGTCCAGGCAAGATATCGTATATTCTACCGCGAGAACTGGGTGGCTGGCGTCCTCTCTAGAGTTAAATCGTGAAGAGGAACCTGAGTTACTCTCATCACCTATTAATATCCATCCATAATTAGTTGTGGTATCATCAAGCCAGTTTTGCACGTCCATGACCATCGCAGGTGAATTCCAATTAAACTGGCCGCTGGATATGGTTACTAACGTTGTAGCGCTGGAGGTGGGCACATAATCTCCTCCAAGAGAATTCCAAGATTGTGTATTAAAAAAGGAATGCATCCAGGTTGCATCGCCAGCGGTTGCAGGAGCTCCGGCCCCTCCACCTGACCCAGGCCCGGAGCCAGTTGCATCAGAAGTGCCTTCCCCCCAATCGGTAGTGAGTTTATGAATTGCTGTGTTTCCTGGTCCTCCTTTATTCTTGTTTAGTGATAAAGTGGCATTAGTAATTATAGCGTTAGTGGGAATCAGTTTTAAACTAAATCTTACTAAGGCTCGGTGTAAATTTCCCCCGTTCATAGCTCCTGTTCTCCCAGCAAATAAATCGCCTAGTGCATTGCTATTGTTTACATTAGAAGAATATATTGTGTTATCCTTTGTAGGTTGCAGTAACACGGTAGTCTGAGCTGGTAGCAAGAAAGAACAAATCAAAGTCATCCATAAGCAACCAATTAATAGTAAAATTTTGAATTTCATAATGGAAGTTTTAAGATTTAGGGCATAGATATGTCATAAAGGGATATCTATTAAATAAACGTTTATTTTAATATTTTATGTTGATGGGTATATGGATTGTTGCATGGCTATTCCTTTGGTATAATAAATATTTTCGAATAATGCTTTTAGCAAAAAATCACTAATTTGTAATCCATTTTGATTCAAATCCAAACAACTGATCATGAGCAAGCGATCCTTTCTATTCATATTATTTTCAGTGCTAACTATTTCTATACTTTCCAGTCAAGATCATCCACCTTTTACCAGCATGGATGTCTTTGAGCTTGAGTGGGTGACCAGTCCACAAATAGCTCCTGACGGCCAACGGATTGTGTATGAACGCCGGGGTATGGATATTATGACAGATGGTAAGACTTCCCGATTGTGGATGATCGGTTCAGATGGATCGATGCATCAAAAACTTACTTCCAATGAGGTCAATGAATCCAATCCAGTATGGTCGCCAGATGGATCGCGGATCGCCTTTCGCAGCAGTACTGAGCAAGGCTCCGAACTGTATATGTATTGGTTAAATTCAGGCAAAGTTGCTCGAATTTCTCAGTTGGAAAATTCGCCTGGAAGTATCTCTTGGTCGCCCAATGGCCAGCACTTAGCCTTTACGATGTTTGTCCCTGGTAAAGAGTTATCGTTAGTATCTCCTCCTAATAAACCGAAAGGGGCGAAGTGGGCTGACCCGCCTAGAGTAACTACCCGTCTTAAACATGAAGCCGATGGGTCCGGTTATATGAATCCAGGATTCACCCACCTATTTGTCATACCAGCCAATGGTGGTTCACCGCGTCAGATTACATCTGGTAATTTCAATCATCGGTCACCGGCCTGGTCACCCGATGGCGAACACCTCTATTGCACATCTAATCTTTCTGATGATTGGGAATATGATTTTAGAAATTCAGAGATCTACCGGGTTTCACTTAATAATGGAAAAATTGAAAGCCTCACCACACGTAAAGGACCGGATCATAGTCTGTCCGTATCCTCTTCTGGCAAAATCGCTTATTTAGGCTACGATGATAAAGTTCAAACATACCAAATTACCCGCCTCTATACCATGAATGCCGATGGAAGTAACAAGCAAGAAATCAATACTTCTTTGGACCGGAGTATTTCAGATCCAGTGTGGGATCCCTCAGGTAATGGTCTATTTTTCATGTATGATGACCAAGGGAATACCAAAATTGGACATGTAACAATGTCTGGTAAAGTCACAACCCTTGCACATGACGCAGGAGGTATTTCACCTGGCAGGCCATACGGAGGCGGCAGTTTTAGTGTGGCCAACAATAGTTCAATTGTTTATACACATACCACCCCTTACCACCCATCAGAATTAGCCATAGTCAATGAAGGTCAAAAAGAAAAATTATTGATGGAACTCAATAATGATCTTTTAGGGTTTCGCAAACTTGGCAAACTTGAAGAAATGTGGTATAAGTCGACCGTAGACCATCGAGATATACAGGGATGGCTCGTCTATCCACCTACCTTTGATTCTAACAAAAAATATCCGCTATTGGTGGAGAATCATGGAGGACCTATATCTAATTACGGAGATCGATTTTCTCCTGAAATGCAATTATATGCTACTGCTGGATTCGTGGTGTTCTATCCCAATCCAAGAGGGAGTACCAGTTATGGTGAAGAATTTGGCAATCTATTGTATCATAATTATCCAGGGGATGATTACCAGGATGTTATGGATGGAGTGGATGAACTTATCAAACGGCCTTTTCTTTCCGAAGATAGTCTTTTCGTGACCGGAGGAAGCGCCGGAGGTATTATGACCGCTTGGATGATTGGCAAGAATAATCGGTTCCGTTCTGCTGCAGTGATTAAACCAGTTATGAATTGGATCAGCAAGACGCTGGTAGCAGATAATTATTATGGATATGCCTATTCGCGTTATCCCGGACAGCCGTGGGAAAATTTTGAAACCTACTGGAAGTTTTCACCGATCTCCTTAGTGGGTGATATCAATACCCCTACCCTGGTCATGGGTGGAATGTCGGATCTTAGAACCCCTTTGTCAGAAGCAAAACAACTCTATCATGCCCTTAAGCTGCGTAAAATTGAAACCGCGCTGGTTGAGATTCCTGGTGCCTATCATTTTATTTCGAATAATCCCAGTCAATTGATTACTAAGATCGAGCACATTGTGGCTTGGTTTAATCGATCGAGATAACTTAGGTGAGGATTTAAAATGTTGAAACTACCTGTCCCGAGGACCAGGTAGGTACGTGGTAAATGCTTGATGTCGAATGCTACTAAAAGAAACACCTCATTACTGATTCAGCATGAATCTTATTAGGGTAGAAATACTCTCAATATTTCCCATTGACCTCAGGGTGCTCAATAATCACTCAAGCGACCTCCTCCTGCTTGCAGGTATTTACTCCTACTAACGAATACAATGGGCAAACGCCAGCTAAACTTGTTAGTAACATGACCACTCCCAGTACCAAAACTACAATCCCCCAAAAACCTGTGACTATGCCAGAATAATAAAGCACACCAAATACAACCGTAAGCAACAACCGGATCAAGCGATCTGTAGAACCTACATTTTTTTTCATGATCAGGGTATTTAATGGTTAAAAAATCGAATGGATATAGGCCATCCTCTTGATATTCAATAAATAAATTGAAACAAACCAGCATCAACTCATAAAGAACTCATCACTTTAATCTTATACAAATTTACCTAATATGGTTACTTAAAGTAAGTGATACTGATCACTTCGCCAAGTGATAGTAGTCAACCTAGCGAGGATATTTTCCAAGGAAATTACAGCCGCCCAAGCCTCTTTATTAACATCAAATATTTTTGAAAGACCTGATGGGAGTAGTTATTATTTGAATCAAGGTATAAAGGAACGCCCGCAAAACATTTATATCATAGGCTGAAATAGGTCGGATGACACATACATAATTTTGGGTCTAGTTGCTTGTTTAAATCCGGAAATATGATGCTCACGATAAAAATTTCTTTAACGAAACTATGTAGGAGACTGACATGGCCAGACCCATAATTATTTCCAATGAAGTAAAATGCAGGAGACCTAGCAAACCAACATACTTAAAATGTATTGGGGGATTAATCATCAACCTAGAAAAGAAAGTGAGCAATACCACCCAATGGTAATGGTAACGCTATTTTTTAATCAGTTTTTGATTTGCGACCAGTCTTTCATTATCAAATAGATTCAAATAGTAAACCCCTGTCGGACTATTCGCCATTCGAACGGACATATGCTTCTTATTCTTTTCGCCTTCTTGTACCAATTGTCCTTTACGATTATAGATCGCATAAGAAGTTATATTATTCGGAATATTTGAAAGATGAAATGACTCTATAAATGGATTTGGTGCGGCATTTATTTCTACCAAATCCTGGTTTTGGAAAGAAGCAAATTGAGCATCTGGTGTACTCCTATGTTGATTTTGCCCGTGGTCCATTGAATTATTGCTGCTAAAAGCAATTTTAGGTATTCCTTTTTCATTTTGAGTCTGGGCCACAATTTGGATGGACCAGCAGATCGAAATAGTTAATAGTATTAATCTACTCATATTCATGTGTTTGAAATTATATATATGCCATCCCGATAAACGGGATATATTAATGACGATGGCGGTCAGAAAATCCGCAAAGTGCAGCCCTATTTCTAGGTAAACATTTAAAATTTTTGGTAGGCAAAAAAGAGTGAAAAAGGAACAAGGAATAGCTAGAGCACGTATCCAAAATGGTAAACCAATAAGAAGAAAGGTCAGGTTTATTAAAAATAAAGGGTAATTAAAGTCTTTTCATTAAGATTTCCTTGAAAGAATTTGAGATGGGTATTCGCTCACCTTCAACCATTGCAAAATTTCCCTCCAGGTATTTAATATAAGGTAAGTTAATAATATAGGAACGATGGATTTGAACGAATGTGTCTGGAAGAATGATAAGGAAATCAGCTAATTTTTCTTTGGTAACGTAAACCTTTTCTTTTGTAAAAACTTTCACATAATCACCGTAGGCTTGGACCCAAAAGATTTCTTCAGCTGAGATTTTATATAAGCGTTTTCCTTCTTTGATTTTTATCCAATCTTGGTTGAGATGACTTTCATCTTGACTTAAATGTTTGGTGATTCGCTGGAATGATTTAATAAAACGTTTAAATGAAATTGGCTTTACCAAATAATCAAACGCTTCTAACTCAAAAGCTTCTACAGCAAAATCGGGGTAAGCGGTTGTAAAAACTACCAGAGGTAACGGCTGAACATGCTTAATGAAATCTATCCCGGAGATTCGCGGCATATTAATGTCCAAATATAAAATATCGACGCGCTGCCGAGATAAATATTCTTGTGCTTGTAAAGCATTATCACATTCATGCTGTACTTTTAAGCCTGGCAGTTCATCAATATATTCCTTCAGAATCTTTCTGGCTAAAGGCTCGTCGTCTATAAGCAAACAGGTAAGTGTCATAAGGTAAGATCCAAACGGAGTTTTGATTTGTAATAGGCACCTTCTTTAAAAAAATCCAGTTCATATTTGTGCTGATAAATTAAATCCAAGCGCTTTTGCAGATTGATGAGGCCTACCCCACCCTTTTCAACCGGTTCACCCATTTGGTTATTAGTCTCAAAAAGGAGCTCACCAGTTTGAATCTTGAGTTTCAGTTCAATTTCCGGGTTCATCTTATTCACATGCTTAAAACTATTCTCTACTAAAGGTAACAAGATCAAAGGGGCAATCAAATGCCCCTTTATATTTCCTTCTATGGAAAAAATAACTTTATCCGGATGACTCAGTCTTAATTTCTCCAAGTCAATATAATCTTGTAAATAATCCACCTCATTTTGCAAAGGGACAAAATCCTCGTTGGTCTCATACAACATATACCTTAGAGAATCCGCAAGTTTCATCAAATAATTCCGGACCACCGGATTTTCCGGTGAAGCTAAGGAATAGATATTATTCAAGCTATTAAACAGGAAGTGGGGATTAAGTTGAGATTTCAAAGCGCCTAGCATCACTTTAGAATTTTCTTGCTCTAATTTAACTTGACGATCTTTTAATTCAAACCAATTTCTTGACAAAAGCAGTAAGGAGGAGATAATCCAGTAACTTATTAGAAATTGAATAATCGAACCAGGTGTATAATAGGTTATGAAATAGAAACCGGGAAAGATAAAGTCACTTAAAAAATCAAAGATTAGATAATGCATAGCCAGGCAAAGGGCCCCCACCACAAGCATGACCATAAAGTAAGGTAAATACTTTTTGCTCAACACCCATTTTTCCAAGAACACCATATTTGAATAAACCAAAACGATTAGAGAAATGTGAAACAAAATGGTATAGACTACGTCCGCTGCCCCGTTATGATAATCTTTGGTGAATATTTTATAAAGTACTATAAATGAAATCACCCAAAACCCCAGATTGTATAACCAGTTGTTTTGGCTGATTTTGCTCATTAGTATTTATTTAAATTAAACGACATTATAGGTTATAAACTGATCAATTCCCCCTTATCATCAAATAATCTCTCATCATCTTCATATTTTAAGATAAAAGCGCGAAGTTCTTCTGTAGATGCAGTGAGTACAATATCTTCGTTATCAATAACTTCATGCTTAAGCCGAATGCGTTTTTTCTCAATCAAATCCTTTATATATTGCCCATCTATAAATTCAAGAATCAGCCGGCCTTCATCCATTTGATACCGGGCAAATGTATGTCCGTAAATATAATTAAAACTAAACAATCCCTCTCTCGCCCTGGGCTCTGTTGCCAGTGGTTTAAAATCCATATAGGTGTGATCACCTATTTTAGTTAAGTTGACTACGACGTATGTTGTTATAGTGTCTAGATTGTCCCATTCCCGGTACGTCAGTATATATTGTGGTAATTCTTTTTTCTTGGTTATTTTCATTCCTTTTGGCATTAAGGAAACTGCACCGATATCATATTCAATTTTATTCTTTTCTCCCTCAAAGACGACTTCAGCCGCTTTTTCAAAAAACCACGCATCATCGTCCTCACCTATTGTCCACATACCAAGAATGCGATCATCTAATATTCGATTTTGATCATTAACTATGGAGTGAAGTGAGGGAAGACAGCTCACTATTAATATAGTGATCATAGCTGCCAAAATAAATCTCAATTTTCTCATGACCATTGTATTTTTGTTTTAACAATTTGAATATGTTCAAAAGTGAGCATTTTGGCCGGAAAGTAATGTATTTAGTCGGTGAGTGACGGGATAAAGTCGGTGGAATTGAGGGTTCACAGTTTGACCGTTGGACTGTTTTACTTTTAAATGGTTGGACTTATTAAAAATGTAAATAACTGTCATAAGCGCTAAAACTAGTTAATTCAGTAGGTGTCGTCGATGGTCATCTTTAATTTGCTAATTATTATCTCAACGGATTGCTCATAGATGATGTACTCATCTGCACTTTCAGTAAAACACGCCCACATTTACACCCACACAATTCATTTTCCCAGCTCCGGACGGGCAGGCATTATTAATTTTCCGTTTATCAATCGCAGAAGAAGGATGCTGCGTGATCAGAAACTAAATTTAAAAAGCCGCATAAAAAGGATGCTGCGCTTCCCCTAACAGTGCTCCTAGTCTTCATTCAACATTTAACATTCACTACTATCCAAAATTACTCGGCTGCAAACCGAGGTAAAGGTTAACCCATTTCTGCTACCGTCATCATTAGGTCTTCAACTTCATGGACTAGTTCATTATAGCGAGGATTACGTTTGACTTCATTAGTGCGGTTGAGGGGTAAGTCAACATGGATATGTTTAACAAAGCGGCTGGGTTGACTTTTAAGAATATAGATATCATCACCGAGGTAGATTGCTTCCCGGATATCGTGCGTAACAAATATTATAGTGGAATGGAATTTATTCCAAATGCGCATAAGCAAGTCTTGCATCTGTAAGCGCGTACGTATATCCAAAGCACCAAAAGGTTCATCCATCAATAGGATGTCAGGATTCGCAAGCAAACTTCGCGCGATGGCCACACGTTGTAACTGACCTCCCGACAAGGAAGGATATTGAGCATATTTATTTTCGTGGCCTGCCAGACCTACCATCTCGATAAGTTCCATAGCCTTGGCATCTCGAGCTGACTTTTTTATCCCTTCGTAACGCAAAGCCAGCCCTACATTATCTAAAACGGTCATCCAAGGCAGAGAGGAATATTGTTGAAATACCATACTCGCGCGCTTGGCCCCTCCACCTACAGGTTTGCCATGTATAAGAACGGCTCCCTCTGTAGGTTGCTGAAGACCGGCAATGTATCTTAAAACGGTAGACTTACCACTTCCGGACATTCCCAGGATAACCACAAACTGTCCCTGCGCTGGTTTATCTTCTATCACCAGATTGAGGTCCTTGATGACATAGTTCTGACCACCATCATAACTCTGGCAGATACCAGTCAGATCAATAATATTTTGTTGTTCCGGCTTGTCGGTTAAAACAAAATCACTCATCGGCGGCTGGTTTTGGTTTATCAGATTTCTTGGAAGCAAACCTTTTATATAAAGCATATCCTTTGTAACCAATGATGGCAAATGCAACGAGATGGATTGCCCACGCTGCATCCTTGAATAAGTATGCAAAGAGTCTAGACTCAGCAGAAATGATGCCCGTAAACTCGTTAATGAATGCAATTAAGTATAAGGCGATCGCTACCCATACCAAAATAGTAACCGCAAAATCACCAATAATCTCCAGATAGGATTCCTCTTTAAGCTTGCTGTATTTCTCACTTTCATCAGCTTGATATTTATGCGGGAAAAACACTTTATCCAAAGCGACAAAGATACGGTCGGTGAGCATCCCAATGACGATTATCAAGAGTAAGATTGCAAACACTTTATCAATCCTGGCCTGACGTTGTCCGACCCGGTAGATCAAGTCGCCAAGGCCTCCTTCTGATCCTACCCCCTCAATCACGATAATGTAGGTCCAGCTGATTGCCGTAAGTACCCGGATATCATCCATAAACCTGGACATGACTGCGGGGAAATAAACGGTTTTGATTGTTTGCCAATCGGTAGCACCCAAGGTGTATACCGTCTTCAAGTATACATCATTCACCTCACGAATACGTTGTACTATGACCGGTAGCATATAGATGATAATCCCAAATGCTAGAAAATGATACTTCATCGAGGTTTGAGTACCAAACCATACAATGAAAATGCCGATTAAGGCAGTCAGAGGGATATAACGGATCGCATCTACCTGACTCTGAAACATACCTTTGAATAAAGGAAACAAACCAATTATAAATCCAATGGGAACCGATATAAGTATTGCTTCAATATAACCGGCCAGGTTGAGACCAATCGAAAAGAAACCGTTGCGGACTAAATTATTATCGCTGAATAATTCTCCAAAAGCAGTAAAAACTCTCAAAGGTTTGGGTAATGCCCGAGGTGAAACAATGGGGTTGGCACCCATGGTCAGGATGATCCAAAGAACTAAAATAAAAGCTAGTCCCAGGATAGCAAGTATCCATTGTTGTTTGCCAGTAAGCTTACCTCTGAGTTTAAACAGTTTCAATTGGCTCTTAGTCTTTTAGGTAAACTAGCCGGCAATCAATTCGAAATCGGTACGACGATTCTTCGCTCTACAGGCTTCAGTAGCATTGGATTCACAACCAGGTGAAGGTTTGTCCGGTCCATTACCAACAATTACAAATCGATTGCGATCCATTCCATATTGAGATTGCAGATAATTGGCCACAGACTGTGCTCTTTGCCGTGATAAGTTCATATTTAAGTCTCTAGATCCGGTATTATCGGTATTGCCTTCAATACGGATACGTGCATTACCAAACGTCTTGGCAACTTCGGCAAACTGAAGATCAATAATAGTCTTAGCATTCTCCGTAAGAGCAGACTGTCCAGTCGCGAAATTTATGGACACTGGTTTACTTGATATTGGAGCTGCGGCCACTTCTTTTTGTGTAGGTGGTGAAAAAACCTTGGATTTTTCGGATGCGTATTGAGGTCCTGATAATTGAGCACTTTGTATGGCTCCTGTATTGATAACCGAGCGCCAATAAGGTGCCTCATTCGGAACAGCACCTAATGCTAAAAATTCTTTGGCCATTTTTGCATAGAGATCTTCTCCTTTAACCCCCTTATAACTTCGATTAAATCCAAAGAAGTCCAAGTTATCTCCATGGCTGGCAAATTTTACAACATCCATAGATCCCAGCGCATCTTCGGTAGATAACTCAAAAAATTCACCTAATATCTTTGCCGCTTTTTCACGGTTTCCGGGATTGGCTTCTACTTCGGCCACCCCTTTCATCCATCCTTCATAGAAAGCATTAATCTTATCACGATTATTCCGAATAAAGTCCTCACTAGCAAACATGATATCACCAATTACGTGACTTTGTTCTTTAGTGGTCAACAAGACTTTGGATCCGGGGACTTCAGCCACTGTAAGAATATCAAACGGACTCCATACTACCGCCGCGTCAATATCATTTCCTTTGAATAACTCAGCTGCCTTAATATTGTCAGTAGTTTCCACTACGGTAACATCTGAGTATTTCATCCCAGCTGCTTCTAATGCTGTAATCAAAAGTGTCTGGGCTGGAGCTGGTGTAGCAACGGCCACTCTTTTTCCTCGAAGGTCATTTATAGAATTAATGCCTCTTTTTGAAATGATAGCATCACCTCCTCGAGACCAATCCACCTGCATGAAAGCTTTTGGTTGATTTGAATTAATATCTTCGGCAGCCGTATAAAGTGGAAAGGCATCCGCCGTTTGTACTAATATATCGTATTCACCAGCAAACCATGCATTCATGGCATTAATCAAATCATCATCCCGCACAAATCTTACATTAAGCCCATAGTCAATATAGTATCTTGATCTTTTTGAGGGCTCCGAGCCTTCGTTAAAATAAAGACCTGGTGCATATCCACCCCAGGTAACCAGTTGTACAGTTAATACTTCATCTTCGTCAGCGTTCGTGGAACGACTCGAAGAGGAAGGTTTATCTGTAGGACGGTCTTGGGTACGAGCTTCGGTTTTATCGCCTGATTGATTCACTAAGTCCTGGCCAAATTGGGTATTATTAAGTACATATCGGATCCCAAAAAATAATGCACCAATAATCAGCAAGGTGATCAGTAATTTGGAAAATGAAGTCAGTCTTCTTGCCATGAGTATTTGCAGTTTTATTTTTTATTCAAAGAAAGTATCATATTGATTTCGATGGGTTGCCACCCGTTCTGGTCTCTCTATGCGTTTGTTGAGGTCGAGCACATTGCCATCATCTTGAGCTTCCATTAATAAAGATGCTTTTTCCGTACCTAAGATTAAGGAGTCACTTTTTTTCTCCCATTCTTCCAACATTCGCATGCCTTCTTCTTCAAACACTCCATTTTGTAGATCTACAGATTTCATAAAATTCTCTGACATATCCATGAATTGTTCCATTTCTCCAATTTTATTACTCACATCATCCGCTACTGCCTCCAATGCCTGATCAAACATTGCGCGCTTATCACTATTACCTCGAATAATGTTCATAGCCGATTTCATTGCTGAATTACTGGCTCGAATCGCGATACGTTCCTGCTCTTTCATCTTGACCTGATCTTCTACATCCTCCAGCATAATCTCCGAATTCTCATACATCTTATTGAGTACCCGGTAGAGTACTTCCATCTTTTTATATAAGTCTTCATATTTCAGGTTTGATTCTCTGAGCCTTCCCGCTTTCCGGGACTTGAGGATAACAACCTTCTGCTTATTATTTTCTTTGGCTTTACTGGCTTGAGAAAGATTATCTTTGATTTCTTTGCGATTATTATAGATTAATTCTTTGAGTTTATGCATCTGACCTCGCAGCATACCTACTTGCTTGCGCATTTTATTGAGATTACCCCTCAATTCATCTATATACGATTTCAAAACCCCTATGGGATCAATCTGGATAAACCACCCGGTAATCCAACGCATCAAACTTTTGTACATGTAGCCTACTAGTGCACGCATCTTTGGATCTAATGCCAAATAGATAATAGCACCTAAAACTAGGAGCATGATAGCAAGCGATAACGTATTTGCTGCAGCAGCGACTAGCCAGGGTATTATACCCGTTAATAAGATACCTCCACCAATAACCAAGCCGCCTAGCACAATGATGCCAGTCACTCCCTCTGGACGTTTCCAAAAAGATTTTGGTTTATATTCACTCATTGTTCCTTGTCAATTAGTTGTTAGAAAAATAACAAATTACTTTAAATATTGATTCATTTTATCAATATCGGTCTGTATTTGATCGACCAGCTTCTTATATGTAACGAGGAAATCATTCTTTGTCGCTTCCAATTTAGCCTCTGAAGCAGACAAATTATTAGTTAATACATTCATTTTCTTGGTATAACTATTGATTTCTTGGTTTAATTTCTCAATTTGCTTTTTATGACTAGTTATGGTCATATTGAGTCTTTTTATCTCTTCTTCCTTATCATTGATTTGTCGACTGCGCTGATTTACTAATGCTTGTTTGAATTTCTTTTCTTCCTGTAAGAGTATATTCAAATAATGCGTCGCTGTACTATTAAGATGTTTTGCATTGGCACCCATGGTCTGCGCCATAGCAAAAGCAGATTGGTAGCGAGTAGCTTCATCCATACTCATTTTGGATAAGGATTGGAGCGACTGTTTATATTCCAAATAATCAAAACCGTCCAAGTCATTTTCATCCATTGCTTTTAACAGCGCGTTTAAAAATTTTGATGACACCTTCCCAGAAGTGTTTAATGGGGTATTGCTCACAGGAGAAGACGAAGCCTTTGCAGGAGAAGTTTTGGCTGAAGAAGTACTTTTTGCCGAAGGTTGCTTTTCCTTTGGTTTAATTTTATTATTTAGTTTCTCCTCCGGAGTATCTTCTTCAATTACAAAAAGGGATTTCAATTTTTTAAGCATAGACAAATAAAGTTATATGATACTCTATCAAAAGTACTAAATTTTCAAGGCATCTGAGGTCAGAACTGGGTAAGAATCTTTGTATAGAAGACTACAAACCGCTGATGTATGACCTTAGTAGTAAATCAAATGGGCTAATTCACTTCTATTTCATCAACAAATAGCCAAGCTGGTTGGCCACTGTTTAGATATCCTGCAGGCACATTTTTCTGATTTAAAGCATTGATTTTGACACTTTTCAGGTTCTGTCCATTTATCTGAAAAGTAACTGATTCCGTAGAAGGTTTTGCTCGAAGGTTATCTAAAGTTTTAGATCCCAAATTTGAGAATGAAGTCCCATCCGGAGATCCTTGAACCGTTACCGTTTTTGGTAAAAAGATATTATTCGCTGGATCATTTTTAAATCGGATCGAAATCGTATTTACCGGGGTTATGGCCTTCAAGTTTAACGTTGATTCAAAATCATATCCTTCATATCCAATCCAACCGTAAAAATGACTATCGTCTCCTTTCAACCCGTCAGTCAGTATGCTCAAATCACCTCCTGAATAATTTTGATGGGGGGCCCTTCTCATAGTAGGTGCCTGATCAAATGCTTTATGTGCATTTACAGATTGATCCGCATACTTCAATAATTCACGCTCATATTGTTCTGGCGTTTTAGATCCATTCATAATATATTTCACGCCCATCCGGTCACATTCGGAAGCAAAGTTAGTTGCCAGGGTTTTCAATCCTGGAACAGCCATCCATCGCCCGTTAATATTTAGAAAAAAACCTTTTTTACCCGTACCATAAACCCTGGCCTGTTCTAAAGAAGCAAATACCATTGGGAGTCTGGCCAATTTAACCCGATCCCGTAATTCCGGATCTCCTTTAATAACTTCTTCTGCTTGATTAAAAAAATAATTGTACTGATCCATAAGCTCCGGACGCAGGTGCGTCCTAACTGGCACGGTAGGACCATCTTTTACAGTAATCATTTTACCGTATTTCTCAGCCTGTTCATTTTGTAAATCCACATAACGTTTGAGATAGGGTCCGGCATCGCCGAAGTACATATTACAAAACTCAGTTGTATTCCGATCCATATCTGTGTTGGGATCCCATAATGCTTTGGCGGCTAAATAGGACTTTAGTGGGCCCATATCAGCACCCCTAGCATCTGATCCTTCCAAGTGAATCATTTTAATCCCTATTGACCGAAAATAATTTAAATTCGCCTGGATGGTCTTGAGGTTGTAAGATGGGTTAAGTGGGGCCTGATTGTCCGCAAGAAAGTCATAAATCATAATTTGATTGGTCTTGGTCAACCATCCATCTAGATTTTCTCTGAAAACAGCAGAATATTCATCATTTGCCAAAGGAATAGACCGATTAACATTCTTGGTAGAAATAATAATTAAAACATTGTCCGCAATTGCAGACTTTGTCACTTCATGAGTTGTGCAATCTAAGGTAGTAGCGATGGTTTTATCTGGAAATTTGGCTGCTAGGTTATTTATCAATTGAACTAAAGGGCCAGCAGAGGAACCTTCCTCTGCTTGAACAGCCTGACAACCTGCGCAAGTACACCACATTTCATTTTCTCTAAACGATATAGGCCAGTAAATAGCCATTTTACGCGTATTCATTAATGATCTTAATCCGGTTTCAATTGCGGCACCTAAATTATCATCTGTTAAGCAAAGTGCCTTTTTCAAGGTGGGCTCATTACCGGTTAAGTTGAAATATGCTGGAATAACCAGCTCCATTTGATTTCCCCATAGTCCCCATAAAGCCCGATCAGCAGCACTATTATGTAACTTATGCCATTTATAAAATTCTTCATTGTCTGCACCTACATTATTTAAGCTTCTCCATTCAAAAGGAGGATTGAAACTGACATCAATGGGGGGCACTTGTAACATAGTATCAACCGTGTATAAAGTAATATTTGGTACAAATCGATCAATACCCAGACTTGAAACGAAATCTGTAACTGCATAAAGAGCTCCTTTGCCGGCTTGAGGCGAAAAAATATATATTTTTTCGCCTTTAGTCTTGATTGCATACCCATCAGGACTGACACCATCCTGGTCAATACCGGAATCGCCTATTCTCTCAGAGTCTCCTAGAATAATTTCATGCTTACTTTCTGGAGTTGCATCCGTCAGAATGGGCATTTTGACACGAGTAATATTTGAAAGATTCTTTTGGAAAAATTCAGCCGCTTCACGCTCTTCAATGGAAGGGTTTCTAGGGATTATGATATTATAATCAGTCCGACGACTATCGACAATCTGAATACCATCTGGTGAAACTGATTTGCAACTCAACAAGCTAAGAAAGCATAAATAAACGGTTAAAGATTTTATATTTTTTTGAATCATTTTCTGAAATTTTAAAATTGCGGCAAAATTACTATTTAATGACTAAAAACCGCAAGACAACACATAATAAAAATTTATAATGAATAATTGACTTCTATTAAACGGAGAAAAGGTGAAGGTAAAGGGCTAAAGGTGAAGGGTGAATTGAGACCATCGTTTTGATTATTTGATGATTTGTGTATTTGTTTATCTGATATGATTAAATCAATGAGGAGTCTGCGTGATCGGCGTTAGGGCATAGATAAAGCAATTTGAAAAATTGGATACCTTGTAGCCAAAGGCCTGCGAAGCCATGATTATTGATTTTGCTTCAATTTAATGTACTTTTATATTATAGCAATCATTAGGTTTATCAATGATATTTAAATTCAATAATAGCTTTTACGCCTGTTGCATATTGATTTTGTTAGGTTGCGCTTGCAATCAGCACCTAAAAGATGTGGAGCCTTATATAGATGAAATCAATTCATTCCGACAAGAACGATTAAAACAATTGAAAGCACCGGATGGGTGGACCACCTTAGTCGGATTATACTGGCTAAAAGAGGGAGCAAATTTTGCAGGATCAGCATCAGAAAATGATTTGAAATTTCCAAACAAGATGCCCAAAGTTTTGGGGCAATTTGATTTAATAAATGATGAGGTATTTTTTACATCCAACATTAAAGTTTCCATTGATTCAACTGAACCTGCTTATATAGATAACTTTCAGTTGAAAGCGGACATCACGGGCGATCCTACTTATTTGACCTGGAACAATTATCAATGGTATTTGATAAAAAGGGGACTGAATTATGGGATCCGACTCAAGGATAGTTTATACCCCATACGTTTTTTATTGGACACCATCCCCCACTATTCAAATGATATGAAGTGGCGAATAAAAGCTACTGTTTCTTATCAAGATACCCATCGAACAGTAAACATAAACAATGTAGTTGGCTTGTCCAATGCAAGTAAGATTGCTGCAACACTTACATTTAAGGTTAAGGAACAGCCTCAAAAGTTATTTGCAATAAATGGAGGATCCGATGCATTTTTCGTAATTTTTGCAGATCTGACTACTGGAGATGCCACCTATGGAGGAGGCAGATATTTGTATCCGGAAAAACCAAAACAAGGTATTCATACTACTTATCTTGATTTTAATCGGGCTATAAACCCTCCTTGTGTATTTACAGCGTTTGCAACATGTCCTTTACCACCACCAGAAAATAAATTGTCAATTGCCATAGAGTCTGGAGAGAAATACTTAGCAATTGGAGAAGTCAATCATTGATAATTAGCTGATAACTTCCATAGTTATTGAGAACTAGATTGCCATCAAAAATAAAGATCCAGGTAGGATGTGGATATCAGTGCTTAATGACGCAGATTGGTACACAAATTGCAAGACCCACGCCTTTCAGGCACTTCAAAGACAGGCTTACTAACAAGGGATATTTGACCTTCCAACCGTCAAACAGTCAACCGTCAAACTTCTTTTTACGCTTGTGCCGTCGGAGTATTGAAATTCATCGGAGGAAGACTGGGATTTTCCTGTTCTTCAATTTTCCCAAACTGGTTTTCGAATTTTTTAACATTATCTGCCAGCGCGCGCATCAATCGTTTCGCATGCTCAGGTGTGATAATGATTCTGGATTTAACTTTAGCCTTAGGAACATTGGGCATCAAGCGGATAAAATCCACCACGAATTCAGAATGAGAATGAGATATTATGGCAAGATTGGAATAGACTCCTTCTGCCACTTCTTCCGGTAATTCAATATTTACCTGATTGGTTTTCTTTTTTTCTTCAGCCATAATCTTATATTTTCAGGTCAAATATAATAAATATTGAGATGGAATCGTACCCAAAAATAAATCTTCCACTCTGGAATGCACTGGCCAAAGTCCATGTCGACTCGAACTTTTATGATGTTGATACCTTTATCAAAAATGGTAACAGCTTACCTTTGCTGGATCAGCAATTGTTAGGTAATGTAAATGGCAAATCCATCCTGCATCTTCAATGTCATTTAGGTTTAGAAAGTATCAGTCTTGCCAAGTTGGGTGCTCGGGTCACAGCAATTGATTTTTCTTCATCGGCTATTGCCATAGCTCGTGATCTCAATATGAAAATGGGTACTGAAGTCAGCTTTATTGAAGATAATGTTTACAACCTGAGTGACTATTCATTTTTGAATCAATTTGATATAATTTACACTTCGTATGGAGTTATCCCCTGGTTACCAGATTTGGATCGATGGGGGCAACTGATCCATGGATGCTTAAAAAAGTTGGGAAAATTTATTCTGATCGAATTTCATCCTCAAATATTCTCGTTGGACGATCTTGGCTCTATTGATACTGATTATGGCTCGAAAATCGAGCCAGCCATTTTTGAAATGGATAAAAGTTATACCGGTGATGCATTAGCTAAATCATATTGTGAATATAATTGGAATCACTCAACTTCTCAGGTAATTACCGCTCTAATAGGAAGTCAATTAACCTTAGCTCACTTCATGGAATATGATTATTCTCCTTATGCTTGTTTTAATGACATGATTGAACGAAATGATGGCCAATATCAGTTGAGAAAATTTGAAAAAATTAAATTCCCACACCTTTTTAGCCTAATTTTTGAGAAACAAAAATAAGTTATGATATGGTTTAACATACAATAAAATAATATATGAAAATAAAATATGTATTAAAATTTATTGTAATATGTAATATTTTGTATATTTGTTTGTTCCAAGACTATTTATCCCATGGCAGTAATTATACAAAGAGACAACAAAAAGGCTGAATACGTTCGTCATTCACCAGAAGCTTTACCCAAAAAAAATCATTTCCTGGATACCTTATTATTGTATGTTGTTGGATTTTTGGGGTTAGTTGGCTCTATTTATCTCTTGCACCTGAGTAATCAATCCAAAACATTAAATCACCAGTTGGAATCCAACACCACCTTTTTTATACATCAAAAAAGCGTTAACACGGAGGATAGAATTTCTACCAAGATATTAATTCCGGAGACTGAGTCTAAAATCATTCCTGTCATATTAAATCCGGCCGTTAAGAAAGATTAAGAACTGGAATTTTCATAAGAATATTCGTAAATTTAGGCTGTTGATAAAAACACCTTATGCAACAACTTAAACACCTTATCGAAAAATCTGCCTTCGGGGTATGCACTTTTTGGGGTCAATATTTAGGCATTGCTACTTCCAAAATCAGACTTTATTTTATCTACATTTCCATGCTTACTATGGGTAGCCCAATTGTTATTTATTTATTTTTTGCTTTTTGGTTGAACTTCAAAAAACATATGCGGCGTCGTTACAATCCCGTGGTGGACTGATCCGAACTAGTAATGGGTAATGAGTAATGGGTAATGGGTAATGGGTAATGAGTAATGAGTAATGAGTAATGAGTAATGAGTAATGAGTAATGAGTAATGAGTAATGAGTATTGGGTATTAGGATGTAGCTGCCTAAATAAATGAGTCCTAAAGAAACCTTAAGAGGTCTGAATATCAATTACTATGACAACTGCGTTTTGAGACTCAGTAGGCCAATTTAAAAAATACCAATGATCTACTATCCAACGGGCTAACGTGCCAATATACCTTTTTAGTTTGGTGCTTGGTTTTTAGGAATGCTTCACTTCTCTGCTAATGACTAGATGTAAATGACCTCGGCACTTTATAAACCCAAAACCCAAACCCAAACGCTTTCAATACCCTATACAACAACCTCAATACTAGGTTCAAAGAATATTTACTTCTGGTTCCAATTCGATACCGAACGTATCCGCTACGCTCGATTGTATTTCCTGGGCCAACTTCCAAATAGCTGCACCCGAACCATTTCCCCAGTTCACTAATACAAGTGCATGTTGAGGATATACACCTATATCATCTCTTCGATACCCTTTCCAACCTTTTTGTTCGATCAACCATCCCGCGGGAATTTTCACTCGATCAAGGTCCATTGGATAATGGGGAATCTTGGGATAATCTTGTTTTATTTTTGTTAATGTAGCTATATCCACGATAGGATTTTTAAAAAAACTTCCTCCATTACCTATTTTTTGAGGATCGGGTAATTTGGATTTACGTATGTCAATCACCGTTTCATAAATATCCCTGATGGTAGGATGAACTAAATCACGCTTTTGTAATTCAGTGAGGATTGCACCATAACTTGTATTAAGCTTATTGTTCTTTTTTAGTTTAAAAACGACTCGAGTAATACAATACTCACCTTTCAAAGGACCTTTAAAAATACTGTAGCGGTATCCGAAATGACATTTTTTATGATCGAATCTATGAACATGTTGGTTATCTAATTGAATAGCTTCAAGCTCTACAAAAGTGTCTTTGAGTTCTACTCCATAGGCTCCAATGTTCTGCATAGGCGCGGCACCCACGGTTCCCGGTATTAATGCCATATTTTCGATCCCACCAAATCCTTGTTCAACTGCCCAGGACACAAATTGGTGCCAGTTTTCTCCAGCACCGACTTTTACAATTACCGATTCTTCATCCTCCTCAATTACTTGAGTCCCTTTGATCTCATTTTTCAATACCAACTGATCGACCGGTTTGGTAAACAAAAGATTTGATCCTCCTCCTAAAATCAAAACCGGTTGTTTTGGGTGCATCTCCAATAACTCAATCAAATCCTTTTCCTCACTAAAGGAGTACATCTCGCGAGCAATCGTGTCAATAGAAAAGGTGTTATAAGGTTTTAGAGATATATTACTGAATCGTTCCATTAAGTCAGTTCAAACTGCAATTTAGCAAGATTAGAATAAGAACCATTGGGCATTTCGGATAGTTCCTCATGGGTTCCGGATTCAACAATTTTGCCGTCATCAATGACATAAATACAATCTACTGTCTTAATGGTAGCTAATCGATGCGCTATAATTATGGACGTCCGTCCTTCCATCAGTACGTTCAATGCCTCTTGAACTGTTTTTTCAGATTCCGCATCCAGCGACGAAGTTGCCTCATCTAATATCAGGATGGAAGGATTGCGCAATATGGCTCTTGCAATCGCGATGCGCTGTCTTTGGCCTCCCGATAGCTTAATGCCCCTTTCCCCTACCAATGTATCTAGACCCTCAGGAAAAGATTGAATAAAGTTCCAGGAATTTGATTTCTTGGCTGCTTCAATGAGTTCATCCTCTGATGCTTCAGGATCACCATATAAAATATTTTCGCGGATAGTCCCACCAAAAAGAATGACTTCCTGAGGAACAATTCCAATATTGTGTCTATAGGTGTCTAAAGCATAGTCATATATTGATTTACCACCGACCAGGATTTCACCATGGGATATTTTATAGAATCTAAGTATTAGTTGAGCAATTGTTGATTTACCCGCACCGCTTGAACCTACTAGTGCTATTTTGTGGCCTTCATCTATTTTTAGGTTGATTCCTTTAAGAACTGGAATATCGACCCGGGTAGGGTATTCAAATTCAACTTCTTTAAAAGTAATGTCTCCGGCTATACGTTCAACTTTTGTATTTGACAACATGTCGATTTCTGTTTCCTCTTCAAGAATCTCTCGAATCCTTTCTGTACCGCCTAATGCCGAAACGATCGTAGTATAAAAATTTCCCAGGCTGGCAATGGCACCACCAATAAAAGCGGTATAAGCTACAAACGAAATTAGCTGACCTACGGACATTTCATCTTGTGCCACCAATTTTGATCCATACCAAATCAGGAAGAAAATGCCTCCAAAAAGAATAACAATAATAAAGGAACCAAAACCTGCACGGTATTTAGCCAAATTCAAAGAGGTCTTCACCACTTTTTGGATCTCTCTAAAATATCGATTGTACTCATACTTCTCATTGGTGAATGATTTGACAGTATGAATGGTGGTCATGGTTTCATCTACCACGGTATTCGTTGAGGCTAATTTCTCCTGGCGCTCTTTAGTAAGTTTACGAATAAACCTGCCGAAGAAAAAAGCCGCTATCACAATAAAAGGAAATGTTCCCAACATCAATAATGATAACTTAGGAATCGTAATTAACAATAATAAGATACCTACAATTAAGATTAAGATTTGCCTTGTAAATTCGGCAAGTGTAATAGACAATACCTGTTGCAATTGGGCTACATCAGCGGTAATCCGGCTCGTCAACTCCCCTACCCTGTTTTTTTCAAAAAATACAATGGGGAGACTAATCAATTTTTGATATAAAGAGGTACGAACGTCTGCCATGGCTTTTTCACTCACATAGGTAAAAACGATGACCCTTAAATAAGATATGATCCCTTGCAATACTAAAATAATGATAAGGACAATACCTATTTCATTAAGGGATAATCCCAATTTTGATTCTCCCTTCGCTACATCAGTCATTTCGCCTGCCAAAAAAGGAAAGACCATCACCAATAAAGACGATAGCAATAAAAGTATAAAGCCAATAATAAATTGAGTCTTATAGGGCAATACATACTTGAGGATTTCGGTTATTTTTTTTAATTGAGAGAGACTATATTTGTTTTTGGGTTTTTCCATATGCTACAAAGATGCCAATAATTTCTTTGAATATGAACGACCATAAATCTGAAAAGTTTAATGTATACTATTACTCAATTAGGACACTTAGGCACTTAAAGAAATTAATATGAGCTCAAAACCAAAAAATTGGATTAATCCAATATTGATTATTGCCCTGATCGCTTTGGTTGTAATACAGTTTTTCCAAATTGAAAAAGTTAATCCTCCCTACGATACAGGAAATGATTTTCTGAATTCTTCCCTGGCCTCTACAGAAATTAAGACCATCATAAAAGATGCTTGTTATGATTGTCATTCTTACGAGACGCAATATCCCTGGTACACCTATGTGGCTCCAATTTCATTTTGGATTAAAGGACACATAAAAGGAGGTAGACAACATCTCAACTTTTCCATTTGGAACAGTTATGATGCAAAAAAACAACATCATAAGCTTGAGGAGTGTATTGAAGAGATCAAAGCGAATAATATGCCGTTGAAATCCTTCACCTGGACACATCAGGAAGCCAAGTTGACTGATCAACAACGAACACTAATTTTGGATTGGATTAATTCAAAAATGAAATCAATCGATTTATGAAGAGTGTCTCCTTACGGCTTTCTGGTAGAGTACAAGGGGTTTGGTTTAGAGCAGAGACAAAAAGAAAAGCGGACGCGTTAAACATATGTGGTAACGTCAGGAACTTACCAAATGGAGAGGTATATATCGAAGCAACAGGACCAGATGTACAGATGGATTTGTTTATTGGTTGGTGTTCAAAAGGGCCTAAATTAGCCAGAGTGGACCAGATAAAAATGGAAAATATTAAATTGGAGGCGACCGCATTTAGGATCATAGGATGAAGGGACTTATAATTATCATCTGTTGCATCAGTTGGTTATATGTAAGTAACCTAACTGCCCAAGTGAATGATGAAGGATTTAGAATCAATGGAAGCGCCATCCAATTGGACCAACAATGTTATCAATTGACGCCAGCAGAATTTGATCAAGCAGGTAGTATGTGGAATGTGAATCAGATAAACCTGCAGCAATCATTTCAAGTACTTGTGCATGTGGTATTAGGATGTCTGGATGAAGATGGTGCTGACGGCATTACTTTTGCTTTACAACCCGTTTCTACCACTTTAGGAGAAGTTGGAGAAGGGATTGGATTACAAGATATTCGACCTTCCCTGGGTATTGAATTTGACACTTGGCAAAATTTTAATCTTGATGATCCGGAATTTGATCATATTGCGATTATTCGCGATGGCAATTTAAATCATGCTGAACCCAACACCCTCAGCGGTCCAGTTATGGCCATTCCCAATGAGCCCAATGTTGAAGATTGCGATACGCACTCTATAAAAATATCCTGGGACGCAGAGATTCAAATGCTCCAAGTATATTTTGATTGCGAACCTAGGCTTTCTTATCAGGGTGATATGGTTCAAGAGATTTTTGGTGGAGACCCTCATGTCTTTTGGGGATTCACATCGGCCACTGGAGGCTCCGTTAATATCCATACCGTTTGCTTTATCTATTCGACTATTTTAGATCAACTTGGTACAACCGGCTTATGTATTGGAGATTCATTACAAATAAATTTACCAGATAATGGTTTGTTATATTCTTGGTCACCGAGCACTTTTATTTCTGATCCAACTATTCCCAATCCGATTATCTATCCACCGATTGATATGGATTATATTGTTGCCATTACTGATGAATGTGGTGACGCCATTCTTGATACCTTGGCCATACTAGTCCGTGATGTGCAATTCGACAGTGTTCAAATTTTTGACTACAACTGTGATGAAAATTATGCCCAATTGAATCTTAATGTTTCCAACGGTTTCCCCTCATACGATTTCAGCCTTGATGGCCAACCATTTCAAGGAGAAAGCTTCTATGACAGTGTTTCCTTCGGCAACCATTTAATCCTGGTCAGAGACTCATTGTTTTGTCTCGATTCATTGTTGTTGGGTATTGAAAATGTCGTGGGCCCTCGAATTGATAGTTTGGTGCTAAGTAGACCTAGCTGCATGGATGATGGCGAGGCTTCTATTTTTACATCAGGTGGCACCGGTGAAATTCTCTATGCCTTGCAAAACAATGATTTTGTAAGTCAATCGATTTTTACAGGTTTGGGCCCAGGCAATTATCAAGTACGCATTCGAGACTCCCTTGGATGTGAGTTTGTAAGTGACTCTTTTGAGTTGCTTCGAGACACATTGCGAATTATTAATGTGGCCAAACAGAATGCTTCCTGTAATCAATCTAATGGGACGATCCAAGCCAATGTTACAGGTGGAAATGGATCGATAAGTTATTCTGTCGATGAAATAAATTATCAAAGCGCTTTAGTATTCAATCTTCCTAAAGGACAATACCATATTTCAGCCATGGATGAGAGTGGATGTATGATTCAGTCGGAAGAAATCATCCTGCTTAGTGATTGTTCTATCTATATACCCAATGCATTTTCACCAAATGATGATGGCTTAAATGATGTGTGGTTAATCTATGCTGATGAATCACTTATCCCTCGAATCAGTCGGGCCTTAATATTTGACCGATTTGGTAATTTGGTTTGGGAAGAACAGAATTTTTCGCCTAACAATGTAAATCATGGTTGGAATGGTAAAACGTTAGAATACTATTATTCACCACAGGTGTTTACTTATTTTTTGGAATATGAATTATCAAATGGCGAAGTTTTCAGACTATCTGGAGATATAACTCTAATACGATAGTATTAATTAGAATTGACACTTGCTTTAGTGATAGCTTTGATTGATTGTTTTGGCAACAATAAATTCTCTTGATTAATGAATCAACATAATGAGCCATTGCATATTTACTAAAGCTCTAAAAATAGGCTCATTCTAATAACGTTTAAAAATTATGAAAAATCTCCTAGGACTCCTATTGATCTTAAGTTTTATAACTTGTCAAGATAATCCCATGCCCGATGAGCTTGTCACCGGAATTAGTATTTGTCCTAATGAAAAAGGATGGCATAAAGAAAAGATCGGTGAATAGCTATTGGATCGATGGCGATGGATCTTTGCAGTATCCTCGGATGTAAATGATGAAGCATAAATCTTCGACTTACTGATCAAGCCGACATTTTCCAAAAGTTTTTTGGTGGAGATCCATATTTGTATTGGGGATTTACATCAACTCCAGGAGGTGCCGTGTATGTCCATACCGTATGCTTTGTTTATTCTTCTATTCGGGACCAGCTGGGTACGGTAGGATTATGTAGTGTAGATTCATGCCAAATAAATTTACCCGATAATGGTTAACCTGGTTCACCAAACACAAATATTTCCAATCCCGGATTTTCAAATCCCATCCTGAATATGCCAATGGATATGGAATATGTAGTAAAAAGCTTGGCTTACAATTTAGATGGCAGGGATTAAATAATTGGAATGAGTGGAGCAATAGCCGTTTGGAATACCTAAAGAATAATTATCTCATCAATTTAATTGATTAGCTTCACAATTTTACAAAGCAATCTTGTTATCTTTAGCACTCAAAATCTATAATATGAAAATTCCCAGGTCTTTAGACAATCCCATATCCATTTTTGGTGGGCTCATGGTCGCAGTAAGTTTAGTCATTATCTTTTTTCTGGTTGGCCATTCAATGATATTTGGTCAGGGAGGTGCCTACTCTGGATTGGTAACTTTCATTTTTGCACCGACATTTTTAATTATAGGTCTTGTGTTGATGCCGGTTGGCGGGTATTTAAGAAGAAGGCGCAACAGGAAAACCGGTAGACCAGGTCGACAAAAATGGAGAGTTCTTGATTTAAACAAAAAAGAACACCGGAATGCGGTACTCGTTTTAATTTTTGCCTCTTTGTTTTTAGTATTTATCTCAAGCATTGGTAGTTATGAGGCTTATCATTATACGGAATCGAATGAATTCTGTGGAAAGACATGCCACAGTGTAATGGAACCTGAATTTACCACATACCAAAATTCGCCTCATGCCAGAGTAGGTTGTGTAGAGTGTCATGTTGGAGAAGGTGCAGACTGGTATGTCAAATCGAAATTATCTGGTTTATATCAAGTATATTCCGTTCTGGCAAAAAAGTTTCCACAACCCATTGAGACACCGGTACATAACCTGCGACCTGCCCGTGAAACTTGCGAACAATGCCATTGGCCTGAAAAGTTCTATGCAAATCAGCTGGTCAAAGAAAAACATTATCTAGCCGATTCGGCCAATACGGAATGGGATATCCACTTGAGAATGAAGATCGGATCTGAGGACGAGGCTAAAGGATTGGATGAAGGTATCCACTGGCATATCAATCCAGATGTCAAAGTAGATTATATTTCAGGTATGAAAGACAGGTCTGAATTGCCATGGGTGCGGTACATCAATTTGAAAACCGGAGACACCATCGTTTATACAGACACAGAAAATCCTCCCGACGAAGAGCTTTTGACAGAGGGAGAAATCAGAGAGATGGATTGCATAGATTGCCACAACAGACCGTCGCATATATACCTCACGCCGCAGGATTTCGTCAACCAGAAGTTGGCATTAGATAGTATTTCCAGGGACTTACCTTATATTAAAAAGATTGCAATGGAAGTATTTTTCAGCGAATATTTTGATGATAAGGACACAGCAGTCATGGTGATTAGGGATCGAGTTGAGACCTTTTATAAAGATGAACATCCGGAAATCTACACAAATCAAAAACATTTAGTAGATCAAGCTATAAATGGCATTTTATCTGGGTTTTCAAGCAATATATTTCCGTATATGCAAGCTAGCTGGGATGCCTATCCTGATCACATCGGACATAAAGTTTACGATGGATGCTTTCGATGCCACAATGATCGGCACACAAGTGAATCTGGCAGGGTAATATCAATGGATTGTAATCTTTGCCATACCATCCTGCAGCAGGGTTCACCCGGAAACTATCAAACTGCACTTTTTAATAATACCTTGGATTTCGTACATCCTACAAAATTGAAAGGCGGTTGGGAAGGTGGTCTTTGTACAGATTGTCATAGATATCTTTATGAGTAGATAAGTGCTTTGTCCGTGAATCCAATTTATAGACAGACTCGTGAATCACTTTATGGATTGACTTTTATAGAAATTGCTTCCTGATTTAAAGAATGATTTGGTGCTGGTGAGCTTATGCCAATTTATTATTTGGTTTACCATCATTTTAAATAAATACTAACAAGATTACTTGCTTTTTTGCCAATGCTGTTCGGTAGTTGGGAAAGGGGAGTCTTCCATTACCAAATTCGGTGTCAATCTTACTTATTGGGTCGTCAGGAGAATTTACTTGATTTTTGGAATATGAATTGAGAAATGGTGAACTTTTTGAACGATCTGGAGATGTGACCTTTGTTCGTTATTTCATTTATATGGATGCTGGCCAGTCAAAACAAAGATTCATTTCAATACTTTGGTATACACATATTTGAAACTGTAAATTCATTAATAGATTGATCAAAATGTTTAATGACCTAAACATACTGAACCTAAATCCGTTTAAAGGCTATGAAAAATTTCCTAGGATTCCTTTTGATCTTGAGTCTGGTTAATTGCCAGGACGATCTCATAACTAAAGAACCGGTTACCGGATTGGGAATTTGCCACGATGAACAAGAATGGGATAATTCAAAAATCGCCGAACAATTAATAGGTCGATGGAGATGGATATTCGCAACATGTTCGGATGTTAGCGATGAAGCTTACTTTCAAAAATTTAAAGGGTTGATCGTTGAATTTCTTCCTGACAATACCTTTATTAGCACCTATGACGGCGTGTTGCCTCAAGAGGGAACGTTTAATGTGGACAATACAGATAAAAAATACTTTTCACTTAAAATCTCGCCTGAGTTTGATTGCATGCTTGGACGTATATTCTTTTGCGAAGATGAAATGGAATTTAGCTATCGCTATGCTGGTGGATGCGCTAATTTTTTCAAGCTGACTTTTTAAGGACAACGTCTTAATAGAATAACCTAAAAGTAAAAGCTACCGTCATTCAATATGACGGTAGCGTTGTACAATCATTGTATAATATTTTTATTGACTGCCGGCAAATATCAACTTTTGCATAGTCCTGGTTTCC
Organism: Lewinellaceae bacterium; assembly: GCA_024639065.1. Taxonomy (GTDB): domain Bacteria; phylum Bacteroidota; class Bacteroidia; order Chitinophagales; family Saprospiraceae; genus JAHEJC01. The sequence continues at coordinate 4,295 of JAHEJC010000012.1, read as the reverse complement.
TTTGATTCTATGCTGATAAAGTAAATACCCGGAGCAACACGTTCACCTGAATTCGCAGTTCCATACCAGCTTACTTTATGATTTCCAGGTATCATATTTTCGGCTCTGGAATAAATCAATTTTCCGGATAAATCATGAATTACCAATCTTATTTCTTCAGATTGAGCTAGTGTATAATCGATGATAACCCGCTCTACTGCTGGGTTTGGATAAACCTTCAAACTGAATGCAGCTGTATACAAATCGTGTACAGAAGTTGGCGAACCGTGAATACCCACTGCTTGCATAGCCGCCATTTCCAATGTTATATCTGGAATTGCATCATTTGGATCATCATTGTGACAACCCAAACAAGAAAATCCAGGACTTAATGAAGCAGGCCTCATTTCATCATCCCTCACGGCGCTTCCATCCATAGTAAACATAGAGGCTGTATCCGGTGTAATAGTAAGAATGTGCGATCTTACATCACCTTTATAACCACTTTGTCCTCTTGCAACACCAGATTTTGCCGCAAATGGCATATGGCAATCAATACATTCTAACCCTGGTGTGTGCTGAAGCGAGGCTACCTGATCAACATGACATTCTTCACAAGACTTGATAATGCCTTCTCCATCCCAGATAGTTCGTTTATGTGGGTCATGACAAGTAATACAAGACATGCCAGCTTCATAGTGCGGATTCGATACGAATTCGTCCCATTGTTCATGGTGTCTAACAAATCCACCACTTGAATTAATCGGATCTGTATAACTTCGATTGTGGCAAGTACCACACATAAAATTGATATCGTCTCCTTCTGGGTCTGGCATTTGGACTACCCCATCTATAGACAATCCGCCCAATGCATTATCTTGATGTGCTTGTTCATAAACTCGGTCAATATTGTCTTTTGATGGTCCTTTTATATGTTCATTACCAGGACCATGACACGCTTCACATCCAATGCCACCTTCGGTAAAGTGACCCAATCCTTCTACACCTGCAAGCCAGGTACCGGTAGTATCCCCTCCAGTGGTATGACATTTAAAACAACTGTAATTATAGATCTTCTCGTTTGAAGCATTATAATTGGTCCATTCAAGAAATTCACCACCGAAAAAGTTGATTTGATTATGACCACCACCTGCATCTGGGAATGAACTGTTGGCCGTTCCAATTAAGTGACCATCGGTTCCTACAAAACGAGCCTTCCACCCATAACCTCCGATGACCCCGGCTATATCTTCCCAAGTATGACTTCCATCTCCCAAACTATCCATCCACTGATCTTGATAGTTAATAGCTTCAGGAGGATATTCTGGTGGTTGCCCATCTTCTATTACTGTAAACTTATAGGGGTGTCCGGAAGCAGCCCAGTCGGTATAAATATCGGTGTGACAATTTTGACATAGGAATGAGGTTGCATAGGTTCTAGCTCCATGCATACCTTTTGCAGCCTGAGCCGCATATTCTAGTGTCTGGTCAGGAATGTTATCATCCGGATCGTCATTGTGACAGCCCAAACAAGAATAAGCCGGACTTAATGAAGCAGATCTTATATCATCATCCCTAACTGCGGAACCGTCTTCAGTAAACATTGAATTTGTATCAGTTGTAATAGCCACCAAGTGTGATCGGACATCTGCTTTAAAACCACTTTGCCCTCTAGTTGTACCAGATTTTGAAGCAAACGGCATATGACAATCTATACAGGTTGCTGCGGGAGAGTGGTTTAGTGTAGCCTCATGGCTGGGGTGACAAGTTTCACAAGAAGTTGTGATACCATCACCATCCCAAATAGTACGCTTATGTGGATCGTGACAAGTGATACAGGTAAATCCTGACGCCCCGTGCTTGG
>JAHEJC010000012.1:1446-2442 GCA_024639065.1 Lewinellaceae bacterium | reverse complement strand
GAATTGATGGGATCGGTATAGCTACGATTATGGCAAGTACCACACATGAAGTTGACATCGTCACCTTCAGGATCAGGCATTTGTACCTCTCCATCAACGGATAATCCTCCAAGGGTATTATCCAGATGTACTTGTTCATAAACCCGGTCAATATTTTCTTTTGTTGGTGCCATTACATGATCACTTCCAGGACCATGACAAGCTTCGCATCCAATTCCTCCTTCAGAAAATGTACCCAGTCCTTCAACCCCTGCCAGCCAGGTCCCAGTGGTATCACCACCAGTAGTATGGCACTTGAAGCAACTGTATTTATAAATGGTCTCACTAGTTGTGTGATAATCTGCCCATCCAAGATTTTCACCGCCAAAGAAATTAATTTGATTATGTCCTCCCCCCGCATCTGGGAATGAACTATTGGCGGTACCAATTAAGTGACCATCGGTTCCCACAAAACGAGCTTTCCATCCATATCCGCCGATCACACCCGCAACATCTGACCAGGTATGGCTCCCATCACCCAAACTATCCATCCATTCATTCTGGAAATTGACCGCTTCGGGAGGATACGCTGGTGGTTGATCCCCATCTGTAATAGTGAATTTATAGGGGTGGCCTGAAGCTTCCCAACTATCAAAATACGTTTGATGACATATCTCACAAGACGCTGAACCCATATACGTTTGAGCATTGATCTGATAAAATGTAAAAAATAAAAAACTCAAAAGAACTGCACGGAAGATGGTGTTTTTCATGATTTTTACTTTAAAGCTTTAAAAACTGAGAAGTGCTTTTTACCACTGTTTCTATTTTCTGATATCAAGTATGAATCAAAATTCTGAATTGCCCAGAATATTTTTGATGACCCCGGTCATGAACCAAATTGATTTATGTCATGATTTTGTCAAAAAGCTAAAAAAGAGAAGATTTGTAGAATTATAAGTAGAAATAGATAAGAAGTGCTTTTAATTCATAACTCATTATTTTTCAATATATTAT
>JAHEJC010000012.1:0-1420 GCA_024639065.1 Lewinellaceae bacterium | reverse complement strand
CGCAGGAAAACATGATTAAAACTTTAACACATTTAACCTTCGTTTCTTATTAGTCACTGGAATAAACGTGTAAACTATCGTTGGCGGTAGGCAAATAATCCATTCCTAAATAAGTAAAAATGATGGCTGCCACCCCTATTATCACTACCCACGAAAGTTTGCGTTTGCTCCAATAGCTTACATTTCTAAAATGTAGATAAGCGGCAAAGATCAACCAAGTGATGAAGGCCCAGTTTTCTTTCGGATCCCAGCCCCAATAATTGGACCAGGCTACTTGACCCCACCAAGCCCCTAAGAGCAATCCAGCCGTTAAAAATATAAAGCCAAACTTGGTAATGTCATAAGTGAAATCACTAAAATCTATTCTGGCTTGTCCACCCAGGGTATGATGAGAAGTTATGCCATTAGGTTTTATTAAATGAAGTATAGCTGCTATTCCGGCTACAAATAATGCTCCATAGGAAAGGAAATAAGATATTACATGCGGTATGAAAAGCCAGGTTTGTAAGGCTGGAGGAATCGCAATGATTTCAACATCTCTTTTAGAGAGTGCATAAACAATAATCAACATGATGCTAATAGAGGCAAGCAATCCAATTAAACGTATCCGGTACCGACCTTCTATGACTAAACTGACTAGTGAAACTGTCCAGACCGCAAACATTAGGGATTCGTAAAAGGTCTTAAAAGGTGGTCTACCCGCCTCAATCCATCGATCCACGATCAAGGTAGTACAAGCAATAAAAGCGACAAAAAATAGGATCAAGGAAATGGTTCCTACGATTTTTTCTTTTCTTATTGTACCCACTAGGTAGGCCAACAAGGTCAATATATATAATGCAAATGTGCTTTTGAATAATCCGGATGTATAATAAAGGCTTTCTAACATAATATTTTATTAACTAGGTTGACTTAATATTATCATTTTGACTATTCACCGTATTAGCAATGTTTATTGGCGAGGAATGCGATCTCATATAGAATAAAATAAATACACCCGCGACTAATACAAAAAAGCCAAAATAAATTACATATAATCCGGGCGCATAACTCACTCCAATACCCGAATAGTTTGGATTGTTCGGATCATAATCCGTTTGATAAAAACGATGTCCACTATGTAGCAGTGGTTCATTTACTTTAATTGACTTTTGTTTTACAATATCACCTTGTTGATTTAAGATGGATAAATCACTTTTCCAATATTTGGTTTCACGGTCTTTAAGTGATTCAAGCGCTAAAAAGTAATTGGTGCCCGGAATTAAATACTGGCCAGTCCCGTCTCCTTTATGAGGAAAGATGAAAGCATCTTTTTTTTCTGTCCAGTCTTTTCGGTTGACTTCTAGTCTGGCTACAGGATTTTCTTGCAGATCATTTCTGGACGCAGGCCCTGCAATTAAATAAGCTGCATCGGGATATA
>JAHEJC010000567.1 GCA_024639065.1 Lewinellaceae bacterium | reverse complement strand
GATTGAAAATAATGTGGGATCCGGATAAGTTGCATATTACCGGAGAGCAAATTGCCGAAGAAGTAGCCAGGAATAAACCTAGAATTGCAATTGGAGCACGCAGTAGGGATAATGAAACATCCATAAACATTACACCTAGTCAAATGCGACCAGGCAACGCCAAGACGGTAGCCGATCGTCTTTTTGGTATTTTATCCAAAAAGCGTAGACCGATATCAGATGAAATGCAAAAAGCCACGGTGGACGTCAATGGCCATTGGGACGTGGAGATGCATTTTTTTACTAGTAAAAGTAAGCATGTCATGTTCCTGGAGCAAGATGGCAATTGGATAACTGGAACACATCAAAGTGATTTTGCTACCCAAGAAATTGCTGGTATGGTCGAGGGCAATGAACTGAAACTTCGAAGCAATTTCAGAGTTCCTGGAGATTCGATTAATTATTGGTTCTCTGCAACAGTTACTGGAGATACACTCGAAGGATCTGTTTTTCTGGGGGAATACCTCACCGCCAAGTTTACCGCTACGCGATCTAAATACAATAAAGGACGAAAACGGATTGTGATTCCTGGTGGACCACCTTTAGCAACCTAATCATGTTTAAACCCAAAAGTTCATTCCTGTATTTCTCTATTAATCTGATTTTGTTGCTGTTGGCGGTGATTCATTCACATGCTCAGCCATTGGATATCTTACTAAAAGGGGGTCATTTAATAGATCCCAAAAATGAGATCAATCAGCCCATGGATGTTGGTATAGCGGATGGAAAAATAGCGGAGGTAGCCACCAATATTCCGGCAGGGAAAGCTAAGAAGCATATAGATGTTACTGGATTGTACATTGCTCCCGGGCTTCTTGATATGCATGTACATGTTTTTATGGGGAATGAGCCAGGGGCTTATATTGCGAATGGTGCCACCAGTGTAATGCCTGATGGATTTACTTTTAGGTCAGGAGTTACAACGGTGGTAGATGCCGGATCTTCCGGTTGGAGAAACTTTTCTTTATTCAAGGAACAGACGATCGACCAGGCCAAAACCAGGGTGCTAGCACTCTTAAACATTGTTGGAACCGGCATGAAAAGCCGTTTTGAAGAACAAGATGTATCTGATATGAATCCAATAATGACCGCGCATAGCATTAAGAAATTGTACCCTGAAATTATTGTGGGAATCAAAGCAGCTCATTATTGGGGGGATTTCACACAAGTGGATTTAGCGGTTGAGGCCGGAAATCTTGCCAGTGTGCCAGTGATGGTTGATTTCGGGGAACATGATCCTCCAAACTCGATCGAGTCATTATTTATGGAACACCTTAGACCAGGAGATATTTTCACGCATACCTATTCTTATGGACCTGCGCAGAGGGAAACTATAGTGGATGAAGCAGGCCAAATTAAACCTTTTGTTTTTAAAGCTCAAGAGAGAGGTATAATTTTCGATGTAGGCCATGGTGGTGGTGCCTTTTCATGGCGACAGGCTGTTCCAGCCACAAAACAAGGATTTAAAGCGAATGTCATCAGTACAGATCTCCATACGCAAAGTATGAATGGGGGTATGAAGGACCTGTCTAACGTACTATCGAAATTTATGGCTATGGGCCTCAGTCTTCCAGATGTCATTGCCCGTGCTACTTGGGCACCTGCTCAGGTGATCAGTAGACCCGATCTGGGACATTTAAGTGTAGGCGCTGAAGCCGATGTCGCGGTTTTCAATTTGAGAACAGGGAACTTTGGTTTTATGGATGTCCGACGGACCAGGATTCAGGGGGATAAGAAGTTAGAAGCAGAACTGACCATCCGGGCAGGCAAGGTAGTCTGGGATCTGAATGGTATAGCTGCAGCAGATTTTGACAAGTAGTTATCAATCAATGTAAATGAAATGATTGTTCAGTGAACCAAGTTACCAGGAGATTAAAAACTAATGCGCGTTTTGTATTCAGTATGATCTTTATGATCTCAGTGCTTGATGCGTATGCGCAGGAAGTAGATATACTGATAAAAAACGGACATGTCTTTGACCCAAAAAACGGTATCGATACGATCATGGATATCTCAATTCGAGATGGTAAAATATTCCAAGTAGCCTCTGGTATTTCAATTGATCCTGCCAAACGAGTCATTAATGCCGAAGGTCTCTATGTATGTCCTGGATTAATTGATATCCATACGCACGTTTTTGTGGGCCCCAAAGTCAATAAATTTGCGAATGGTAATAATAGCTTATCTCCAGATGATTTTAGTTTCAAAGCGGGAATTACTACCGTGGTAGATGCGGGAACTTCTGGGTGGCGCAACTTTCCATTATTTAAATCACAAGTGATTGATGCGTCCAAAACCCGGATATTGGCTTTCATCAATATTGCAGCCTATGGAATGACCGGTGATGCTGCTCAAAATGATCTCAGCGAAATGGATGTTGAAATGACTGTAGAAATGATCAGACGCCATGCTGATATTATAGTGGGTGTTAAAATTGGACATTTTGAAGGCGAATCATGGACACCTTTCGACCGGGCCCACGAAGCCAGTTCGAAAACAGAAAGACCCCTTTTTGTAGAATGCCATTTACCGAAGTATTCATTGGAAGACCAACTTAATCGAATGCATCCTGGCGATATCATAACCCATACTTACGAAAATATTGATGAGCGAACACCCGTCGTTGATGAAGGAGGGAAGGTATTGGCCTATGTGTTAGAAGCGAAAGAAAAAGGAATTCTATTTGACGTCGGTCATGGAGGAGCGGGTTTCTGGTTTAATCAAGCCGTGCCTGCCTTGGAACAAGGTCTTTGGCCAAATACATTTGGCACAGATCTTCATCGATTTAGCATGAATGCCGGCATGAAAGATATGCTAAATGTCATGTCAAAGTATTTAAATATGGGCATGCCACTGGAAGATGTGCTGCTAAGAGGATCCTGGAATGCTGCCAAAGCGATTCGGCGTGAAGACCTGGGTCATCTCAGTGAAGGTGCCCTTGCAGACATAGCCATATTACGATTGAAGCAAGGTAAGTTTGGTTTTGTGGATGCTCGAAACAACCGGATTTCCGGTGATCAAAAATTGGAAGCTGAAGTTACCATGCGCGCAGGGAAGATTGTATGGGATTTGAACGGCCTCTCAGCAAGAGAATTTACCAGGAATAACTAGCGCTTTGTATGGTTAATAACTTAATATTTCAACAATTATTTCGTATGATTTTTATAAAAAGGATCTTTCCGATATTGCTAATCATACTTTTATGCAAATGTGAACCTGGCCCTAACTTGCCTTTGAGCGATCCCGACAATGGTGGGCTAATCC
>JAHEJC010000566.1 GCA_024639065.1 Lewinellaceae bacterium | reverse complement strand
GAGTTCATCCTACGGGATTCCTTAAAGATCCAACTACTCAGGATTTCCATAGACTATAACACATCTAGTTAAAGCCGATCTGTTCTCTCCATTTCCTTTTTTATCATTTCATCTGTAATAGTTGTGCTGTTTGGAAATACATAAACATTCATACCGTGAAAGAATAATCCAATACCCCAGCCAATAATTGGCCACTTCACCCACAAATAGTCGCTTGATGTGCTTAAATTAATAATAATGAGCAGTAGGTTAATTCCCACAAAAACTACTAAGTGGATCCTAAATCCCAATTTCAATTCAAGCCTCTCTTTTGCCTATTGATAAGCTTCTTGATCTCTCATAATATCTGACTCTAAATAAATAATATTACCTTGTCTAGTTCCAACTAAATGGACTATACCTTTACTTTCTTATCTAGTCATTCTTAGCAATATCTTCCTCCGATCATGCTGCTGGCATATCTGATAGCTCCTTTCGCTTCTTGCATAAGATAGATCTTACTGATTCCGCCCTCCACGTTCTCCCCTAATTTGAGACAATTTTGAATGACACCCTGTTTTCCATACTAAGGCCTGTTTCAGAACGCAACTTGCTTTGTTCAACTTCTTTTTGGTTATCTTAATAGACACATCCTTTAAAGGTTTCAATTTCGCAATCATTAATTAAAGAATAGTAGATTTCATCGGATAGTTTACCGCTCTTGGCGTAATCGCCTATCACATCTTTATGAACTCACGTTTCGCCTCCTTGTATATTCACCTGACACTTGACTTTTGTTAAAGATCCATAATAGATAAAAATAATAGTTACTAAAGCTATGATTGCTCCAATTATTATCAATATAGTCTTCATAGATTTTAATGGTTCTACTAATTATGATTTTTCAAATATTGCTTTATTGCTGGTGGCCTTTTTGTATGAAAACCGAACACCAGCTTGTGAAGCCTGTGATTAAAATGGAACAATGATTCCTATACACTGTCTGCTTTCCTATTTGTTCCAACTAATCAATTGGTCAAAATATCATGGCCTCATCACCGATATCGACTAACTCACAACTTTTAGAGAAGCTACTATCGTCCAGTTCTATTTGAAACCTTAAGCTATCCTCCTCGGCACTAGAATCAATGGGAAGCCAGCGATAAGGCAAGTCCAGCTCGGTTACTTTTGGCTCCAAAAGATTGAGAATCGTAAACTGTCCATTTTTATATTTGAATTCCTTAGGTTTCTCAAAGCTCAATTCAATCTTACTCTCATCAATCGCTCTTCGATTAAGAAGTTTAACGATCCTATCATCCACCAATCTATTAGCATCGCACTCTGTCCATATTTTGTCCCGATTCATCTGCAAAGCAGCCAAAAACCCAGCCATTATAGAACCTTCAAAACCACCTCCGGGAAATGTCCATGCTGATGCAAAATACAGGTTGGGAATTAAGAAATTATTTCTTAATCGCTTAGTTCCAGATTGTTCTTTTGACTGTGTAAAACCATACACCGACCCACTGGGATTTGAGGTGAATCGTTGAATGGTTTTGGGTGTGGCAACTTCATAATATTCAATGCTTTCTCGTATTCCGGGAAATTGCTTTTCCAGCCGCTGCAATAATACTTCGGCGACTTCTTCCTTCTTTGCCTTATATTCGTCGTTGCTCATTCCTTCCCAGTCTTTCAAATAGTCTACGCCACAAATTGCACCTACAGATTTATCAGGTGGTGCCAGTTGGGCATCTATCTTACCATAATCGACAAAAATGAAACTACGCTTGGACCAATCATCCAGTTGGTTAGGATGTACATCCTTTAAAGTCTTGACATCAGTACCCTGAATAAAATTTGAGTAGTATTTGACACCAAATGGTTCTAAATTTCCTTTGAAGCCCAAATATATACACAATAAAGAGCAAGAATTTGTATGAGTATTTAATTTTTGTTTAAGGGAGCTGGCGTGGGGCTCATCCAGCAAATCCGGAACCATGGGAATGGCGCAATTGGCTACGACATTATCACATGAAATAGTAACGGGTTCGATGCTTTCATTAAATCGATCTCGGAAGGTGACTCCCGTCGCCTGGCCATTTTCAGTCAAGATTTTCTCTGCCTTTTTCCCCAACAAAACAGTGCCACCTTGCTGTTCAATATATGCGGCCAGATGATTGGAAAGCTGCTGTGAACCACCTTTTATGAAGTAACCACCGCTCTCCACAAAGCCGGAGAATGGCATGCCAAAGTAAAACATCGATAGTGTGTAAGGGTCATCCCCCCAATATCCAATGTGCGCGACCAGATCGAGTTTTGCGTTTTCATTGGTGATGTACTTGTCCAACCAGGATCCAACCGTATGTCGAGATGCTTCAACAAGGCTGGGATAAAGCAGTGGCATCAACGGATAAATCAGCTTTCGTTTCAATGGTGTGCGAGGCAGCCTGGTTCCCTCCTTCCTAATACCGGCAATCAAACTCATGAACTTTCTAATACCCTTTTCATCTTCAGGATATCTTTCGATGAGCGCTTTGGTCGCTGTTTTAAAACCATGAGGAAATACAAAATCTCCTTTCTCCGAAAGGACTGCATAGAACTCTGGTACTTGTTCAAATTGAACGTTCTTGTCCACTTCCAGCATTTTGAAAAGATCCCTTATGGAGCTGTTTTCTGCCAACCCACTCATTTCATGAAGGCCAACTTCAATGATAAAATCTCCTCTTTTAAATGTGGTGGCACATCCGCCGGGTTTGTGGTGCTGCTCTAATAAAAGGACTTTCTTTCCAAATTTTGAAAGCGTGGCTCCGGCAGTCAATCCGGCCAAACCTCCCCCGATAATCACTGTATTGTATTTCATCTGCTTTTCTTTGGTCACTGAAATCTTATTCTTGTCAGTCATTTGTCTTTTGTGTCAGCTGTGTAAACAGCGGGAATATCCCATACTTCCCTAATTTTACCATCGACAATACGCCAAACCACAACTGCGTCAACTACTATTTGCTGACCATCTAATGTCACGTTGTCCTTTACATGGGTAACTACCAATTCATCACCCATTGGCGTAATGGATAGCGGGGTGACTTTGAATGTCCCATCCGTTCTGCCTACTATTTTCTCAAAAAATTTAATAAACCCTGGTTTTCCGAAGTAATCTCCCTGCATATCTGGCAGCATGGGATTGAAATAGTGGAATATGGCATCCTCCGATATTATACTTGTAGAGGCAGAAATATCAGCGGGATTAAACTGTTTCAATACGGCAATATTGGGATGCATTGTCTTCATGATGTTGCTCTTATTTGCTCGTTCTTTACTCTGATTTATT
>JAHEJC010000177.1 GCA_024639065.1 Lewinellaceae bacterium | reverse complement strand
TTAAATATCTGCCAAACAGAGGCACCATCAGTAATCTTTTCGTATTTTATTTCCAGGATTGCTTTTTGAAGCATCGTCTTAAAAAAAGGTTTTACTCCTGGATGAAGTGGAGGATAATTACTGAGAATCAAATCATCCACACTGCCAAAACAATCTGCACGTAAGGTGGAATCTCCTGTTTGTGGCCTTTCGGAAAAAAATATTTCTTTAATTTCATGGAAAGAATAGTGCTGTGCATTTAATTTATTTTGGAGAATTAACACAACTCCTGCAATAAGCGAAAGAACAAGGATATTTTTGATCGATAAAAAACTTAAACCTTTAATTGGTATTAACATTTTTATTTCAGTTTATAACAATTAATCAATCATCTTTCGCGATGGGCGAACCAATTAATATTTATCCTCCAATCAACGATTAGCGCGTAAGTGTAATCTATATACATACTAAAATGATTGAAGAATACATTTACCCGATTTAATAGATTTATCTGTTTGCAGCCGATAAATATAAACACCACTTGATAGGCCTTCTGAATTCCACTCAATTTCATATACTCCTGATAGTTGAAAACCATCCATGAGCGTTTCGACTTCGTGTCCATCGAGATTAAATACTTTGATCGTTACATAGCCGGATTTTCTCAATTCATATTTTATCGTCGTGGTGGAATTTAACGGGTTGGGATAGTTTTCCAGTAATATTGCTTCTTGTGGAATTGCAATCTGATTAATTCCTGTTGTACCACATTCATTCTGTTCAATTGCACCGATATCGGGAAAGCAACCGATGGGAAGAGGACGAGTTGCCCCGTAATAATCTGTTTTTGGAGCATGAACCCAAACTCCATTAACTTCAACTGAATCAATTCCTAATCCTATGCAGGGAGAACCATCTGCCAAAGAGAAGTCATCGGGAATATTTTGAAAATCCGGATTATCATCAATATTGTACTCATACCTGCCTGGATGGCTGGGGGGAGGAGCCGGATAATACGCAAATGCCTCTAGCCCACCTTCAATATCGCAATATAAAAAATTGGATGAGAAAGCGAGTTCACCGGCCAGATGAACTTCATCTCCAAAGTCATTTGAAGAATTCCCATACATAATTGAATTGATAATTGTAGGCGCTGCACCGATACAATCTAATGCACCAGCATGTCCTGCATTATTTCCTGTGATTGTATTGTTGAACAATACAGGCTCACCTAAAGCAACAGCAATTCCTCCACCACCATCAGCTGTATTGTTGAAAATGATATTATTGGTTACAACTGCATTGTTACTTTCAATTATTGCAATTCCTCCTCCGTGTCCACCCTGGGCATTATTATTTGAAATCAAATTTTGTGTGATGTGGGGAGAACCATTAGAAATTACAATACCCCCTCCCCAAGAAGAATTGCCCAGCGTTCTATTTTCGGTGATCTCACAATATGAGATCAACAGTTTATCAACAGATTGAATAGCAATGCCACCTCCGTTTTTATCAGCGTCAGTAGGGCCGTTAGGAAATCCGTATTGCACTATACAATATACCAGTTTGGAGGAGTCATTTGTTACAGGAATATCTTTAAACCGCAGGCCATTCCATGCAGTCACAGAATCCTGTGCAGTAAAGGTGATCATCGAGTCTTTTGTCCCAACAGCTAACAGTTGCCCTTGAATATCGAATCTATAGTGATCTGTAAAAATAACTTCAACTCCGGGTTCAATAATTAAAGTTTCTCCATCGGGCACCCAAATGTCCCCAGTAACCATATAGGGGGAACGACGGTATTTCCACGTGCCACTGACAGCCCCCCCTGGAATCTCGGTTTGCTGTGGTGGGCAATATTTGAGAACCGCATCCGTAACAAACGGAGGGGGAAGGGTAGGGTAGGAAAAGAAACTTGTATAGCCTCCTCCAAATGAGTAAATGCAGGTCGTTTCTGGTGAAAACTCAACAACTGCATCGGCAAACCATATTATTTCTTCCGGCATATCTGCTACTTCTATCTCTGACCAAGTGCTGTCCTGAGGGTCAAATTCCCAGGTGCCCGGCCAAGGCATTCCAGACCCAGATACGCCACCAAAGACCAATATTTTATTATTAACGACGGCAGAACCATGGAGAGGTCGTTTTTGTGGCATATCATCTAATAAAGTCCATGTATTCGTTTGAGGATCATACACCTCCATTGATTGAAGCGAGCCAGTCGGGCCTGTTGCCCCTCCCATCACATAAATTTTGTTACCCACTACCTCGGCAGAAAATACGCCTCGTGCCGTTTTCATATCAGCGACGAAGGTCCATTCATCTAAAACTGGATCATACATTTCCACCGTTTTTTCGAGAGGAGCCGGAAAATCCCCACTCCTACCTCCCATCACGTAAATTTTACCACCAACCATTACAGAAGAATGGTAGAATCTGGGTTTCAACATAGGTGCTTTTTGCGTCCAGGACCCCCCGGTGGGATCATATTCATAGACAGAAGCAACTGCTCCCGCTGGTACTAAGTAATTTGGTTGCCCTCCGGTGACGTAAATTTTTCCATTAGCAACAGCAGAGGAGATACCGGCAAGCTTTGCCGGAAGGTCGGGCACATTGGCTTCCCAGTTATCCGTCGCCGGGTCATACACGTTCACTTCTGCAACAGGTGTGTCGGGGTGAGGTAATCCTCCGATGACGAAGATTTTGCCGTTGAGCTCACTGGCCGTACTAAGCGCTCGGGGAGTAGGCATTGGTTCCATATACTCCCATTGCGCCTTTCCCTGAATGGAGATCACTATGAATAAGGCGAGCATCAATATCTTTACTGCAATTTCCTTTTTCATGTCTTTAATTTTTATAGTGCTAGGAAAATTATTTTTTATTATTCCCAATAAACACTTCACTATCAAAATTGGACATGCGCTTCCGAATTAGTTCCATCTTTTTCAGGGTTACAAAATCACCTATTTTAATTTGATAGTAGTAAATACCTGACGCTAAATCATTTGAAAGTTTTTATTTATTTCAAACAGCTATGTGGATCGACCAAGAACTTAACGCTCCATGGTTATTAACATTTTATTTGTCAATATTCCTATGCTACTGGTCATGCTTAAAAGTGATTTTGGTCAAAAAAATTTTCAGGATTTACCTTCGGCTCCTTCAGTGCCTCTGTTTAAAAAAGACATCCTGAATGACCACCAATTTATAATATCCGATACACGAATACGCGCATATACGAATAAACAGTAAAGACAACCTCAATTTAAAAGCTGCTAAAAAATCATTTATAGACACTTAAATGAATACACAATTTCCAGTGATAGGCCTGCATCCTTGATGGGTCCGGAATGAGGTTGACTTTCAGTATCACCAATAAATTTTTCACCATCAAAATTGAAAAGGTACTACCGAATCAGCGCCATCTTTTTCAGTGCTACGAAATCATCCATTTGAATTTGATAGAAGTATATACCTGAAGCTAGATCATTTGCATTAAATTTTTTTTTGTAATGGCCGGGTTGCATTTGTGCATTAAGTAATGTCGAAATCAGGTGACCCTGTAAATCAATTATTTTTAATTTCACCTTAGATATTCTCTTGACATCAAATTCAATAGTAGTTTCCTGATTGAAGGGATTAGGGTAGTTATCATACAGATGGAATCTGGTGGGTAAATCTGTAGAAAGTTCAGGAACCAAAGTTGTTATAGTTACCACTATAAAGTTGTTCCGTATAAGCGTATCAGAACCATCAGGACCTGTTACAATTAAGGAAATAGTGAAGGTATCAATTTCATTAAAAACATGTATTGGGTTTTGTTCTGTGCTGGTAGATCCATCACCAAAATCCCATAACCAGGATGTCCTGCCACCTCTGGAGCTATCGATAAACTGTACCGAAAAAGGTGCAGCCCCACTTGTGGAATCGCTACCGAAATGTGCTTCTGGGGGCATTAAATTCTCATGCCATGCAATCTGATTATCTTGAGAAGTAGCGGATAGCACATCCATATCCAAATCGTTATCCACGTCTGCCACGTAAATCGAGGAGTTGCTTCGAAGAAAATGAGATAAACCGGAGGCAGCAGCTGAGTCAATAGTATGGGATGTAAAATCTTCATTGCCATTGTTTTCATAAACTACTATTTTATTAGTTCTGAATGAGGCGGAAAAAACATCAATATCCCCATCGCCGTCAACATCTTTTGCATAGACTGAACTGCCACCCCCACCGTTTGTTGAAATGGTGTGTGGGGTGAAATTCGTATTTCCATCATTCTCATACCATGCAATTTTACCCTGTTGAGCACCCCACCAGGATCCCATTGAAGCGGAGAGTACATCCATATCACCATCGCTATCGATATCCGCCGAAAAGACCGACCATGGAGATACCATATCTGTTGAAAGAGTGTGCTGTATAAAATTTGCATGCCCGTCGTTTTCGTACCAGACGATTTTATTATCCAAAGAGGCGGAAACAACATCTCCATCCCCATCGCTGTCTATATCAACCAGAAACAGTGACCAGGCTCCAACCGAATCCGATAAAACTGAATAAGGAGTAAATTTCTCGGTACCGTCATTTTGATACCAGGTGATTTTATTATCATTACTTGAGGCAGAAACCACATCTATATCTCCATCGCCATCTAAATCCATGCTCTGGACAGCTCGGGCTCCATCCGCATTCGTTGAAATAGTATGAGCAGAAAAGTTAGCATTGCCATTGTTTTCGTACCAGGCAATTTTGTCATCATTGAACGAAGCAGAAAGTACATCCTTATCCCCATCATTGTCCAAATCTATTGCATATACAGCGCGGGCGCCATCGGCATTTGTTGAAATAATATTTGGGGTAAAATTCTTATTGCCATCATTCTCATACCAGGCAATTTTATCATCATCTGCTGAGGCGGAAAGTACATCGAGATCACCGTCCCCGTCAACATCATCTGCATAGACGGACTGGGCACCGTTTGCCCCTGAGGAAATGTTGTAGGTAGTGAAATTCGCATTGCCGTCATTCTCATACCATGCGATTTTGTTATCGTAAGCAGAAGCGGAAAGTACGTCGAGGTCCCCATCGCCGTCTACATCTATTGAAAAAACCGACGAGACGCCATCGGCAGCGGTTGAAATGATATGTGTGGTGAAATTTGTATGGCCGTCATTTTCATACCAGGCAATTTTATCATCATAGTGAGAAGCCGAAAGTACATCCATATCTCCATCTAGATCGACATCTATTGCGAAGACAGACCGAGCTCCGACGGCATCATTAGAAATCGTATGTGTCGTAAAATGCAAATTACCATCGTTTTCATACCAGGCAATTTTATCATCATCCCTGGAAGCAGAAAGCACATCCATATCCCCATCCCCATCTACATCTATAGCATAGACCGATCGGGCACCTTCTGCAGCAGTTGAGACAATATGTGTCGTAAAATTCGTATTGCCGTCGTTTTCGTACCAGGCAATTTTATCATCTTTGGAAGAAGCAGAAAGCACATCCATATCCCCATCTCCATCCATATCTATAGCATAGACCGATCGGGCAAACTCCGCAGCGACCGTGATGGTATGGGCTGAAAAATTCTCGTTGCCGTCATTTTCATACCAGGCAATTTTATTATCAAATGGAGAAGCAGAAACTACATCCATATCTCCGTCGCTGTCCATATCTGCAGCGCAGACTGATTGGGCGTATTGTGCATCAGTTGTAATAGTATGGGGGGTGAAATTTTGATTTCCGTCGTTTTCATACCAGGAGATTTTATTATTATTTTCAGAAGCAGACAGTATATCCATATCTCCATCGTGGTCTAAATCCACCGCATAAACCGAAAATACACCATCCGTTGAAATGATATGGAGCGTAAAATGCGCGTTGCCATCGTTTTCATACCAGAGAATTTTTTTATCATATGCAGCAGCGGCAAGCACATCTTGGTCGCCGTCGGCATCCATATCCGCTGCATAAACGGAAAAGGTTCCATTTGCAGATATTACGATTGTGTGTGGAGCGAATTGCAGCTGCCCAAAAACATCTGAGATAAGGCTTAAAAAAATCATCAGCAGGAATGATTTCTTACGCATGATTTTTTAATTTTTATCTAATATTTATATTATTCCAAATTTAACTATGGTCGAAAGAGAATTTTTAACGCTCCATACTTGATAACATTTTTATTTCAATATTCCTATGCTACTGGTCATACTTAAAAATGATTTTGGTCAAAAGGAATCCAGGAACGATTAATTGATGACTGGTTTCTTAAAATAATTGATTTTCACTTTTTCAGAAATGCCTGTTCATTCGACCCGTAGAATGCTGCGCTCCTGCTGTATTGGACGAGGACAGACTCTCGCTAATCCTTTTTTCAATACATTGTCTGAACTCAGTCTTGGTACTTGTCTCCAGTATTAAGTATTGCCTTTGGTAAAATATATTAGGATATACAGAACCATATAAAGGGCGGAAAACATTTGAGATAAAAACCTGGTCAGATTTAACTTTAATCTGAAGATATAATACTTCTTCTACCGAGATATTTAGGATAGGAAATTATTAACAGAAAGTTTTTAATTAATTTTCCAGATAGTGCTCGTTGCACAAATTTACATAAATTGCAATTTACCAGTTTTAATATTCAATCGTTTGGACATTTCAGATTGGAAGCGGTTATTTGGATCTAAATGCGAGAAGAATTCTCTGAATTCTTTAAAACCAGGATAAGAGTTCTGAAAAAATTCTTTATTCATGAATTGAGATCACCCCCATTTGGCTAAATATTGTAAGTGCCGACACCATTAAATCCTTACTTAAAGTTTAATATCCATTTTCGAAAGGAAACCTAATCATCCCTTTGTAAATTATTTATCTGGCATTACATTTTTATAGCGGAGGGATTTGGAAGACTTCAGTATTCTATCAATACTTATGAATTGCTTTCGTACCTTGGTAATAGTAAACAGTAATATAAATTTGTATTCATTATCACAAAAATTATTAGCCTGGGGAGTTCATGTTTTAACCTCGACTGGCTTAGTAACCGCTTTTATGGCGATCATCTCGATTGAAAAGGAAGATTGGCGAGCTTGTTTCTTATGGTTATTTCTTTGTTTTTTAATCGATGGTATTGATGGTACATTAGCCAGGAAATTCAAAGTTGACAAAGTACTCCCCAATATGGATGGCAAATTAATTGACTTTGTAGTTGACTTCGTGGCCTATTTGATTGTACCTACTTTTTTCTTCTATAAAGCCGGAATGGCGCCGCCTAATCTGATGATTCCATCTCTGATCGTTATATTAATATCATCAGCCTTGTACTATGGAAAAAAGAATATGGTGGAAGATGATCTTTTCTTTGTTGGCTTTCCAGTTTTATGGAATGTGGTGGTATTTTTCCTTTTTTTTATTTTTCAGAATAACCTTATGTTGAATTTTGGGTCGGTGGTATTCTTTGGCATCATGCATTTTATACCAGTTAGATTTGCGTACGTTACGCGTACTAAAAAATATTTTAAAATGCACATTCTCTTTTCTGCTATTGGTCTGATAGGTGCCATAATTGTTTTGTATTTATTTCCTCAAAGAAGTTTTCCAGCGGAAATAGCCACCCTGGTTGCCGTTAGCTACTTTAGTCTCTTTGCCATCTACGATACGGTCCGAGAGCCTCAAGTTTGAATGGCTACAGGTAAAATAGCGGGCTTCATATCATATAAACATATATATGTCCTTCTGTAACTAAGATCACATCGGTGAGCCACTAACTAGTTTAATTTTGACAAAAAATAACAACCATGTCAAATAAAAAGAAACAAACATTTAAAGATATTATCAGAAGGGATAAATTAACCTTAGTTGATTTTTCAGCTGCCTGGTGCGGACCATGCAGAGCCATGACCCCGGTGCTAAAGGAGGTAGCCGGTAAAGTTGGTGACAAGGCTAGGATAGTAAAAATTGATGTTGATAAAAATCGAGCACTTTCCGATAAGCTCAAGATTATGGGTGTCCCTACATTCATTCTCTATAAAAAAGGTAAAGTTTTATGGAGACAATCTGGGATGCAATCTAGTCAAGTATTGGAAGGGTTGATCGAACAGTATGCTTAAAGAAAGATCAATAAGTTCTTTGATCGCTCTGCAATCCCAATTAGATTAATACATTGAGATGCTAGTAAGTATAAATATTCCTGGATTTTGTCAATGCTCAATTTGCCGTTTAACCTTGTTCAAAATGTCAAGTGCTTGTTGATTAACAATACCTCGGATAATGCCTGAGGCTAAACGAAAAAGACCAGAAAGCTTAAATTCAAGATTAATTGATAAAACGGTAAAATCATCTTCATTTAGTAAACCTAGCCTCGCTTCAATCGGAAATACACTCTTTAGCGTTCTTGCTGCGATTAATTTATTTTCTTCTAATTTAAAGATTTGGTAGGTGGTTGCAAATTTCCGCCCGGCAATCATAGCAATTTCAGTGTATCGACTTCCAACTTGTAATGGAAGCGGATCCAGCAAGATGACTTCTTCAAGTGCCGGAATATAATTTCTTCTGTTTTTTATATCCATTAAATAAGCAAACACCTTATCGGGAGAGGCTTTGATCATTATGGATTGTTGTACACGCATAAAATAAATTTTGAATTACGAGTTTTGCTGAATATCAAGATCACACATAGCTAATTCTTTTTAAGCCAAAATGTTCTATTTTTCAATTTGAATATATCGAATAGAATTGTAACTCTTTCAATGGGTGTATAGAAAAAATACATTGGTTATTATCGAAAGTAGGTTATACGTTTAACGCAACCAACTATGCAAAATGTTTCTGTTCAAAATGGCCATCCAACTCGGCACCTGATTCTATAGTGAATTTTCCCTTTACATCAGGTTGATCTATCGAATTAAACGATATCCTTTTAAAGCAACTAAGGGAATAATAAATAAAATGAAACTTTTTATATTCATTCTAATTAGATGTAAGATTATTGATAAAAAATCCATTTTATGTCAAGTTTGGTTTCAATCTACTTTTATGAAGTTGCAGGATAAGTTATCAGTTTCATCGCGTAACAATTTAAAAACTTGATATGGAGCCTATTCTTTTTTGATCTTTATAATAAGGATTTGGGTAAAGCTTAATGTGATTATTCTAAATATGCCTTGATAATCCTATCCATACTGGCATTTAATTCCTCATTAATCGCCTGATGAGCTGGATCTGATTCGTGCCACTTCATCGCTTCGATGATGCCTTTTTGGAACGGAATGGAGGCATTGAACGCAGGAACGAGGGCCTTGATTTTTGAATTATCGAAAATAGCACTATGCGACTTGTCACCAAACATACTGGCACCAAAATCCGGATCTACCGAGGCAATAAAATCCGAAGGGATATGAACAATGTTTGGATCTACTCCTGCTGCATCGGCAACCAAATGAAAAATATCATTCCAGCTCAGCCATTGATCAGAGGTAATATGAAAATCTTCTGCGATAGCAGCTTGCTGGCCAAAAAGCCCATTAAATCCAATGGCAAAATCACGACTATGGGTTAAGGTCCAAAGCGAAGTTCCATCTCCCTGCACGATGACTTGTTTTCCTTTTTTCATTCGATCCACTACCGTATACCTTCCCGGCACTGGGATAAATGTTTTATCATAGGTATGAGATGGTCTCACAATGGTCACAGGGAATTCATTTTTTTCAAAAGCATCCATCAAAGCCTGTTCACAGGCGATTTTATCCTGAGCATATTTCCAGAAAGGATTGACAATCGGAGTTGCCTCTGTAATTGGAAAGTGGTGAGGTGGTTTCTGATAGACTGACGCTGAACTTATAAAAATATACTGTTTAGTTCGATGGGCAAACATTGAGATATCCGCTTCAATATGATGGGGCTCAAATCCAAGCCATTCTACCACTACATCAAACGTGTGGTCGCCTAATACCCTAAGTACTTCTTCCGAGTTGCGGATATCAGCTCGATGGTGATAGGCTCCTGCTGGCAGGATCCGGTTAGTGCTTCCCCGGTTAAGTAGATGTAATTCATGGCCTTGGGACAAGGCAAGATTTGAACAAGCAGAGCTAATGATTCCCGTACCTCCAATAAATAGAATTTTCATGATTAATTGTTTAAGCTTAATTACTCTTGACCAGATAAATTAGTTAATAAATTCCTAGATTTATATTTATTCAAAATATAAATAAAAGGACTTGCCAACCAAGATTAACTATACAGCTTGTTTTCTTATGTTTGGAATAGGGGCTTTACCTATACAAGCACAATATAATTATGCTCCTCCAAAAATATACACTTGTCAATTTACTGATCAAGATCTAGCCATTGACGGAAATCCGGATGATCTGGCTTGGAATGATGCCGCTTGGTCTGAATCGTTTATTGACATTGAAGGATTGACAAAGCCTCTTCCGTATTACAATACCCAGTTCAAAATGTTGTGGGGTGATTCGAGCCTTTATGTTTTAGCCAAATTGCAAGAAGAACATATTTGGGGTACTCTAACTCAACATGATGATATTATATTTAGAGATAACGACTTTGAAATATTTGTTGATCCGGATAATGATAGTCACCAATATTTTGAAATTGAGGTCAATGCTCTAAACACCCTATTTGACCTATTACTTATAAAACCTTATCGTGATGGTGGTCCTGCCATTATCAATTGGGATGCAAAAGGTTTGAAGTCAGCAATAAAAATTAATGGAAGTTTGAATGATCCATCTGACCGTGATCAGGAATGGTTTGTTGAAATGTCCATTCCTTATTCTGTCTTCGATTACCGGAGAGTAAGTCAATATCCCAAAGCAGGTGATTGCTGGCGGATCAATTTTTCACGCGTGCAATACCAAATTGATATTCATGGTGATCAATACCAAAAAAGAAATGACTCTATTGGGGATGTGCTCCCGGAATACAATTGGGTGTGGAGTCCACAAGGGATCATCAACATGCATTATCCCGAAAAATGGGGTTACTTGTTTTTTGTGAATAAAGCTGAGGATGTTCAAGTGCCTAAAGATGATGGCGTGAGACAGCATCTATATTTTCTTTATCATGAACTAAATGACCAATTAGATAGCAAGGGAACATTGCCGTCAAAACTTCCAGGTCAATATATAATCAATGGCGAGCAATTTAGTTGTCACTACTACCAGATAGGCAGGACTTTTCAAGTCTCCTTGAGCAGTATTTCTGATGAAAACATTTGGCACATTCGAGAGGATGGTCGTTGCTGGAAAGATTAGGCCCTTTAGCTCTACGGACAGCTAAGATCTTGGTATATTGTTTAGAACCTTTGTATCTTAATAAAAATTGAAAGGACCAGAAGAGGGTCATTCTCTCGGATTTCTTAAAGGATTAACCATTAAAATAGCAACCAATGGAGCGAAGAACATTTGTGCAAAACAGTTTAGCAATCCCTTTTATACCAACCAGTTTTACGGATCGTACCTTTGTCGACTCCGATGAATTAGTGATTGAACGATCGCAAGAAGGAAAACCACATCAGGGAAAAGTCCTAGCTGCTATACAACCACATTCAGATGACATTCCCATATTTGCATCTGGTACAGTAGCCAAGTTAATTGCGGAAGGATACAAAGGTTATCTAATCCGTATGACCAATGATGATCATGCTGGGAGAGGAAATACGGTTGGTGAAGTAGTTAGAAATAATGAGCTGGATAATGAAGCCGTGGCCAAAGCATTAGGCCTTGAAAAAACTTATGATCTTTATTACCGCAATCATCGCATGGATAACATCAGTCCTGTAGAGATTCGGGCCAGACTGATATTTCTAATTCGATTATTAAAAATTGATACTATTGTCACTTACGATCCATGGGGACATTATGAAGAAAATCCCGATCACTATGTAACGGCCAGAGCGGTTGAAGCAGCAAGATGGATGTCAGGTGGGCGTCTAGATTATCCTGAACATTTTGATGCTGGGTTAACCCCATATACGGTGAAAGAAATGTATTATTTTGCCCGGGGACCACAACTAGTGAATCGCGTCGTTGATATCAGTAAGCATATCGAAACTAAGATTGACGCAAACCTTGCAAACGTTACGCAAGGGCCGGGTGGAAATGCTGGTGCGAATATTTATAAAAAACTAAAAGCTGATGGAAAGAACCTGGATTTACTAGGAAACGATCCGGAAACAGCTAATCGGAATTACATAAAACACGTCGTCTTGGATATGGATTCGAAGAGACTCCGTGGCGTGCCTAGCGACAAAGAAGTAGGTAAGGAATTTAAATTGGAATGGGCGGAAGTTTTCCATTATGTAGGCCCTCAAGAATCAAAATTTAATGCTTATATGCAGGAGCATGCAAGGTGACAGGGCATTTGTAATAA
>JAHEJC010000011.1 GCA_024639065.1 Lewinellaceae bacterium | reverse complement strand
TTGGAGTGACTCATGGCATCCCACCATTGCCAGTTTGAATGGTCTTCTGTTGGAAAATTAGCCAGTGCTGGATGTTGTGGGTCACATAAAAGTCCAAGGGTGTGTGGTTTTTGACCGTTCGTCCAGGCTGTGTTCCAAAAAATACTTGAAAAACCAATCCCGATGTCTCCCCCCATTTCATCTTTTATAGTACCTTTTTCAATAGATAGCAATACTTTTTGACCTTGGTTCAAAGCTTCAATTGCTGCATTGCTCAGTTTATTTACTACCAGAATATCTTCACCTGTTGTGGGAAGTTGCGAAGGGTATACCCAGAAATCCCAATAATTGACATTACCTGCTACTTCAATTTGCAATTGATATTTTGCAGCCTTTTCTGCAGATATGGATTCACTAATACTTCCCAGTTTAAAACAATTTCCCCAGGGCAGGTCCGTCTCGGTCAATTCGCCCTTACGAATAATTTGACTATCTATATCTACCATCTTCCAACTTGGAACAATTGATTCCAACTCTTTTGGTCCGTAATGGGCAACTTCCACCTCCACTTCAATTTTTTCCTTATCGGTAAAAATTCGCTTTTTAAAACGTGCCAGCGGAACCGTTTCACTGCAAAAGCTACTAAATTCTTCTGGCGATATATATCCTTTTTCATCCCAAAAAGGGTCAAGCACACCGACCAAAGCGGTGCCTTGTCCGGGAAAATCATGCAGGTCTAACAATTGGAAACCTCCATATCCCGGAGTTCTTAGAGCAGCTTCAACATCAGCTTTGTAACACAAGGCCTGTAATTTGCCCGATGCCTTCAAAAAGCTATCTGCTAAAGGAAGCATCCCATGTGCTTCAAGACTACGTCTGAAGATTTCAAAATTTTTGGGCTTTAGCACTCCATCGTATTTTTGAATTTCATTAAAGTTTGGATAAACACACCATTGTCCTATTTCATGACTTACCATTGGTGCTCCTAAATTTTTTATATTTTCTCTCCAGTCATAATCGCTTCGTGGAGGTTGGCTATTGATAATACTATTCAAACCTTGACCCCAGCCTTGAATCCTGGTTCCGCGATGCGTGCTATGAAATTCATTCTCTGGAATAATTGGCCACCCCGCACCGGCTGTATAAAGCCTGCGAGAATCCTTTTGCTTCCAATAATTAACAAATTCAGTCAAATAAGGCACATGATTTTTTCCACCTGGCTCATTTCCATAAGCCATCAAAATAAATGATGGGTGATTCCCATAGGCATCAACAATAGCCTTACTTTCCTTGTAAATCCATTCATCAATGGGCTCTCCATCTCCAACTGCTGCCCATGCCGAAGCTTCAACCTGATAGTAAAAACCTAACTTGTCAGCTGCTTCAAAAGCAGCTTTTGGAGGACACCACGAATGAAAGCGAATATGATTTAATCCATGTTGCTTACAGACTTTTATTATCCGTTCCCAGGCTTCCACATCTGTTGGAGGAAATCCTGTTTTAGGGAAAATAGCACATTCAAGCGTACCCCGGAGAAATACTGGACGTCCATTATTTACAAAACTTTTGCCTTCAACGTGGAAATCGCGCATTCCAAACTTTTCACGATGTTCATCCTTAGTTGAGCCGGAAACTAGCTCGACGTTAAGTTCATACAAATTAGGATTGAACTCATCCCATAAACGAACATCTGCTCCCATTGGATATTCAACAAAAATGGTATCTGTACTTTGATCAATAGTGAATGTAGACTCGCTCGCAGCAATTTTTTGTGGCGATTCTACAGAGGTACTTTTAGCCGTAATTCTAAGTTTCCCAGTTAGCGCTCTCGACGTACTATTTTTTATTTCTACTTCAATCTTCACAAGCTCATTTTTCACATCGGGAAAAATTTTCACATCGGCGATGGAAAGAGCATCTTTCCGAATTAATTTTATATCACCAACAATGCCATTCCAGTTACTTTGGGTATTATCGGTTACGCTATGTGCATCGTCACCTACGTGAATATCCTTTATCCGGTTATCTACACAAATAGTAATTTTGCTTTTCCCGGGAGGAAGAAATTTACTGACATTATAACGGTGTGGAACACCCAAGCCATTTTGTAGTCCCAGGTATTGTTCGTTAATCCAAACCTGAGTTTCCCAATGGCAGCGTTCCAAAAATAATTCAATGTTTTTGCCCGCCCAATTTTCAGGAATATCAACTTCTCTTTGATACCAGGCAGCACCGTTGTAATAATCATCTGCGATTAGCCAAAACGGATATAAAAACTCCTCTTCACTCAAATAAGGTCTATAATTATCATCATCCATCCAAGATTTACCTTCGTCATAGTTCAGCCAGGTATTCCCAGTCCACTTGGTATCGGCTCCAACAGGATCCCCTTTGCCGTTTATGGTCATCGAACCAGGTAATTCGATTGTTTCGGCCAAATCCTCTGCAAACCAATTTGCGCTAATTCCAACATCAGTTTCATCTGTTTTAAATTTCCAAACACCGGCCAGGTTTATTTCGTTTTGCTCCACATATTGACCAGTACAACCCCCTATTGCAATAGCAATAGTAAGTGCAAAGCATATTTTTCTCAACATTATAAATGAACTGAAATTTCTCATAATTTTTTCGTTTATAGCGAGATCAATTTCGTTGATTTAAGGACTCCTTCACCTCCATTCTGCAAATAGCAAAAATGTCCGTAAGTGCTATTACCCTTCTACCTTTTCCGGTCCCTTTTTTTCTCATTTTTATTAGTTAAAAAGCGTACTTACAATTTCTGATAAAACAACTTGATGACCCAACTCATTGGGATGATTTTCCTGGCTCATATATTTTAACAAATCAGTTCCGGAACTTTTCAATGCCTTAAATTGGTCGTATACATCCACCACTGGAACTTGATACTCGCTGCCAAGCCTACGAATCATATCAGCATATCCCGCTAGATTAGCAGTTTCATTTAATATATTTTCTTTTAAATCAGGTGTAGGCGTAAGAAGAACAATTTTTACTTCGGCAGCAAGCGCTTGATTAATCATTGACCTCCAGGAAACCTCAGCCCGTTTAAGTCCTATGCGCCGATCGTTCAAGGCATAATCAATAAAAAGCAAATCTGGTTTTAGGTTAAGTACATCCTGCTTAAAACGTTGTACTCCCTGTTCAGACTGCTCACCTCCAATGGCTGTGATGATGCAATTGATTACAGCATTACGATAGTTTTTCTTGAGAAACTGAAGAAACAAATGAGGGTAAGCCTCTAGTGTATTCACCATGGGAGTTTTAAAATAACCTGCCGGAACGCTATGCCCATGAAACACAACATTCATTGTTTTGTTATTCGGCCATTTCAGATTTAACTGTTGTTTGAAATCAGCTAAATAATCGACTCCTGGTCCAATGACTGCTGATTCCTTCTTCTTGATGGTCTTTAATTTCGTTAAAAACTCAAGCGACATTTCATTTGAGGGATGGAAAGAATTGGACGACATATACTTAAGTAAACTGAAAAGAAGTTGTTTGGCAACCGGCCTTTTCTCCAAATTATTTTGAAGATCTATACTCGTAAATAACAAAGATCCCTTGCTTACTTTGGCTTCAAAAACATTGGCAAGACGGCGATTAGTTACAAAATTATCAATCACCCTGACAATAGGCGTAATCCCTGTACCATCCAGAATGACTGATTTTGAATGAATACATAAATCCCACCAATTCCATTCAGCATGTTTTGAAGTGGGAAAATCTTTCAGCGCTAAATGTTCCTTGTCTATCAATAAACCCATCGTGCCTGGTTGATCAGGAAAATGGACCGGACTCCAGAAAACCGGAACAAATCTACCCTTGACTCCCGAAATTTCATCAATATTGGGATTTAACAAGACCTTTTTTCCTTTCTCCAGCGCCTGGTTAGCCTCTTCAAAAGAGGTGGTTATAAGTATCCCTTCTGGCTCTACAATTGGCAATTTGGGATAAACCCAGATGGACCATGAATTCTTATAATCCGTATCTTCGATTATTACGGTCACTTCCAATTGATCCGCTTTTTCCACTTGAAGTAGTAGATCAATAGACGCAATTTCTGTATTGTTCCCAATAGGAAGATTCACCAAAACAGAATCTTTTTTCAAGACGGCTCCCTTACCATCTTTAATCAACCAAATTACTTTCTTATCCTTAAAATCCTTGTAAAAATTGGCGATTTCCACCTTCGCTCTAAAATATTCACCAGATGAGTAAACTGCTTTTTTGAATCGAATTAATGGAACAACTTCTGAATTGAATTGCTTGAATGCTTTACCCGATATTATTCCTTTAGTTTCCCAAAATGCATTTAGTAAACCAACGAGCGCTGTTCCTTGACCTGGAAAATCCTGCAACTGCAGCAACTGGAAACCATCAAATCCAGGTGTTTTCAGGGCTCTTTCAATTTCTTCTTTATACAGTATCGCAGCAAGCTTGCCAGACGCATTTGTAAAATCGTCTGCAAGGTCCAATAGGCCTTTATTTTGCAAATCATTTTTAATAGCAATAAAATTTAATGGTTCAAGTACTCCGGTATATTTGGGGATTTCGGAAAGATCAGGATACACTGAATATTGCCCTATTTCATGAGAGACCAATGGAAGATCAATATGGTCTATATTTTGCGAATAATCCTCATCAAAACGAGGGGTCTTATCATTAAATATTCCTTGTCCGCGAATCCAGCCTTTCTCTGTCCTTTGAGTTACAAAAAATTCATCTTCCGGTTCTGGTCTTAAGCCCGTTGGTTCTTGAAATGAAAAAGTAGTGGTTGTATATAAGTGACGATTATCCTGCGATTTTAATTTGGCTACCATTTCATTTAAAGCATTGATGTCTCCCTGCAATTCATTTCCCATAGACATTAAAACAAATGAGGGATGATTGCCATAATCTTTTAAAATCTTATCGGCTTCACTATTAAGAAATTCTATAGTTTCTTCATCTTCACCCACCTTTAAACTCCAATGTGGTAATTCGACCTGAAGGTAAACACCCATTTCATCAGCAACTTGGAAAGCGGATTTTGGTGGGCACCAAGAATGAAAACGAATGTGATTAAAGCCATAATTTTTTGCTTGTCTAAATATTTTTTGCCAACCTTCTTTTTCCATCGGCGGAGTTCCCCTCAAGGGAAATATAACGCATTCCAAATTTCCTCTTAAATAAATTCGATGTCCATTGATTAGTAACTGCCCATGTCGATAAGAAATTTTTCGATTACCAAAATCAGAACGGATGGTGTCTTTTCCAATTATTAGCCGTGCTTCATAAACCACAGGATTGAACTCATCCCAGTTTTCTAGATTTTCAGGCTGGTCAATCTGAAAAGTAACATGCTCCTCATTCGCTTTTGCGTTATCGATTCTTTGAGCATGTAATACCTTACCCTTTTCCAATAGTTGAAATTCTATGCTTTTTGTTTGCGGATGATCCTGAGTGAACTGAATTTCAATTGTTTTGGTATTAAGATTTGGAAAGATTTGCAGATCTGACGGAATATTTTCATTCTTTGCTGTTAATGAAATTTCACCAAGCATTCCATTCCACTTGATCTGGGTATGATTGGTGTAAGCATGAGCCATTTCTTTGTCCTCATCATCAGGATAGCGATTTCCTAAAACGTTAATAAATGGATATCTATTTGAATTATCGATGACTATCGTAATCTGATGATCTCCGGGATTAAGTAATTCAGTAAGATTATAGTCATGACTACCAATCAGGCTTTCTCTGCTCCCTGCAAATTTTTCGTTAATATAAACTTTTGACTGCCATAATACTCTTTCGATTTTTAGGTGTATTTCTTTGTCCGCCCAATTATCTGGAATGGAAATGGTTTTCTGGTACCATGCTTTTCCGTAATACTCCCGTTTCCGGCTTAGACTTGACAAAACATTATTATTCAATGCAGGTTTCAAGGTGCTTGGATAACCGATCCCCAAATCGTCTAAGGTGGCTGGTAACTCGATAAGTGTACCTGCTAGATTATCAAATTGCCATTGTTCAGCTTCCCCTGCATCTAGGGAATCCAATTTTACTGTCCATTCACCGGCCAATGATATTTTATATTGAGCCTGTACACAGCCCCAGCAGAAAACAGATAGAATCACGGTAAATAGAAAAAGAGGGTGACTAATTATTTTAGTTCTATCCATTGGATTAACAAAACTTTATGTTGATAATGCAGAATTAGATTTTTTCCAACCGCTTTCATTGACCATGTCCAAATGCAAGTGGGCTGAAAAGTGATAAAGGTCGTGCTTCAAGACTTCGCGAAAGGCTTGACGAGATGCTTGCAAATTCTTAAGCCCAAGTTCGCCTAAACCGATAAGATAATGGCAATGAATCCTGTTCCTGATATTCAGGTCTTCTTCCCATATCAAAAGATCGGGTAAAGAAATAGCGAAATAATCTATTTTGACCATATCATTCATATGCTCATTTCCGTATGTGATAAGATTGTTGAAACGATGATTGGCATCTTCCATTTTTCCTAATTTCAACAAGGCAAGCCCTTGGTAGAAAATCTTATCTGGCTGTTGATCGTTGTAAAATATTGCGGGGCTTGGGTCACTCAGCCCTTCAGAAGCCTTTTCCCAATAAGCTTTAGCCATTTTTTTATTTTTCAGTCCTGAATAGGCACAACCTAACCAATAAAATAGATCATTCTCCTGGGCGCCAAATAATTTGCCTTCACCTAAATTAGGTGGATAGTCTTGCGCAGCTTCCAGATGATCGATCGCAGATTGATATTCCCCGCTATATAAATGCTTTTTGGCAAGTTCAATATGAATGCTTATGTGCTGAAATGGAACCTTGCCCTCACCTCCTTCCCATGGATGGAATACATGATTTTCCATCAAACCTAAGGCTTTTTCAAATTTTCCCTGGTGATTAAATAATGCTATTCGTTCTAAATATAGATCATCGCGGGATTCAGTTAAGTACAGCTTATCTTCAAGTAGTTGGAGTCTTTGATCCACCGGAGCGTTCATCTTTTTGTAAAGCTGATCCAATTCCATCAACAATCGCGCACTGTCTTTATCTAAAGTAAAGGCATGCTCCATGAATTCTTTGGCCAGCGCTTTTTGATCCATTTTATTATAGTACAACAAGCCTAAATTTCTATAGCAGATCGGGTTAGTTCCATCATTCCTAATGGCCATTTCCCAACATATTCTGGCATTTTCATATTGCCTGACCGCATACCAGAAATTGCCCAAATAATAGGCGGCAGAGGCATCATCCTTATTGAAATCCATGGCAGCTTTGAGTACAATTACCTCTTCAACTCGATTGGGAAAGCAATAGTCCATTGGCATTTTCTGGGCCTTTTTGAACCATATTTTCGCAGCTGATTCGTTTTCTACTTGTTGATGAAAATACCCCAGAAAATAAGCAACCATAGGGTAAAGCTGATCTTTCCCATCTGCATAAACCTCTAATAGACTTATTGCTTCTTCATAAAGGCCTGCCTGGGCATAGTCTAAAGAGAATTCAATATAATTATGTGGATTCTCCCTCAACAGGTTTTTTAAGTAATTTAGATCTTCTGACTTTTTGGACAACAGATATTTTTCATACAAAGCTCCAAAATTGAACAGGTCGATTTGGATAGATTCTCCAATTAACTTCATAGCTTGATCGAGACGGTTCGCTTTGCGGAGCAAAGATATTTTCAAATGTCTGGCTTTATGATTATGCCAGTTTCTCAAAAGAGATTGATCAATCAGTGCAATGGCCTGCTCATATTTTTTCTGAGAACAATCAATTTGTGCTAGATGAAAATATCCTGGGTCTTGCCATGAACCATTCCAGCAGGCCTTAAAAAATGCTTCGTAAGCCTCCTGCCATTTACCAATGTATTTTAGCGTTAATCCCTTGTAAAAAAAAGGTTCACCATCATATGGATTTGAGTTATGCTGGGTGAGTGTTTCTATAGCCATATCAAAATAAGAAATAGCTTCATCGAATATTCCTTTTCTTAAATACCACAATCCCATGGCATTGTTATTTCTAACATCTTGGGGATCACGAGAAAGAGCTTCTA
The DNA here is from genome assembly GCA_024639065.1 of Lewinellaceae bacterium. Lineage (GTDB taxonomy): Bacteria > Bacteroidota > Bacteroidia > Chitinophagales > Saprospiraceae > JAHEJC01. The sequence goes on along the minus strand of JAHEJC010000011.1, from coordinate 33,472 downwards.
AATAATAAGCAACGGGATCATAAGTAGCATGACGGTACTGTTCGAGATGTAATCCACGGAGATAAAGTTGCTCCACGGTTTCTATCTCTTCCGGTTGTTTGGCTGCTCTGGCCGGTTCAGGGATTTCTTGGTCTGTATAATTTTCGGGGGACCAAGAAATAAGAATATTTCCATTAACATCTTTCAAGGTGGCCGTAAGGTCTTCGTAAACAGCATTCTCAACGAAAACGGTTTTTTCAAATCCCTCCTGAGGGCTGAGACTTACCTTTTGTTCGAAAATCATTTTTTTCCCATTTAATAAGAGTAGCCTACAATTCGGGTATAAGGAGGTAACATGGATTTTAACTGTAGCCTGATCATTCTCCAATTCCAGATTTATCAATGCCTCCTTAGTTGCATTTTTAACTACACCCACATTATAATAAGGCATGAAGTATTGTTTAAAGCTTTTTTCTTCGTATGGATGCATCCATGAAAAATCGGGTTGATTATCCGTATATACACCGCACATCAGTTCAATGTAAGGGCCGTCTTCATCGGTTAAATTCCTATCCCAGGCTTTTCCGAAATCTCCATTGCCCCAGGTCCATTGCTTTTTACCTGGGGAAATATGATGATCAGCTACATGCAGAAGTCCTCCTTTGGTATCGTTTTCATATCCACCCACAAAATCATATTTAGAATTAATCGCCATATATGAGGTAGGAACTGGAATATTCTTATATCGAGAAATATCAGTTCCAGGAGCGTAATTCACTTTATAATACTCGCCCTTGGCAATTGGAAATTCCGAAACATCTCTTTTTCCGTGGTCAAAAACCGCATTTACATCTGGGGGGAAGACGGACTGATAATGATCATCTACAGCAACCGCCGGATTCGCCCACCACAAAAATGTCTGCGGATGGGGTGTGCGATTATATAAATGTACCTTTATTTCAAGGTAAGCTTTGTCAGGATAAAGAGTAAAACCAGCCATCCCTTTGGTTCGGAACATGCGTTCCACTTCACTCACCCAAACGGTCTTGCTACCATCCTGGTTTTCTTCGATACAATAATCGACAGGATTATAAGTACTCGGTCGATGGTGCTGTGGCCAGTTGAATTCAATACCTCCGGAAATCCAAGGTCCGGTCAGGCCTACTAAAGCCGGTTTGATAACTTGGTTGTAATAGACAAAATGCCGTTTTCTTAACTTATCATAGGCCATCTGTATCCTACCTCCCAGTGCTGGTAGCACCATAATCTTGATGAAAGCGTTCTCGATAAAGATTACCTCCCATTCCTTGTCCGTTTTTTTGTCGCTTATTTGCTCTACCACAGGATGTGGATAGACGACTCCACTACTAGCTTGATAAACGCGTTTTTCTAAAAATACCGGGTATTTTTCTGGCTCACCTATTTCATAGGTGGGAATATTTATACTTTCTTTCCAGGCTTTTACAACATTCATATTCTGAGTTTTTTCTACCTCATTTTTACGTTTGGTGCTAAACTGTGGACCATGTCCTTGACGCGTGCCCTAAAATCCTAAAGGCCTCCCTTGGACGCCTTCAGTAATCAGTGCGCCCAGAGTGAAAATGCTCAATATAATCTTGGTCCTGGACACAGCTATTTTTTACCAGTTAATTCTAATTCAATATCTTCTAGACTTTTACCTTTAGTTTCTGGCAATTTTTGCTTAATAAAGATAAACCCTAATACGCAAATCACACTATAAAGCCAAAAGGTACCTGAGGCCGTTAACGTATTGTTTAATATTGGGAAAGTAAATGTCAGCACAAAGGATGCAACCCAGAGCGAAAAAGTGGCAATAGACATCGCCATGCCTCGCAGACGATTCGGAAAAATTTCAGAAAGCACTACCCAAGTAATGGGAGCTAATGACATCGCGTAAATACCAATAGCAATAATCACTAAAAGAAGTATGGGCCATCCGGCAAAATTATTATAATAGGCAACTCCCAGAACAGCGTACACAATTGCCAATCCGATAGAGCCCATTAACATGAGTTTTCTTCTACCCCACCTATCCACCGTACCCATGGCCACCAAAGTGAAAACCAGGTTTACACTACCCGTGATCACAATATTGAAAAGCATATCTCCAACGCTATAACCTGCAGCTGCAAATATCTCTTCCGCATAATTAAAAATAATATTGATCCCACACCATTGTTGAAATACAGCTAGAACAATTCCAATAATCAGGATCGATTTTACGCCCGAATTTTTAAACGCAGAGATATTGATTTTCTGTTGCTTATTATCCTCTAAAGTTTCTTGGATGCTCTTCAGTTCGGTGGTTGCAAAATTCATCCCTCCTATTTTATTAAGGATACTTCTGGCCTTTTCATCCTGGTAAATTTTCACCAAAAACCTCGGGCTTTTTGGCACCAAAAACATTAAAAGAAAAAATGCCAATGCCGGAATTAATTCTGCCCAAAACATCCATCGCCACCCAATCTGTCCATTCCAGGATTCTAAAATCCCAGAAGGCGATAAATCTTCAGGGATAGGTTCCGCAACCAAATAATTAACAATCTGAGCGGCCAGAATACCGATCACAATAGTCAGTTGATTAATTGATACAAACTGACCTCGGTATTTCGCCGGAGAAATTTCAGCGATATACATGGGAGACAAGGTGGAGGCGAGTCCTATACCAATTCCACCGATTAATCTAAAAAAAATGAAGAGCGTAAAGTTATTTATGGCCCCAGTCCCAAAAGCAGATAAAATGAATAGGGCTGCAGCTAAAATTAATGGAATTTTACGACCATATCGATCGGCTATAAATCCGGATAACACTGCCCCGATGATACAGCCAATCAGAGCACTGCTCATTGCCCAGCCTTGTAAGGATGGAAGATCATCAATTTCAAAATATAACTCGTAAAATGGTTTGGCTCCACCTATGACTACCCAGTCGTATCCGAAAAGAAAGCCTCCCATTGCAGAGACCAGCGCTAAGAAAGAAATATATTTAAAATTAAATTTTGGAACCTCCATTTTTAGTTATTTTCTCGATGACTCATTAGTCATTTTTCCGTTTTATGATAAAATCTCCTGGTATTATTGAATTGATTATGTCCACAATAGATATAATTGCGGTCCGGAAGACCGTGAATCTTGGTCTATTAGGCATGAGTTGTAAAAAGTATTTCTTCTATTCCGTCCCATAAAGGTTTACGAGTTCGAGAATACATCTTCTATGCAAATTTATCCTTTAGTATTTCTCTAGCGTCTGATCCTCTTACAAACTTATGCAAATCATTCACGTAAGTTAGTATCCCACTGGGTCCATTATCCCCCCAAACATATTCTGGTGTTTTATATTGCCAGTCCATTTCCTTTAGCTAATAAAATTTTGTTCTTTTCACTTATCAAAATATAACCTGAAAATCCAATTTCGTTTACTTGTTGTTTAATAAACTTATCTATTTCATTAATTTTTTCTTGTGTAAAAAATAATTCAGATTTACACTGACAGAAGATTGTTACCAGAAGCAACAAAATTGACTTTACAAGAATCTTCATTCGTTTATACTTCAGTATACTGCTACCAGCAGCTTGTGAAATTACTTACAATATTCTTCCTCTACAAGTAATAATGGTGAATATGATGCTTCACAAAGTTCATCTAGAGCTGTAGTGGCTTTTAGTGGTAATTCATCATGGGATAGGTGACCATACTCATCAGAGGCCGTTAGCCACTGAGCTGATTACCAGCTTCTTAATCATAAAAATATTCCATTTTTGCTGTGGCTGTCTGTTTTGCTTACGTCTTATTAAAAAGCAATCGATAAGGTCCTTATCGCGGTTTCTTCCGTCCAATATTCTTATTGATTAATTTTTATGAACGATCGTATTTAAATTGAAGTGAAAGAAGCCTTCTTTAATAAGATTTGACTAAGATAATATTACTAATGCAGAAATTATTACTTCTAATCGCTAGTGTAAGCTACCTCAGTCTTGGGAATCCAACCACAACCAATATTGTAGAACTTCCCAATACGTTTAATGGAGTTACTTTTTCCATAGAAAATATTGTTCAAGTAGAGACTCTGGATTCCAGTGTCATCGTATCCTGTCTTATTGCGAAAGACCTGAATTTTATTGATTTAATCTCAGATTATCAATCGCTGCGAAAAATATATGGACATGGGAAAATTGAATTAAATCAAAATATGGAGGTAACCAAATCACGTTTTTATATGTTCAAGATCTTAAATGCACCGGATCGATTTATTTTTGTTACCCCGGAAAATGACCCCATTCCCAATACGATTATAGCGGATCACCACAGTGTGGTAGATGGGAAAGCGCATATGGATTCCATTTTGAAATCAACCAAAAAAACCTACTTTGATCACTTTGAAAATACAATCATTTATAAACAAGGGCTAGCTGACGCTTTTGAACGGAATGAATACATCGCTTATGAGGTAGCATCCTCTGGTGACCAAATAGACAGCTTTTATTATGAAGAAGATCTCTACATACAACCAATGGATTATGTGGATGAAAATACAAGCAGCATTTTTTGGGAAAAGAGCTACGAATCCGTTTCATTTTATAACGGTACGGTTATAGGCTACCATCATTTAATAAACAAAGAAGATAAAACTCAAAAAATGAGCAGGTACCTTAACCAACAAGTCGTCGTTTATGATCGTGATGGATACCAATCTCAAAGCAGTGATCTTACCTGGGATAATCCTATGATCGTGAGCAATGCAATCAAAGTTTATAAATCAGCCGGATTATATGATTTTACTCAGGATGCTGAATCGGTCATGTACCTTTTGAGAGAGCAATCAGCCAATACCACCAAACCATCACCGAAGAAACACGCTTACCACACCTTAAATATTGATAAAAATGGAAACCAACTACTATCCATTCCTTTTACTTCAGAACTAATCCATCATAAAGATTATAGTATGGCTGTATCAATAGAAGATGAACAACTCCTTTTGTCCGAGTTTCAATTAAAGCTCACTGGCAGAGTCCATCAGGTAACCGGTAACTTTCACTGGTTTGGTCAAAATAGGTTGATGGGATCTGAGTCAAAAAGTATTACAATAGAGATGGATCCTGTCTTTAAAGATGATCCAATCTTTGATGTAAAGCATAAAGGATCCTTCGAACTTCTTAATAAGCTTAGGTGTGTGGTATATGAAATGGAAGAAATGACCGAAATTCACCATGAACAAAAAGATAAAAAAGACTATTTCAAGACTTGGTTTGGTTTTATAGTTTATAACGAACAATCCAAAATAGTAGATTTTTCAGTATCTGAGGCATATATTCCAGCGGATAAGAAATCCGAAATTTCAAAAATGACCTGTAAAGGAGACGAGCTCATCTTTTCGTTAACCACGCCAAACTATTTTATCAACTCTTCAAAACATGAAATGATCGGCCAAGAGGTTTCATTAATGAAAATTGATAAAAATACTGGTAAAATAAAGAAACTGGTTGCGGATATTCAGATTGAAACTAAATAGAAAACTAGTTTATTAAGTTGATTAAGTTCTAATCGGACATAGCATTCGTGTTAAGTAAAACATTTGTTTGCATAAGAACTAGAAATTAGTAAATAGTAAATAGATCTGTACCGTAAAATACATTGCGTCACCTACCGGTAGTTTATTAAGTTGGTTGAGTTTATTAAGTTCTAATCGAACTTAGCATTCATATGTAATTATTCGTTTGTTGGCACAGAGACTAGAAAGTAGTAAATAGTCCGTGCCGTAAAATACATTGCGTAGCCTACTTGTAGGTTATTAAGTTGATTGAGTTGATTAAGTTCCTTAAGTTCTAATCGGATTTGGCATTGGTTTGAAATGAATCACTTGTTAGCACGGGTTAATCCCTTAATCATAGATCAGACAATTCATAAATCTTATTTCATACATAAGCTGAAGGTCTTCCTCGCTAATAACCTGATTTGATAAATGGTTGTAAAAGATTGTTTTATTAGCAAACTTTTAAACTAAGGTGAATTTGATAATGTTCAATTTTGTAAAAAATTTCGTGTAAGCTTAATTTATTTGTAACTAAAAGATTGGAAAAAAATTAATTCGGTTAGATTATTTTAGCCCATTTCTCTCATAGAATAACGGTCCCTTTTAATGTTTAGAAAACCGGGCATTATTATTTTTAGCGAATAAAATACTTAAATCCGTTAAGAACTAAAAAGTGTTTGAGCTGAGGATGAGGCCAAAACCAAGACAAGGAAATGATATAACCAAAAAATGACTTCACAACCAACAAAGGACTAAGGCGAGTTTTTTTAGTTTAGGATTTTAGTGCTTTATTCGAGTTAAGAAAATAATATAGCCCTTGATTTTTTGGTCCTTTTGCATCAAGGCAAAAAGGACGAAGAAAAAATATTGAGGCTAATACAATTACGGTTTGCAATAGTAGGTTTAATATATGATTTGGCTACTTGTACGCTGCCTCTTATACTATAAACCTATAGTCATTATCTAAACTACAACAATGTCTCAGACAAATACTAAATTCAATTGAGGTCGTCCCCAAATCAAAAGTCAGACAATTCATAAATCTTATTTCATACATAAGCAGAAGGTCTTCCTCTCTAATAATCTGATTTATTTGATCAATGAATTACATTAGAACTTAGATTATGCCCTGAATCCAATAGAATGGTCTACCTACTTTCCCGTTCGGATAACACGGTATTATCTTATACCATGTTTATTTCATCTAGTGCTATATTTTCAAGTCCCTTAATCGTTCTGGTAACCGGATCCCACTCCACACGTTGACCAGTTCTCAGGGAGATGGTTCCCATGTGAGCAGAAATGGCTTCTTGAAAACCTTCTTCTATACCACAGCTTGGTTTGCCTCCATGTCGTATACAACTCAACCACTCTTTCAAATGCAAGAAGGTAGAGTCCACCCGTTTTCCATCACGATACGTGTACATTAATCCTTTATTAGCAAAATATTTTGCTGTTGCACCTGTCACAGCATCTACGCCTTTGGCGGCCGGATTATAAGAATACATAGGATCATCCGTATTAATTATTCCCTCCTCTATCATCTCTTGATATCGGGTAGATCGAGGATCTGGATATACAAATAAAGAAGCTCCTAACTCCATAGTAGCATCGTGACCCATTAGCAAGGTGGATCGATTGAATTGATTTCCTAAAGTGGCACTGTATATGAAGGTCATGCCTTTTTCTTTACCGGCTTCCTGGCTGGTACCGGTTATGTAATCAGGATATTCCATGATTATCTGGAAAACATCAGGAACGGTTCTACCATCGCGGTGGGTATAAACACCACCGGAAGCAACCACCGTTTTTGGAATACCCATATTGAGGAGACAATTGATTCGATCATAATCATGAGTGAGTAAATCCCCAGATAGACCAGAACCATATTCCCACCATTTTCTCCAGCGAAAGAAATGTTCTTTGTTAAACGGAATTTTAGGAGCGTTACCCAAGAATTGATCCCAATCGATGGTTTGAGGACTGGCTTTCTCATGGATATTATATTGCCAGGCACCATTGTCGGAATTCCGATTCGTATTGGTTTGGATTAAAGACACATGGCCTAACACATTCTTTTTGATAATGTCTTGAGCGGTCAAAAAACTTTGAGTTTGTCGATGCTGGTGCCCTACCTGGAATACAGCCCCCGTACTTTTTATAGTATCATACAACTCAAAAGTTTCATGCCATTTGTGGGTCATGCATTTCTCTACATATACATGTTTTCCTGCTTTTGCAGCATCTATGGCCATGGGTGCATGCCAGTGATCAGGAGAAGCAATCACCACCGCATCAATATCCGGACTATCCAACATTTCCTGATAGGTACGATATCGTTTGGGTTTATTTTGATCCGTGGTTACAGTCGCTAAAGCCGATTCAGCCCGTACGTCAAATAACTCACATACTCCAGTTACCTTTACATTCAGATTTTCTTGTTCCATCAGGTCTTTAAGCCTGGTGTCGTTCGGATTCTTCATAGCCGATTTTTTCATATTCTCTTTCCATGCCGGCGTAGCGAATCCCAAGGCTCGTATTAATTGCTCCCCTCTAATACCAAATCCAATAATCCCCAATCGAATAGGATCTCCTTCCATAGAGCCTACTGGTGGAGGTGCAGCCGCATCTACATTCAGTTTATCTAAAATGCTATCTCGAATTTTACCATCACGACTTTTCTTTACACCTGTTCCAACAAAAAAGGCACCTAAGACTGGGAGAGCAGCTAATCCACGTACCACATCCCTTCGATTTATTTTACGATCTTCATTTGGAAGATGATTGTTTTCATTATTTTCCATTTCGTTCTTATTTTATTATTAGGAGATATGGGTTGCTTCTTTTCTTTTTTCGGAAACATTTGGTGTTGAAGTATCCTGATCAGATAAGTGTTCTTGCCTCCCAAAAATCAATCGATCCAATCCAATAATCCGGCTCGTGGGAAATACCAATAACACACCTAATGCGAATAATTCAATCAAGTTCTTGTTCACCCACAAGTAACTTCCTTCACTAGGCAATGCGTACTTGATCCCAATCAAAGGAGGATGTGACAAATAATAAAAACCTAATAAAATCATTCCTGCGATTATGGCGTATCGCGTAAAAACACCTAACATCAAGGCTGCTCCTATTAAGACCAGTCCCCATACATTTAGAAAGTCGACTGCCTGCATGATTGAAGCATTACCAGCCATGCCTTCAAACAAGCCAGCAAACAATCCTGCGGAATCCGTTAGGTAACCCTTAGCGGACCATCCAGGATTCCAGAGCTTTACGATTCCTTCATACATAAAATGCCAACCAATTATAATTCTTAGAACTGTAAGCATAGTAAGTTGCCATTTATTATAGCTACTCTTCCATTCCATATTGCGATATTTTATTTCCCCTTAAAATGAGGAATCATTAATAAATTGATTAATTAAAATGGTTATTAAATAAGTCTACTAGTTTAGTGCATATTTTACCTTTAAAATAAGACTTTCATCAGGATTTTCTATGATTTTGGTCATGTGTTGAAAAAATATTTTGATTGAATTTCTAATCGCTGCTTCATTTCAGGCTATGTTATCCTATTTTATTCACGATGGCAGCGACTGCTATATCAGTGAGGATTTTCCAATAGTTAGATCCGCCGATGTTTTACTGATGAAAGCTGAAGTACTGTTACATACAGGAGATGAAGAAAGTGCCTTGACATTAGTCAATCAGATAAAGACCCGGGCAGGCCTGGATAATCTGACTGAATTATCTATGGAAGAACTGCTAGCAGAAAGGGGGCGTGAATTATATATGGAAGGACATCGCCGCAATGATTTGATTCGGTTTGGGGTATATTCCGATGCGGCGGTGGGAAAAAGAAGCCAGTGATCCGGCTTGTAATTTATTATGGCCAATCCTGAAGATCAGCTTCTCGCTAATCCAAATTTGGTTCAGAACCCTTGTTATTGATTGTAAATGGTTTTTTAACCAACGGTAGGATATAGATCCTACGCTGTCGTTTCACGTTTCGAAGATAGCCTCAGATTCTTTAACCTGTGGATTGTTGCGCTATCGTTTTACGCTTCGATTCCAAATCAACCGTAGGATGTAGATCCCACACTGCTATTAAAAGGTTCCGACAAATCAATCGTAGGATATAGATCCTACGCTGCCTTTTAACATTTCGAAGATAGCCACAGGTTCTTTAACCTGTGGATTGCTGCGCTGCCGTTTACCGTTTCGAAGATAGTCGCAGGTTCTTTAACCTGTGGATTGCAGCGCTGCCGTTTAAGGTTTCGAAGGTTCTTTAACCTGCGGATTACTACCCTATCGTTTCCCACCAATAAAATTGAGATCATGCGGTAATTGGTTGCAAACATATAACCATTTGTTTTCTGTTAACTCGTGTTTAATATGTTGGTTCTCCAAATATTTAATTCTGGCAATTAAATCATGTTTGGTTCTGATTAATAGGTCATGGAAACTTCTATTCCATTGAAAGTGCGGATATTCATGTTGATTTTCCTCTCCGTATTTGGATAAAAATCTCTTTTTAAAAAGAAGAAGATCTTTACTCCACTCAAAATTTGTATAGAGATGAGGATCTCGATTAAATGTAAGAATTTGATTTATTCTGTCGGAACTTACTCGTTTTATTGAATGCATGACCTGAGAAATATTAAATTCTATTCCTACTTGAATAATCAGGTGCACATGTTCTGGATTGACTTTATATGCAATTAAAAAACCCTGCTTCAATTTTATGGAAGTTCTGGTTGTTTCAATGAAGATTGCAGCAAGAACATCTTCATCGAAATAATTTATCCTCCATTTTGGGTTTGTCGTAATTAAATATGCTGCTTTTGGAACATATATTCTTTTCATCCACGTTAATATTAATAAATGTTCCTTACAAATCAACCGTTTAACGTTTCGAAGATAGCCACAGGTTCTTTAACCTGCGGATTGCTACGCTGCGGGTTACTGTGTCGAAGATAGCCACAGGTTCTTTAACCTGTGGATTAACCCATATCGTAAATAATCCGAGATCGTCACATTTTTATCTTACCGGTTCTTTTACATCAATCCCAGGATGTAGATCCCATGGCCATCAGTTAATGTTTTGACAATCAACCGTAGGATATAGATTCTACGCTGCCTATTACCGTTTCGAAGATGGCCACAGGTTCTTAAACCTGTGGATTAAAATGCAAACTATGAATAAAAGACGTTATTATTGTAACCAATAAGTCCATAACCGTTATGAAATATTCCATTATATTCATCTTCTTTTTGACAATCTCAGCTGCTTATACCCAGGGCTGGCAAACTCACACGATCTCAAATGATGGGATAAAGCCATCTCTGACGATTGATAAACAAAACAACGTACACATAGCCTTTCTGCTTGAGGACAATTCCGGATGGGTGAAATACACCACCTTATCTGGAGGCACCGAAGCCATTGAAACGGTGAGCAATGGTTATTTCTATGGCCCTTTGGATATAGCCAGTGATCAAAATGACAACCCCATAATCGCTTATCACGATCATAATCAGGAAAATCAAGCAGTAAGAAAGTTAGAAGATGGTCAATGGATCAATCTAGACACAGACCACCCCGGACATGATGGCTGGGACAATTCGATAGTAGTAGGTAGCAATGGAGTGATCCATACCAGCTCGGTAGATCCTAGCGGGTTCGGAGGTGCCGGAGTTGAATATGGTCAGTATGGTTTTAATGGCTGGACCGTGGAGCCTATTGGGAGTGGACCTATTATGTATGCTAATACGACCAGAATTGCATTAAACTCAAATCAAAAAGTGTACATATCTTATTTTGATGATCAAGCTGGTTTCTTAAAGTTAGCCACTAAGGTTAACAATAATTGGCAGATTGAAACGGTAGATCCAGGTCCAAATGCAGGAAGATTTTCTTCATTATTGATTGATGAAAATGACGATATTTTTATAAGCTATCTTGCCGATGGAGGCGTGATCAAGCTGGCCAGTTTTAAAGATAATAGCTGGTCATTTCAGACAATTGATAAACTCGATAACATCGAAATCAGTTTTGGAGGTGCTCGAAATCTTACTTCTCTCGCCAAGTTTGGCAGTACGTTTGGAATCGCCTATGGCGATAAGCAAGCCGTAAAGTTTGCTACCATTTCAGAGAATGGAATAAGCCTGGATACGGTGATTAAAGCATCCGTACAGAATTTTGGCCAGATCGTGTCCTTGGCTTATAATAGTGAAGGAACTGCTTTCATTGCTTTTGCCGGCAATAACGGTTATGGGAATGCTAATGGAAACATATTTGTTGCGCAGAAGAATATTTCAACAACCAGCCTCCAGAATTTCGAATCTATTCAGATTGCATTATTTCCTAATCCTGTAAAAGCTGGGCAATTTGTTTACACAAAATTGAATAATTTCGATCATTATCAATTATTTGATTTATATGGAAAATTGATATATTCAGGATCGATTTCGAATTACCGTATTGAATTACCAGGGCAAATAAATCCAGGGAATTATTTGATAAAAACAGTCAATAATAAACCAGCAGTAGGTTATTCAAAAATTGTAATCATTGAATGATTTGAGTCCATTATTGACATGAATCTTTCTGGCTAGGTTCTATTCAAATAACGCTTTGGGTTCTCTCGAGCGATTAAATCAAAAGCTTCCACGCCCAAAGCACTTTGGATATCAATCCATAAATTCTTTTCCGTCTTATGATTTCTTACTACATAAAAATCTGTACCAAATAAAATTCTGGATCTCAATTTATCATGCTGAGGTTGTAAGTTTTCAATCAACAAAGGAAGAATCGATTCATTATGTAATATGTAACTCAAGTCTGCATAGATATTTGGATATTGCAAAATCAAACTAACAATAATGGAATACCAATCACAGGTTCTCCAAAGTTGTTCAAGTTTACCGGGTCGATCGTCGCCCCGCTCATTCTTAAAAAAATCAATACCTCTGTGTGGGTTTTTAATTAATTGATGGCTGTAATTATCCCGATCTGATTCTAGAAAATCCTCCCATTGCTCCTCTCCCCCAAAGTGGGCCAAACATATTTTGAGATCCTTTAAGTTTTCTTTCAATGCGGTTTTTTCATTAGTAAACCCAAACAAGGCCCTGAGTTTTTCATCTTTTGATTTGGCAATGACTTTTCGAAGTAAAGGTTCTTCTACCAAACATAGATAATTAAGCGGATGTGTAAAATTCAAGGTAAACTCACTATTTTTTCGTTGGAAAAGACCTAATGGCTCGTAATCCATTTCTGTCTTAGCCTGTTCAATGACTGGATGAAAGTCCCAGGATGGTTCTTTCTTTCCCCGGTAATATATTGTACCTCGAATACAATGGGTCATAATAGGAATCTGATGTTCTGCGGCATACTTCCAGAGCGGAAGTAGAGCTTCATCAAAAGGATAATATCCAAGAGCCGGGTAGATTTTAAACCCGCGGAACCCTTGATCCAGCCATCGTTTAACCTTACAGTCCTGCAGTCTTACTTGATGGCCGGTAGGATAATATCGGAAGAAGTCCGGATCTGACTTAATACGTCTTGGATCTATAAAAATAAAAGGAATCGCTGCAAAGCCATTGGACCCCGCCATAACTTCAAGAATCTCATCCATTTGATGGTCATAAGTCGCTTCATCAGGAAGTGACCCTGCACCCATATATTCCATATCCATAGGTAAAATGACAAAGTGTGTACCCATCGAGAACTGCTGGACCAATCTGGAAAATACTTTGGTTTGCTTTTCATAAAGTGCAAATCGACCAAGTAGCAGATACCGGTCGGCCAGTTCTTTAGTTTCTTTCCCTGGTAAAGACGATAAAAAACCCCAAAGTTTTTTACTGATCCAAAAAAGACCATTACGAATAGATTTAAAGTATAGAATCGCTAACACAACAATAGCTTGCTGTGTCCAAACAGGTATATTTAAAAGAATAAAACGCTTAAAATACAGCCATTCAATACTTTCTTCTATCCAGGATATCGAAAGGGATGGAAACGAAAATGTAAGCCAACGATACAAATAAATAAATACATGAATGAAAAAAATCCAAAAAATTAAACGATAAACTAGATAGCCAATTCTTGTTTTCTTTAACCACCGATAACGACTATTTTTCTTTTTGGCTTTTTGTTTTGCTTTGAATCCAAACTGCTCACGATAGGGTCCTCGATACCAATATTGTAACAACCTGACAATCCATGAAACCTTAAACAATCGATAAAATGGCGCTGGTAAAAAGGTCTTAGCTAGATAAGGTGGCACATATTTCCCTGTAAAAATATGAGTGTGGCAATTAATGATAGGGTCCTTTTCATTGGATAGTGAGGTGGGCATGGTTGGTTAGTTTATGAATAGAAAGATACAAATTTTATGATTTATATAAATGCTCTTGTTAATTTAGGAATCAAATTTGTAATTATCCTATTAATAAAAAGCTCATCAAGACCAAAAACTTGAAAGAGATCGTTTAAAATTATTATAACCTTAAACCTTGATGAATGAAATTGAGCGGTTGTGGATTCCTTAAATCTCCCTATCTTTGATTCATGGTGCGTATGAAAACTACATTTTTGCTGCTCATACTTTTATGGGTATTTAGTTCCAGTAAAGCAACCACGATTTTACCCTTTGCTAATCTCGCAGAAATGGCCAAAGCCAGTGACCGGGTGGTGCTGGTCCGTGCTATCGAACACAAACAGATTACAGAGCATGGAGTAACTCGTTTTTATACCCATTTTGAATTATTGGACAATATCAGTGGTAGGTTGTCCAATGGGATTATTGTCCAACACGATCGAATAAAAACGCCTCAATATGAAAGACTTCTTTTTGGCGATATTGATTATATTCTTGGAAAAACGTATTTATTATTTTTAGTCGAAAATGAAAATTTCACCTATCAACCGATTTTAGCTTCCTATGGCGTGTATATCCAAACCGTCCATTTAAAAAATAAGATATTGACCCCGATCGAATTTGAAGCCAACATTGCATCTTCAACTCCTTATGAACCTCTCTACATCTACAGGTCTAATACCCTTATACCTAAACTCAAAGACGCAATCAACGGAAAACAAATATGGAATGGTAGCTCTATTAAGTATGAATATTCACAGGCTTTTTATAATACCACTATACGAACCGCTCCTGCTCATTGCACTTTCTTAAATAGCGATACCATACCTCATTGGTCCAATTTTCCAAGCCTCCCACTTCCAGTGTGGTCACACGTGAATGGCGACCCCGGCTGCTCTCACTTACTACCAACGGCAATGGCAAATATGAATAATAATTATGGTGGTATTCAATTAGATTCAGCTGGAACCCATAATTATAATCCAAGTTGCGCTGGTGGTTCAGCTATTGGAAATGAATACATTGATTGGATTGATGCGAATTATGGAGAAAGTCGTCATATGTTATTGCAATATAATGACCCTTGCAACGAAATCCCTGATTTATCTGGATGTTCTGGCATACTAGCTCGGGGTGGTTTATTAATTACAAATACGGTACATACTGAGCATGGTAAATTGTGGCGAGATGCGGCATACGGAACTGTTTTAATTAACAATGGTGTTTGTGCCTGTCTTACAGATTCAAAATATATCAATTTATTGACCCATGAAATGACCCACGCGCTTGGATTTGGACATATTGCTAACGGATCGGGTGCTGCCAATATGAATACGGGAAAACAAGGATCCATCACTGCGCTGGATATACAATGCGTTGATTATGCCTATCCACCAACCGAAAATGATTGCAATACCTTGGAAACGCTAGATGGGCTCAATATTTATACGCCAATGACCTTACGGGCATCTTCTGAAATCAATATCATCAATCTCAATTTAAAAAATTTAGCACAACTCACCTTGATCGCCCCTACCATCGTGATTGATCCTTCTGTGGATATACCAGCTAATACCGGTCTAATTACGATTCAGGAAGATCAGTGTAATTAATAAGAGTGTATAAATTGACTCGAGATTCCTATAGCAACTAAATTGACAAGATTATTAGCGCTAATCATCGAAAGCAATAAAAGTAGAAATAAGGCACCATTGCTGTTGTTTTGATTGATCACCCAAGACAGCAGATTCTTTTAATCTGCGGATGGCAGTAAAAATGACCAAAGTTTTTCTAAATAAGCACACGTCCCTTGACCATAACAAAATCAAGAAATTTGAATTAAGAACTAATTTCTTCCCAGGCTCACATATTAGCCGCATTATTTGGTACTTTTGCGGCTTCAAAAATTGAAAACACTTAATGGCAGATTCCAGAAGAGCCTCATTATCCAAATACAGTCAGGTAAAACAGGTTGTGCGAAGCCAGACCAGGTTGATTCAGTTCATGGGTTGTATATTGGTTTCTCTTTTACTCACTCAACTATTAAAAGATAATTCTTTAAACAGTCCACAGCTATACGTTTTATTTCTCTTATTCTTCTCAATTGGTCTATGGATAACGGAAGCTATTCCTCCTTTTGCAGTGGGTATAATGATTGTTGGATTTTTAGTTTTCTTTCTTGGCCAACCCAGTCTGAATAATTATAATATTGATGTCACCAGTTTTGTCAATACCTGGTCGGACAGTGTGATCTGGTTGCTATTGGGTGGCTTTTTTCTCGCCGAGGGGATGAAGAAAACTGGATTGGATTTAAAAGTTTTCCATTTGGTTACTGCCAAGTTTCAACATAATCCATCCAGGATGTTATTGGTATTGATGCTAGCGACTGCCATCGTATCAATGATCATGTCCAATACCGCTACCACAGCTATGATGCTAGCTGCTCTTATGCCACTAATTAATTCGCTTGGTAAAGAAAATGGATACACCAAATGTATTTTACTTGGTATTCCGGCAGCAGCGTCGATAGGAGGAATGGGTACAATCATTGGTTCACCACCTAATGCGATCGCTGTAGACATGATCAACCGACTTCCAGGAATAACTAGCAAAATAGGTTTCTTGGATTGGATGATTATTGGTCTACCTATTGCTTTAATCCTAATATATTTCTTGTGGATTATCTTGAGAAGAAAGTATGAAATACCTGAATCAGTTGATACCAGCTCATTAAATAAGCCAGAAAACAACGAGATCCAAGAATTTCAATATATGGGCAACTGGAGTCCACAGCGCGTGATGCTTTATGTGTTGGGCATAACCGTATTTTTATGGTTAACGGATGGTTTACACCCGATACCCATGGCTGCCGTCTCAGGCATACCGATCATTTCCCTTACGATGGTTAACATCATTAATGCTGAAGATGTGCGCTCGTTGCCATGGGATACCCTTATGTTAGTTGCCGGTGGGTTATCGCTAGGTTTAGCTATCCAACAGACAGGTCTTATGGATTACTTTTTGTTAAACCTTCAAAACCTTAAATTACCGCTGAGTTTGTTGATCCTGGTCTTTGCCTTGATTACTGTAGTCTCATCCAACATGATGAGCAATACGGCGGCAGCCGCTATCTTAATTCCAGCAGCAGGCCTATGGGGAACAATCGATCCGGTTATTCTTCCATTGATTATTGGGTTAAGTGCCAGTTGTGCTCTCTTTCTTCCAGTTTCCACTCCACCCAATGCGATCGCATATAGTACCGGCCTAATCGATCAAACCGAATTTAGATTAGGCGGTATTTCGATGGGCATTTTAGGGCCTCTGCTAGTGTCAATATGGGTTTTCTTTGTAATCAAAATAATTTGAATGAGACGAAGAGACCCAGAGACAGGGAGACGAAGAGACTATCTTCGATATGATCAATAATCAGATCTGTCAATTTCTATAATTATTTCGTATTTTAATTTTTGTTTGAATTAATTTTAAAGACCAATTTCTTTCCAAATGAAAAGACGAATAACTTTACTCTTTGCCTTAATATCCAGTATTCTATTTATTCCCATACAGGCTCAGATCATCTCAAAAGACACTATTGGACAACTTAAGTTTCGACATATCGGACCTGTTGGAAATCGAGTTATTTCTGTTGCGGGAATACCCGGTAATCCTATGGTATATTACGTCGGATCTGCATCAGGGGGAATTTGGAAAACGGTAGATGGCGGACTTAACTGGCAACCTATTTTTGATGACCAGCCGATTCATGCCATTGGTGCATTAGCAGTGGCTACATCAGACCATCAAGTCATATATGCCGGAACCGGAGAGCCATTCATACGCTCTAATGTGTCAATTGGAAATGGGGTATGGAAATCCACCGATGGAGGGGAAAACTGGACCCATAAAGGTTTGGATGAATCCGGAAGAATTAGTAGAATTGTAATCCATCCAACTAATCCCGATATCGTATACGCAGCAGCCGTTGGTCATGCATATACTCCTCAGAAGACCAGAGGCGTATTTAAATCAATGGATGGAGGCAATACCTGGAAGCATGTACTGTTTGTTGATGAAAATACGGGCACCTCTGATATCGTAATGGACCCGGCTAATCCTCGGATCTTATTTGCGGGCATGTGGCAATTAGAGTTAAAAACCTGGACTAGGGTAAGTGGCGGTCCTGGAAGTGGCGTATATATGTCCAATGATGCAGGTGAAACGTGGACCAGGTTGGAAAAGGGATTGCCTAAAACCACCATGGGCAAGATCGCGTTAGCCATGACCGCAGCTAAGCCAGATAGGGTCTACGCATTAATTGAGACCGGTGATGGTGTCCCTTTTAATGACCAACCTACTGAATATGGTGAATTATGGCGATCTGATGATAAAGGAAAATCCTGGAAGCTGATCAATTCCAATCGTGATCTTGGCGGGAGACAAGCTTATTACACCCGGTGTGCAGCATCTCCAGATAACCCTAATGAGATCTATTTTATGGCTGCTGCTTATTCAACCAGTATTGATGGAGGTGTTACCACCAAAGCTGCTTCCTTTCTGCAAGGCCCGAATTGGGATCATCATGAAATGTGGATTGACCCTGCTGACGGCAACCGGCAAATAGTGGTGGGTGATGGAGGACTATCAATCTCTCAAAACAGAGGTAGTTCCTGGCTAAGAGTTCATTTACCCAATGCTCAGTTATATCACGTAACCACGGATACGAAAGTTCCATATAATGTGCTGACCAATCGGCAAGATGGCCCAGCTATGAAGGGACCCAGCCGTAGTGGAGTCAATGGATTATTTGGAGCAGGATTTATAACCAATGGGATGTGGCGAGATGTTGGTGGAGGAGAAAGTGGTTTTGCCACTGCCGATCCTGTTGATCCGGATATCGTTTGGAGTAGTGCTTCAGGGTACGGCCCAGTAGGTGGTATTGTGACCAGATACAACGAAAAGAATCACCAATTCAGACAAACCGAAGTATGGCCAGAACAAACCTCCGGACATCCCGCTGAAAATTTGAAATATCGTTTTCAATGGACTTTCCCCTTATTAATATCACCACACGATCATAATACAGTGTATGTGACCAGCCAGTATGTACATCGAACCCGCAATAATGGACAAAGCTGGGAAGTAATCAGCCCGGATCTCACTATGAACGATAAGAGCAAACAGAAATTTTCAGGAGGTCTTACTGGCGATAACATATCAGTAGAATATATGAATGTAATCTATGCCTTCGAAGAATCCCCCATACAAGAAGGATTATTTTGGGTAGGAACCAATGATGGCTTGGTGCATATAAGTAGAGATGGCGGTCAAACCTGGAATGAGGTAACTAAAAATATCCCAGACCTTCCAGAACTTGGAGTGGTCAGAAACATTGATGCTTCAAAGTGGGAGGCCGGGAAAGCGTATATGACCATTGAGTTTCATCAAGTAGGCAACTTTAAACCTTATGTTTATAAAACTGAAAATTATGGACGTACCTGGAAGAAAATCACCAATGGCATAGATGAAGGGATTCTCAGCTACACCCGTTGTATCCGCGAAGATCCCACTCGACCAGGTTTGCTTTATTTAGGGACCGAGAACAAGTTGTATACATCATTTAATGATGGTGAACAATGGCAATCTTTTATGAGCAACTTGCCACACACCCCTATGTATTGGTTGGAGATCCAAGAGGATTTTAATGACCTGGTTGTAGGTACTTACGGCAGGGGTATTTGGATATTGGACGATCTCAGCCCAATTCAGCAAATGACTTCGGAAATAATGCTTTCGGATGCACATCTATTCAAACCAAAATCAACGTATCGTTTGCAACCGACCACCATGCTGATGCAGTTTTTCCCTGAACCCCATTGGGGTAAAGACCCTCCATACGGAACAACGATCAATTATTGGTTAAAAGCATCCAATGATTCCGTAAAGATCCAGATAGCAAATGAAGCCGGTGAAGTAATTAGAACGTTAAGTACAAAAGGTAAGCCGGGAATCAATCGTTTATGGTGGGATTTGCGAACTGACTCGACAGAACAAATCGTGATGCGTACGCCTCCATTATATGCAGACTGGGTAGCCTTAGACAAAAAAAGAACAAGAAAATCTTTAATTGCCCCCTTCAATGTCTTGGTCCCGCCTGGAACTTATACAATCCATTTACAAGCAGGAGGTTATGAATCATCTCAAATCGTTAAAATCAATAAAGATCCTAATTCTGATGGAACATTGGAGGATATTCGACTACAGACCGATTTCCTGATGAACCTGCATACGGATTTGGATTCGCTAGTGAGTATGATCAATGAGATCGAAAGTATAAGGAGACAGTTATATGATTTAGAGGAAACACTTTCCGGATTGGATGTAAAACAAAATGTCACCAAAGCGCTCAGAAATTTGGATACAATACTCATTCAAGTTGAAGGGAAAATGATTCAATTAAAGGTTACTGGTACCGGACAAGATCAGATCCGGTTTCCGGCCATGTTGGCCAGCCGAATGAATTATCTAGCAACTAATGTAGCTGGATCCGATTTTAGACCTCCGGATGCTTATATAGAAGTCTACGAAATACTTAAAGGTCAATTGGATCAATATAGCCGAGATTATTCATCAGTTATCCATAATGAGCTAAAAGCATTTAGGCAGTTATTAGTGGATGAAGGTGTAACCGGAATTGTGACCAGGAGGTGATCTAAACCTCTACACTTATCAAACCTAAACTCTGGTTATCCTATAGAGTCACAAATATAATCGGGTTTAATACCGGTAGACTCTACCGCCACGTGTACGTTCTCCTGGGTAGTGTTACCCGTACAAACTAAAGCGGTGTCAACTCCAAATTTTATACCTCCCAGAATATCAGTATGCAAGGTATCTCCAACCATGAGGACATCCTTTTTACTATAAGACCCGCTCTCCAGTAAATTTTGGAAAGCATAGTGATACATAGGCGAATCCGGTTTCCCAAAGTGAATAAAACGTCTATTCAGAATATGCTCTACTAACAATGCAATCGATCCGGTAGCAATAGACACATCCATTTTGGAAACCGGGTAGATCAGATCTGAGTTAGCTACAATTGCTGGAACTACTTTTCGCCGTAAAAGATTGACTATTTTATTGACACCTACCTCCCATTCATAACCTTCATCGTCCAGAAAAACCACCGACCCAATTTGATCAAAATCCTCAACATTATAATCTCGTATCGAAATACCACTGCCGGGTTCATTAAAAATGTACTCGGCAGAATTCTTGGTGCCCAAATAGATTGATTTTCCATTTAGCCGTTTATTATCCAAAAAATCTTTTGCCATCATGCCCGAAGTCACAATATCTGATGGACTGACTTGATCCAACCCAATGTCACGTAATGATTCAACCATTTGTTCTGGACTTCTGGATGCATCATTGGTCAATACCTTAAATAAAATACCCTGATCTTTAACACTTTTCAGCGTATCATTAGCTCCATCAATCATTCCCCTGTACGTTTTTAGAACGCCATATGAGTCAAAGAATATGACCTTATATTTTGGAATCAGGTTATGGAAGGATTCATATTTCATAGGCCAAGTTTATTTTTTAAATAATCTGGATTTATGGTTGAATTGATGGAAGGCAAATGTTTAGCAAGCGCTTCCTGTTGTAGTTTTTTGGCATACTTCTCATGAAAGAAATAGTTTCCGTATTTGATAACATAATTCAATAGAAAAAAACGATATACATGAGGAATAATATCAATTTCAAACGGAGTTAAGGGATATACTTCATGGTAAGCTTTTAAGAAAAGTACAAATCGATCTTCCATTAAAGTGCTTGCGTTATAACTAAAGACAGTTCGGTCGCCTATATCCGAAACGACCCGGCTGAAAAAATAAAAGTCCAACATTCGCGTACTCACCCTGAACCAGTCATAGTCCCATCTAGAGTATAATTCCAATTCAGAAGTGACCGAGAAGTTTCCAATATTCCAATCTAAGAACACTGGAATCTTTGGTAGCTTTACTTGGCGATAATGCGGATAAAAATCTAAAAATATGCTGCACTCTTCCAATAAATAATTTGCATAATCAACAAGACCTAACGGATCGGATTCATCCTCCAAAAGTTTTTGGAGATGAATAATATCTATTTTCATGGTCTTTGTAGACCTGAGTAATGTCCCTTTAACCTTAAAACAAGCTTGATGAAATAAGGCTGCTTGAGCGCCAAGTTTTAGGATGTGTTCTTCATTTAATCGTTTAGGTAATTTTCTTTTTATTTTTATTGGACGGTAAAACACCACCCAAATATCTTGGTCTTCTTTTTCATGACGATAGACAAATAACCGGTCTCCTTTCATTAAAGATCGAGCTAAAAAGTTTTCAAAAGGAGCAGGCAAGTTGTTGGATAGAGAATTAATGATGGAATGGTCTTCCGTAAAATTTTGGAAAGTCCCGAAAAAGGAAAGTTTGGCAACAATAAAGTATCCACTTTCAAACTCCATCCAATACACGTGATTGGTAGACACTTTGGCACTTATATCGCTAATTTTTATAGCTTCCCGCGATGGATCGTAGGCCCTCCAGGCTTCTTTGACTATTTGATCAAAATCAGGCTGCATAGTAGTTTAGTCTAAATATTTAAAGATTTTCTCAAAATAAAACCAAAAAAACGATCCATGGCTACAATTAAATCCGCTTTAGGTATAAAAGGATATACCATCCTGAAAAATCCATAACCCTTATGACCAAATCCTTGACCCGGCGTAAGTAGAATTCCGGTTTCGCTATATAGGTCCATCCAAAGCGCATTTTCTGATTCCTCAGTATTATCATTTATATATTGTGACAAATCCATCCATACAAATAAACTACCCCTGGCAGGTACATAAGGAATGTGTAGTTTTCTTAACGTATCAATCACCACTATGTAAGATTCGGTCAACTTTTGTTGATTCGTTTTTATATATAAAGATACAAAGGCTTCATCTTTCAATACTTCCTCCAATATCCATTGAGTATGATTACTTACACAATGAGACAAATTAAGATTTTGAAAGGCATCTAGGAAAGTTTCATTCAATGTGTAGACTACCCCTACTCGCAACCCTGAGATCCCAAAATCTTTAGAAAAAGCATACCATAAATGAAGGTAATCGCTTTGCTTTTTTTGGATAATGTTGGCAAATGAATAATAAGGCATAGCTTCTTTATAATCATTTTGAACGGAAGCATCATTTGTGTCAATTAAGGACAATCCATACAACTCATTTACCACACAATGAATCTCATGATCAATACACCAATGGACAATATTTTCTAGCAGTGATTTTGGATAAATCAAACCCGTGGGATTATCCGGATTGGTTAATACCAACATTCGGAACTGTTTACCACTATCCTCAATTTCGTTCAAAGCCCTATCCAAATGGTCAATGGATAATAATGTGCCATTCTGTAGTTGACTTAAGGAGGTGTGGGTTATTAAGTCATAACGTTCCAGTGCGCTCACATTGCCAATATCTTGGCGATAAACCGGATAGCATGGAGCCGGGAAAACCGCAACATCTCCAGGGTCCCCCAGGATAAAAGATGACACTTCGATCACACTGGTAGCACCTGCAGAAATCCCAAGTTGCTCTTCAGGTATATGGATGTGACATAGATGATCAGACATAAACATTGCTACAGCCTTTCTAAATGTAGGGGCACCTAAAGTAGACGTGTAACCACTAACCCATGGGGGTATTTCCTGATTCGACTGAATGTCTTGTAATTTTTTTTTCAATAAAGGCCAAGACAATTTGTTCTCGGCAACATTTAAAGGAAAAGTGCCCTGGGGATTATCAAATCGATCATAACGATTTTCAATGGCTTCAAAATAAACATCGAGATCTACTCGCATTACCGACTTAGCAGCTTTTTCTCCTCGCTTTGAAACCGACCTGTTTCCCATATAATTAAAAGTAGTAAAAATAAACTAACCGGATCAAATTTGAATCTTTAACCATTAATTAAAAAAGGGTGACCTGTAAAGATCACCCTTCCTAGATTTTCGTTTTCTTCAATTTATCTTACAATACTAAATTTCTTTCCAAATAGATACCCATCTCCTATGACTTGTATTAGATAATTACCTGTTTCCAGTTGAGAAACATTTATACTCATAATGGACTGAGCCGTTCGTTTTTCTCTCTTAACTAGTTTCCCATTCATATCCATAACATTGAGTTGCACATCTCCACTGAGGTCTCCTAACTCAGATATATCCAGGTTGATTCTGGTATATGCCGGATTAGGAAATAATTTGATAGCAGACGGTCTAAGAATTTCATGAGTGGAACTAGGTGCACCAAAAAGATATTCACCGGTTGCAGAATTAAAAGAAACACTATAGGTTCCGCCAATGCATTCAATGTTAGCACCATCTTGTGTTCCTGTTCCAGCTGGAAAATCAGCGGCTCCCCAATTAATAGTCCAGGAGGTATCAGCTCTAAATTTAACACCTCCGTCACTGAAGTCACTCCATGTGGTCAAGGTAACTTCTTCGGCGGACCAGGATTGTGGATCATCGGGACTAACACTCATAAATAGGTCTCTTGAAGAATCATCACCGGGCCAGTCACCAAAAGGTCCTGATCTACCTACCAGCGAAATGGCATCATATTCTACAATTAATTCAAAATTATATGCCCCAGTAATACTATTAAAACTTATCAGGTATTCACCGGCAGTTATGGGTATGTTTGGTCCATTTAAAGTAGCTACCCCAGTTGGAAAATCGCCTCCTCCCCAGTTTGCTACTTCCCAATCATTATTAGCTCTGAATTTTGCTTCTCCATCCAATAATTCAATACGCAAACTCCAGCTAGAAGAATCCGCAGCATCTCGTTCTAGGTCAATGTCATCTCCTTCCCATCCATTAACTGTAGCCGATCCAATTATACCAATCGATTCATAAATCTCGATTTTCAAAAACTTGTACTCCCCGGATTCGGTATTCAATTCGATTTGATAATCGCCGGCAGCCACAGGTATCGTATCCCCATCCACAACTGCAGTTCCTTCTGGAAAATCTGAACCACCCCAAATCAGCGATCCCCCGTTTGCCGTGAACTGAGCACCTCCTTCAATCAAGGAAGTCGATAGTTTCCATATATCTGGATTACTGGCATCTTGGGTCATGAGCGTACCCATTTCCCAGCCACCTGCAGTAGCATCACCTATAATCATTACTGAATCAAATGCGATGATTTCTTTAAAATTGTAGATCAAAGACGATGTATCGAATGTAACAAAATAGGTGCCTGCTTTAGGTATTCCAATATCAGGACCATTAAGCGTAGCCGTGTCCATGGGAAACATTTCACCTCCCCAATTGGTGGAAATTTCATTTCCAGCAGAATCCTGTACATTCCACATATCATTCAATCTGAATTTCACTTTATTGTTGGTTAAATCAATAGTTATGAAGAATACACCATTGGAGTCTTCCCACATATTGGTATCTTCATCCCAACCATTAGCGGTGGCATCTCCAATAATACCCATAGGAGATTGGACCGCAAAATTATATGCACCAGTAGAATCATTAAACGTTATAATGTAATCTCCGGCAAAAACAGGAATATCCGGACCTCCCTGAGTACCTATTCCGGAAGGAAAATCAGTAGCTCCCCAGTTTACGTCCCAATTGCCATTAGCTCTGAACTTTGCGGCACCATCAGTCAATGTAATCGTCATAGTCCACATATGTGGAATCGTATCGACTTTGATCATATTAGTATCTGCATCCCAACCAAACGGTGTAGCTGAACCAATTAAACCTACCGATTCAATTTGTCCGAACACGGTAACTGTAAATAAGCTGAAAAATAAGTAAGAAAAAATCCTTGAATTCATCTGACAAATAGTTTTTTATTTCGTTATAAAAATGAGTAAAATAGGCCTACCAAGGTAGAGATTATTATTCTAATTTTAAATTATTATTAATTAAATTTGTTGTAATTTAGTGTTAAATATACAATAAGTTTTCCATCTAAATACATTATTGATTTACATAGCTTTACATATTATATTAAATATTAATTAATAAATTTAGACATACCGATTGATGCCAAAAAGCATAGTGATTAAAGCAGACAGATAATTTAAGTAATTTTTATGGACGATTTTTTAGTTAATTCTAATTCAGAAACTTTATCCTAACCAATGAGATATTTTAAAATTATAAGCAGAAAGAAAACACTGACCCTTTTGTTTCTTTTCCTTTCCATAGTCATCACGTTTTCACAAAGAACGATTTCTGGTGTTATTTCCGACGCTGAAACCAACGAACCTTTAATTGGTGCTTATGTGCTCATTAAAGGGTCTGATGCGGGGACTGCCACGGATATAGATGGAACCTTTTCCTTGGATAT
This sequence comes from Lewinellaceae bacterium, assembly GCA_024639065.1. Lineage (GTDB taxonomy): Bacteria > Bacteroidota > Bacteroidia > Chitinophagales > Saprospiraceae > JAHEJC01. Next base: position 7,130 of record JAHEJC010000011.1, on the reverse strand, counting down.
CCCAGCAGAAGCAGCTACCATCGTTATAAGTTATACTGGTTATAATACCCAGGAAGTTCAGCTTACCGAAAGTAATGAATATAACCTCGTTTTAAGGGCTGGTCAAATATTAGAGGAAGTGATTGTGGTTGGATATGGTACAATTGAAAGGGAAGATGCCACTGGTTCCATTCAGTCAGTAACCAGCGAAGATTTTAATAAAGGAGCCATTACGGGCGCTCAGGAATTATTGGCAGGCAAAGTACCCGGGGTATCCATAACTACGGATGGAAGTCCTGGTGCCGGATCTGCTATCAGGATTCGGGGAGAATCGTCGCTGGGTGCATCCAATGATCCACTGATCGTTATTGATGGTGTTCCCATCGATAATGGAGGTATCTCCGGAAGCAGAAATCCCTTGAACATCATTAATCCGAATGATATCGAGTCTTTCACCGTACTCAAAGATGCATCGGCATCAGCGATTTATGGCAATCGAGCGGCTGGCGGAGTAATCTTGATCACCACAAAAAAAGGTAGCGTAGGTGATCGAGTAAGTGTGGGTTACAATGGAAATATATCTTTTGGCACGCCATATAATCGAGTGGATGTCCTATCAGCTGCAGAATTCAGAGAAGCCCTAAATCAACAATATGCTGAAGATCACCCTGCACGAGAGGTAGTAGGCGATGCCAATACCGATTGGCAGGATGAAATATATGAAACTGCCATTGGTCATGATCATAACCTGTATGTTGCAGGCGCACTTAAAGAAATTCCATTTAGAGCCTCTTTGGGATTCTCTGACAAAAGTGGAATTCTGATGACCGATAATTTTAATCGGCTTACCGCTGGTATCAATGTAAATCCAGGATTTATTGACAACACCCTTCAAGTCAATCTAGGTCTAAAAGCTATGCGTACTAAAAATCATTTTGCAGATCGAGGAGCAATAGGTAATTCACTGAGTTTTGATCCTACCCATCCTGTTTTAGATCCGGGTAATCCTTATGGAGGTTATTGGACCTGGACCATTCCCAATGGAAATCCCAATGCGCTGGCTCCCACCAATCCTTTGGCACTGATTGATCTACGGGAGGACAATAGCACAGTGAATCGGTACATTGCTAATGCATCCGCTGATTATCGCTTGAGCTTCATCCCTGCACTCCGATTAAATCTAAATCTTGCTTATGATTATTCCAAAGGAGAGGGAACAGTGGTAGTTCCAACCACAGCTTCTTTCGCTTTTGATCTGATTAATGGAGGGGGAGTCAACAACGAATATAGTCAGACCAAAAAAAATACCTTACTTGAGTTTTATCTCAACTATAAAAAGACTTTTGGAGACCATGATTTGGATTTGATGGCTGGTTATTCCTGGCAACATTTTGAAGTAGACAATACTTTCAGAAATTCCGATGCTGCAGGTACACCTTCGGAAACGACTGTCGGCTCGGACCCCGCGGAATACTATCTCCTATCTACCTATGGGCGAATCAATTATACGTTTAGTGAACGATATTTATTGACTTTGACACTTAGACGCGATGGTACTTCCAGGTTCTCGCCAGATAACCGCTGGGGACTGTTCCCAGCTGCTGCTTTAGCCATTAAATTGATTGATAACGAAAAAGACTATTTAAACAAATTAAAATTACGGGCTGGCTGGGGAATCACCGGCCAACAAGATATCGGAGATTTTTATGCCTACCTGGCAAGATATCAGTTGGGTTTCGAAAATGCCCGTTACCAATTTGGAGATGAGTTTGTTACGACCTTACGTCCCAATGGATACGATGGAAATATTCGCTGGGAAGAAACCGCCACTATAAATGTAGGCTTGGATTTTTCAATTATCCAAGATAGACTGAACGGGTCATTAGACTTTTATCAGCGAGACACCAAAGATCTACTCAACCGGATTCCTGTTCCGGCTGGTACTAATCTGACCAATTTCATTACAACCAATATTGGTAACATGGAAAATCAAGGCGTCGAGCTTGCTCTTTTTGGAACACCCGTTAAGACTGCTAAGGTGGCGGTTGAACTTGGAGCTAATGTAGCTTATAATAAAAATGAAATCACCAAACTTACGGCGATAGATGATCCTACCTACGAAGGTATTTTGACCGGTGGAATTGCGGGAGGTGTAGGTAGTAATATTCAAATCCACAGTGTTGGATTTGCACCCAGATCATTTTATGTATTTGAACAAGTTTATGATGAAGCAGGCAACATCATTGAAGGCGAATTTGTAGATCGGAATGCAGATGGTATGGTAAATGGTGAAGATAAATATCGTTTTGAAAAACCTGCAGCGGACTTGGTATTTGGATTGTCTGGCCGAGTAGAAATTTCGAACTTTGATATAACCTTCGCCGGTAGAGCCAATGTAGGTAATTATGTATACAACAATGTGCAGACAGATATGGGTTGGTTGAATCGAATTTATGGAACGACCGGTGTTTTATGGAACATCAACCAGGCAGCTGTTGATAATAATGTGGTTGAACAAGGAAACCTTACTTTCAGCGATCATTATGTAAAAAAAGCGGATTTCTTAAGATTTGATCATATCACAGCAGGATACAATTTTGATAACCTGATTGGTAAATTTACCCGCATTTATGCTACTGTGCAAAATCCATTTTTAATTACAAAATATGATGGGTTAGATCCGGAAATATTTGGAGGCATCGATAATAATATTTATCCAAGACCAAGAACTATACTATTTGGTTTAAATGTAGAATTCTAAGAAATAAGCCATGAAAAAATATATTAAATTCAGTATTCAATTTATTTGCTTCGCACTCTTTCTTACATTTCAATATTCATGTGTCAAGGATCTTGACACCATTCCACTGGATGAAGATGTAGTTACTTCAGGGGTTGTGTATGACGATCCGAGTGCTTATCGTGCCGTGCTCGCAAAGCTATATGCCGGACTTGCAGTGAGTGGCCAACAGGGACCTGCTGGGCAATCAGATATTGAAGGTATTGACGAAGGATTTGGTCAATACTTGAGAGGCTTTTGGTATCATCAGGAACTCTCCACCGATGAGGCACTGGTGGGATGGAATGATCAAACGATTAAAGATTTCCATGAACAAGACTGGAGTGCTGAAGATGGTTTCATATTTGCTTTTTACAGCCGTATTTTTTATCAAATTGCTTTATGTAATGAATTTATCCGTGAAACGACTCAGGATAAATTGGATGCCCGGGGAGTAGACCAAAACTTAGCCAATGATATCGCGGGTTTTCGTGCTGAAGCCAGATTTCTGAGGGCATTAAGTTATTGGCATGCCTTGGACCTGTTCAGAAATGTTCCATTTGTAACTGAAAATGATGTGGTAGGATCGTTTTTCCCAGAACAAATTCAAGCACCTGATTTATTCAATTATTTAGAAGCTGAACTGAAGGAAATTGAAGGTACCATTCAATCCGCCAGATCGAATGAATATGGTCGGGCGGATCAGGGTGCAGTATGGGCGCTACTGGCAAAATTATACCTCAACGCTGAAGCCTATACAGGTAGCAGCAAATTCGGAGAGTGTCTTGAATACTGTGAAAAAATTATTAACGCCGGTTATAGTATGGAACCGGAATATCAAAATCTATTTCTTGCTGATAACCATAATTCAAACGAAATGATATTCCCAGTAACTTTCGATGGGGTAAACACACGTACTTGGGGTGGAATGACTTTTATCATCAGAGCAGGTATCGGAGGCAGCATGGATCCATCCGAATCTGGAGTAGTGAGCGGTTGGGGGGGTGTTCGCACCACTAAGCAAATAGTGGAATTATTTGGTGAACTCGGTGGAGTAATACTTGAACGCGTTGAAGGAAATACCCGAAAATACCCCAAACTATATGTACCTGGAGCCTATCAAGGCTGGGATGTTAGTGTGGAGACCAATACCATCTCTTCACCGACCAGTAACCGGATCTTTGAAGGATATCGATATTTTCCTGAAAATCAGCTGGGCTTCTTAATTACCCAGATTCCTTCTTTTGCTCTCCGGTTCGGTGACAACGGAGGAGACGGGACACTAGAAATGAATGGCGATACTATCCGTGTTCCTTCAGCAGGATTATATAAGATTGAGGTAAACTTGTCCAATAGTACGTACACTTTGACACCTGCTTCGTGGGGTGTTTTGGGTGATGCCACTGCAAATGGCTGGGAAACGGATATTGATATGGAATGGGACTCAGAGAAAAACGCTTTAGTTGCCAACTTGGATGTTCAACCCGGGCCTATCAAGTTTAGAGCCAATGACTCCTGGGATATCAACCTGGGTGATAATGGTGCTGATGGAATCTTGGACATCGGTGGAGATGATATTATCCTGGCGGAAGGAGGTTCTGTTGAAATCCTTTTATACCTGAATCAACCAGATTATACGTTTGCGATCAATAGCACCAGTTTTGACAACCGGGGCATTTTCTATAGTGCTGGTCAAACTTTAGATATTACTGATGTAACCATATTTACCGAAGGATATGCCATTCAAAAATTTAAAAATGTGACTTCAGATGGAACACAAGGATCTGATACTGATTTCCCGGATACTGATTTTCCCATGTTTAGATTAGCAGACTTTTATTTAATGGCGGCTGAAGCCATTGTCCGAAGTGGTGGTGATATGACTCAGGCTGCTGATTATTTTAACGTGGTAAGACAACGGGCGTATAAAGGATCCGGAGGTAATATCAAACCAGAAGATCTTAATTTAAACCTTTTAATCGAAGAACGGGCAAGAGAGTTATATTGGGAATGTCACCGCAGGACGGACTTAGTACGTTTTGATAAATTTAGTCAAACCGATTATCTATGGGCCTGGAAGGGCGGTGTTATGGAAGGAAGATCTGTAGAAAGTTTCCGAGATGTATATCCTATTCCTTCCCCAGATCTAGGTGCTAATCCTAACCTAAAACAGAATTCAGGTTATTAAATCAATACCATGCAGAGTCGATCGATTATTCAATATACGCTTTGCATCCTCTTTGTTATTAGTTATACTGGTGTCAATGGACAAGATTTCTTTTTTGGCGCCGATCAATCCTATGTCAATGAAATGGAGGATTGTAGTGCTCAATATAAAGAAAATGGGATTGAGAAAGATGTTTATTCAATTTACCAAGATCATGGTTGTAATCTCACTCGATTGAGATTGTGGCACACACCTTCTTGGTATGATCAATTGAACGAAGGAAATCGGTACAGTGATCTTGAAGATGTCATGAAGAGCATTCGTCGTTCCAAGAATGCAGGTATGCAAGTCTTACTCGATTTCCACCTCTCCGACAATTGGGCGGATCCATCCAAACAGTTAGTACCGTCTGCCTGGTTATCAGTAGTCGAGGAGGTTGATTTGCTGGGTGATTCGCTTTATCAATACATTTACAAAACACTCACTCATCTATACCAAAATGATTTACTTCCTGAAATGGTCCAAATAGGCAATGAGACCAATCGGGGTATTTTACTTTCACCTGAAGATAATCAGACCTGGACCTTAGAATGGTCACGAAATGCTCACTTGTTTAATCGCGCCATCCAAGCGGTAAGAACAGTATCGCAAGAATCGGCAATTCCCATCCAAGTTATGCTGCATGTGGCTGACCCTTCAAAATCCGAATGGTGGATCAATGAATTCATACAAAATGGAGTTTCAGATTTTGATTTGATCGGTATGTCTTATTATTGGGCCTGGCATAAGCCAACCACCATTCCTGAAACCGGACAAGTAATCCGAAGATTAAGAACAGCTTATCCTGATAAAGAAGTTATTATTGTTGAGACCGGTTACATCTGGACTACAGATAATTTTGACAATGCCAATAATATTATTTCAGAAACTCATCCGGACTATGAACCCGCTTCGCCTCTGAATCAAAAAAAGTGGTTGATCGATCTCACGCAAGAAGTGATCGATCAAGGTGGTCGAGGGGTAATCTATTGGGAACCTAGCTGGGTTTCAACACCTTGCTGGAATCAATGGGATCAAGGCAGTCACCAGGAACATGCCACCTTTTTTGACTTTGATCACAACCTGCTCCTTCCTGGGGGTATTGAATGGATGGAACATACATACTCCATTTCTACAAATACTAAAAATTTCAATAAAAATGATTTTTCCATTCAATGGAAAAGTGATAGTAAACGCCTGGAGATTGATTACCCTTCAAACCAGTTCAACCAAAATTTTCGAATCGATATTCTAAACTATATCGGTCAGTCGCTGATGTCCGACTCGTTAAATAACAATATAACCTATCTAGATTTGGTTGAACTTCCCTTGGGCATCTATGTGCTTCAAATTACACGTCAAGGTAAAACTGTTTATGCCGAAAAGCTCATGTTAAAATAAGTTACCACCTGTTTTAATATTTTTCGAAGTTAAATTCATAGACCACTAAACTATCTTGTTCGTAACCACTAATGGTTCTACGGTAGTTGGAATGATCTAAAAACTCATATTTTACTCGGAATGGGTTTTGATAATCTTTGTTTTCAAAGAGGAGTTCCTTATCATTCTGTTTTATAGCTTGAAATATTTTCGGTGCTGAGTTTTTGATGACACTTAAAAGTATGATCTCATTCCCTACTTTTTCTATTTTAGTCATCGCTGCATACATTGTATCATTCTGCTCAATATAATAGCCCTGTTGATGCATCCATCCATTATCATCAAGGGACCAGGATTCCCTCAATTCACCATCAAACGCAGGTGCCTTCCATTTACCCTCAAGTTTGGTTTGTAAGTTCAACTGATCTTTTATTGGTAGCTGATGTTGACAGGATAAGTATAGAAAAAGTATTGCGGTTATTAAGATAAATTTCATAATGATATGGTTTCACTTTTAAAGGCCTATGAATATCTTCCTATCGGTCACATGTAATGAGCAGTTTAATATGTGAACATCAAATAAAACCAATTAAAATTGGCGAATTCACCATTGATGTTAATTCCTTAACCCCAAAATAAACTAAAATATTATCGAAGCTGAGTGATAAAATATGCAAACTGAATTCCGTCATATAATGCATGCGATAAAATCAAGGGAAATATCCTTCGATATTTATAAAAATAGAAACTCACCACAATGCTCTTTAATCCAATTGAAATGATTCC
>JAHEJC010000176.1 GCA_024639065.1 Lewinellaceae bacterium | reverse complement strand
AACATACTGGTTGGTGGCGATTATCATTTTACGACATTAAGGGCAGGTATTATTATTGGGTCAGGCAGTGCATCATTTGAAATCATTCGAGACCTGGTAGAAAAATTGCCGGTGATGATTGCACCTAAATGGTTGAATACTCGATGCCAACCAATAGGTATTTCTGATGTCATCAATTTTTTACAAAAGGCATTATTTAATGAACAAGTGTATGACCAAAGTTATGATATTGGTGGCCCGGATATTCTCACATATAAAGAAATGCTACTGGAGTTTGCCAAAGTGAGAGGACTGAAAAGGTGGATATATACTGTGCCGGTGATGACACCAAAACTATCATCCTATTGGTTGTATTTTGTTACCTCAACTTCTTACCGGTTGGCGACAGCTTTAGTCAGTAGTATGAAAATTGAAGTCATTTGTAAGCATAATGACATCAATAAGCTATTAGATATTCAACCCATTGGTTATGAGGAAGCCTTGAAAAGAACATTCTATAAAATAAAAGAAAAAAAAATTGAATCCAGCTGGAAAGACTCGTGGGTGAGTGGTCGTATCAATAAAAAATTGAGCGTGTTTTTGGATGTACCTAAATTTGGTGTATTTAGAGATAAACAAAAAAGGAAGATTAAAGATATAACCGAAACTAAACAGAAAATTTGGAGCATTGGTGGTAGAAGCGGCTGGTATTATGGAGACTGGTTATGGAAGATAAGAGGTTATTTGGATAAGTTATTTGGAGGCGTAGGTTTACGCAGGGGACGGACACATCCTTCTCATTTGTCAAGTGGGGATGCTATCGATTTTTGGCGGGTGCTTCATGCTGATAAAGAGGAAGGGCGATTGTTACTATTTGCGGAAATGCGCCTTCCAGGAGAAGCTTGGCTGGAGTTTAAAGTAAAAGATAGATTTTTATACCAAACCACTACGTTTAGACCCAAAGGATTATTGGGTAGATTGTACTGGTACATGGTACTACCTTTTCATAACCTAATTTTTAAAGGCTTACTCACAAAGCTGACTAGCTAGAAATTTCTCTTGTAAAATGCCCTGCATTTTATGAAAGGATCTATTGAAGCCATCCTCTAGAGGTAAGGCTGGGTATCTGAAGCCTAGGCCGAAAAATAAAAATACGAGCGAAGATACTAACCCCTGGTGCTGGCATCAGGAATCCGTTTTAAAAGGTCCACGTGTTGCGTGGCGCTTTCCTGGCCTATAGTAAAGCAATCCAGAAAATTCTGGTTTAAGGCAAAAGTCAGGCTCTCATCGATGCGGTCACTTAATCTACCGGCACCAAAGATTTTCATACCAATCACTCCCTTACCTTTTGCTTTCATTTCCTTAAGCACAGACCCCACCTCATCATAATCACTATCCATAGCAATATTGGCTTGATTGTATCTCGCCAAGTCCACCTGCACCCAATCGGTTTTAGCAGCCGTTTTTAATGCACCTAAGGAATGACAAGATATGCCATGGGCGCGGATGATACCTTCTTCTTTGGCCTTACTAAGCACCTCCATCGCGGCTTCTTTAACTGTAGGCCAATTCGAATTGGTGATGGCATGTAGCAAAATCATATCGATATAGTCGGTTCCAATTTCTTTGCGAAAGCGGTCAAGATCGGAACGCATTTGTTTAGCAGTAGTGGCATGGGTTTTGCTCAAAATAACCACCTCTTCTCTTTTTACATATTTCAATGCTTCTTTCAAGTGTGGATGTGAGCCATACTGATCGGCTGATTCCCAAAAAGTGATGCCATTATCATAAGACATGTGCAACAATTCGGCCAGGCCTTTAACTCCAAGTTGCCTGGTTTGATTAGAGCTTCCGCCCACACCATTCGTTCCGGTACCCATGGCCAGACGGGATACTTCGATTCCCGTGTTGCCGAGTTTTACTTTATCGGTAGCGAATTTCTTTGAATTGCCTGCGTAGAGGTGATAAGGAAAAGGGCTGAAGGCGACACCACCTGCCAGTCCCGTATACTGGATAAATTTTCTTCTTTTCATGTAGCTTAAGGTACAAAATATTTGATTTTTATTTATGGATATTTACTTTATCTATTATTAGAAATGTATTTTAGAATTACTCCAAATAAGTTGTTTAACAAGAGTATTAAAGTTGTAGTAAATAGGATTTTTTGAAACCTGCCATGTCATTTTGCCGTCTCCAATTGTACTTAAATTTCCTTGGCAAGTGATAAGCTAGCGTGATTACAAATCGTATAGATGCAGATTAGTGTTGGTGTATATAATCTAATATATGTAAGAAATAGGGCCATAGCCTTGGATTAAGCAGAAAAAGGTGAAATTTAAATAATGATTTAGAGCCCAGCAGAAATGGACAGGATGTTGTTATAAATTATATATTCATATCTATAAAGACATGCTGGTTTTAATTGGAAAAGAAATTATGCGAAAAAAAAATTTAACATTAAAACACTTACTGTTGTTTGCGATTATCGGGATTATGATTCATTGTACTCAACCAATTGATGATCCCGAGGAAAAGGCAATCATAGAAACGGTCAATCTATTTTTTAAAGCAATCAATGAACAAGACTCAACGATTTATAAAAAAATCGCTTTTATGGAAGGTCAAATATGGAGAATGAATAACATCGAAGATCCTTCGAATTACGATATGCGTTTGTTCCAGGACGATGTCAAAACATTTGATCCCCAAGTTGAGATTCTTGAAAAACCACTGAGTTATGACCTCAAAGTTCATAATGGGGTGGCTACAGCCTGGGTGCCCTATAAATTATGGGTCAATGGTAAGTTTTCACATTGCGGTGTGGATACGTTTATATTGATAAAAACGAATGGCGGGTGGAAAATTGTCAGTACATCCTATACAAAAGACATCAATAGCTGTGATGAACTGAAATAATATTTAATCAGGGTATTAGACTATGAAACATCCATTTGAAATTTTAGCTTACGATCCGAGGTGGAAAGAAATGTATGAAAGTGAAAAAATTGAATTAATCAATGTCTTCGGCGACAATCTAAATTCGATTTTTCATATTGGAAGTACTGCGATTTCGCTGACAAAAGGTAAAGCTGAAATTGACATACTAGTTGTGGTTAAGGCAAGATTAGAAACTTTGAGTTTATAATAAATGATAGAAAATTTACAATGCGCATATGACCAAAGAGTCAGCTAGTATAAAGGGGTGTTACAACTAAAAAATTAGTTTGAAGTTATATTCTGAAACTAGGTTTCTTGGTGTTATTTTGATGAAAAGGTAAATGTTTCTCGCCCTTGTTTACTGTTCCTGGGATTATTGATCTGGAAAGATTATTGCTTTGGCTAGCTAATTTATTTTCCAGAAATAAGGGGTGAAGAGAATAATGATCGTAAATAATTCCAAGCGACCCAACAACATGAGCAAGGTCAAAAACCATTTACCAATATCGGGTACACTGGCAAAATTATCTAAAGGGCCCAATTCTCCGATGGCAGGTCCAACATTTCCTAACGCTGTTGCCACAGCACCTATTGAGGTCAACAGTGGTCTTTCAAAATCTCTAAGGATTCCGGTCATAACGACTGATCCGATAATAAATAGCATCAAATAAAGCATGAGAAAAACCAGGATATGCGTAAGTATTCTGGGAGCCACAATTTGTTTATCAATTTTTATACGGATGATCGCTTTGGGATGTAACAACCGTTTAAACTCCAGGAATGAATTTTTAAAGAAGACCAGATGTCGGATTATCTTTATTCCTCCACTGGTCGAACCTGCACTTGCTCCTACAAAAAGTAGTAAGAAAAAGAGCATGGTCAATGCTGGTGTCCATGCGGTATAATCCGCACATACAAAACCGGTGGTAGTGATAATGGAAATAATTTGAAAAGCGGATTCCCGGAATGACTTTTCTACTGTATTGTCGGTCACTTGATAAACGACCAGGGTAACCACTGTAATCAATGAAATGACCAGAATTACATACGTTTTGAATTCATCACTTTTCCACACTTTCTTAAAATTGCCAGTGAGGCTATAATATATTACTGTATAATTTATACCAGCCAAAAACATAAAAAAAGCAATGGAATATTGAATAGCAGGATTGTTAAAATAAGCGATGCTAGCATTTTTGGTTGAGAAACCTCCGGTGGCCATAGTGGTCAGGCCATGATTGATAGCGTCGAAAAAGTTCATACCATTGAAAAACAAAATGATCGTCAATAGAAACGTTAATCCTACATAAATCAACCACAGGCGTTTTGCCGTTTCTTTGATGCGCGGATGGATTTTATCGGAAGTTGGACCTGGGGATTCCGCTACAAACAATTCAACACCGCCAATGCCTAATAGAGGGAAAACTGCAACCGTTAATACGATGATACCCATACCTCCAATCCATTGCGTTAAACTGCGCCAGAATAAAATTCCCTTAGGTACGGCTTCGATATTATTAAATATGGAGGCTCCGGTCGTGGTTAGTCCTGAAACACTTTCAAATAATGCGTCGGTAATCGTTGGAAAAACCCCACTAAACAAATAGGGCAAGGTACTGACAACCGATATTGCCAACCAGCTAAGAGCAACGATAAGATAACCTTCTCTTTTGCCTATTTGCATATTGGTTTTCCGATGTATTAACCAAATGGATAGCCCGATAGTTATGCAGGTAATTGCTGCAAAGACAATGGAAATACTATCGTCACTCCGGTAATAAAATGAGAAAGGTAATACGGTGAACATGAGTGCTCCAACCGCAACAATAATCACTCCAATCACATTTGCTACTGCTCCGAAATTAATCACTACCTGAATATTTGTTCTACTTGGGGAATAGCTTCTGGTAAGGCCAACACAATCACTTTATCATTAATTTCAAAAAGAAAATCCCCATCCGGGATGAAGCTATCTTTTCCTCTTACAACACCAGCAATAATTGCTTTTTTAGGAATATGGAGATTTCTAATGGGATGCTTGGTCACTTTGTTGTTTTTATGAATTTGAAACTCAATCATTTCAGCATCTACTCCATGCAGACTGGCTATAGCCTCTACTTTTCCTTTGCGAACAAATCGAAAAATATTATTGGCTGCAATCAACTTTATGTTGATGATTGTGTCAATACCTATGTTTTGTGAGATATGGGTATAATTGACATTATCAACCAATGAAATGGTTTTGTAAACACCGAGTTGTTCGGCGCTTAGACTGGTGATGATGTTGGTTTCAGAATTGGGCGTCAGAGCGATAAACGCATCCATTCTTTCCAGGCCTTCGGATTTAAGTGTTTCGATATTGCTAGGATCTGCATTGATCACTAAACAATACCGCAATTGCTCTATAAATTTTTTACCTTTTTCTTTATTTTTAATAACAATGGTGACAGCATAGTCTTTTTCAATTAATTGGGCCGTTCGCAGAGCCAGCGAGGTGCTACCTATGATCATTACTTTTTTAATAGGCTTAAGTTGCTTACCGGCGAAACTCATAGCCGCATCCATGGATGTATTTTGTGTAGCAATGTACAAATGATCTCCTTTCCTCAGTCGGGTATCGTTTCTGGGAATAAGCGTTTTACTATCTCGTAAGAGCGCAACACCTCGAAAATTAAAATGGTCATTCACCGTATCTATTTCAGCAATTTTGCGATTGGCCAGAGGAGACATAGTGTCCACCGTAAAACCGACCACCGAAATCTTACCATTTTCAAATTCAAACAAATCGGTGAATGAAGCTCGTTTTAATAATCGATTAATCTCTTTGGCAGCTAGAATTTCTGGAGAGATAATTTCATCAATGCCAATCTGTTTAAATTTTTCCTTTTGAATTTTTTCAAAATATTCTGGATTATTGACTCGGGCAACCGTCTTTCTCGCTCCCATTTGTTTTCCCAAAATAGCCAGCAGAAGATTCGTTTTTTCAGAGGTGGTTACGGCCAGAAATAAATCCGACTTTTCAACCTTAGCTTGTTGCATAATGTTTATGGAAGCAGCATCACCACAAATTGTTAATACATCCAATTGGGTGCTGGCTTGCAAAAGAACCTCCTCGTCTGTATCAATTAGGGTAATGTCCTGATTCTCGTTTGAGAGTAATTCAGCAACGTGAAATCCAACCGCACCTGCCCCAGCAATAATAATTTTCACTTATATAAAATTGAAATTCAAGTGTTAAAAATAAACACATTTTATTCAATGCTTATTTTGACTCTTCATCTATAAAAAGTAAACCACATTTAATTATGGGTTTGCAATTATATCAGAGGGCTCAAATTTAGAAATATAAATTAGTATATATTCTAATATGCAGGTTAATGTTGCGAAGAAAACCTATAAAAAATAGTCCTTTTTAATCCCAAATAAAAATCCAACTAAGCTCCTTTTTCTGATAAAACTTAGGTAAAATTATTCTTTTTTATCTTCCTTATCTTTGGGTAGGTCATCGACAGGGTTTTCTGGATTATCTCCATTTTCATTATTGGCCTTATCAACTTGATCGTCACCATTTTCCTCCGTAAGCTGAACTTCCTCGGGATGGAGAATTAATTCATCAAAGACTCGAATAATCCGGCTAGAGAAAAGAGCCAAATTTCGATATTCTCCTAGATGATTTAAATATAAAACACTGTTTCTAGTACCTACCTCATGATTTTTAATCCGTTTAATCTGATTCTTTCTAAACGTTCTGATGAGTTTCATCAGTGGATTAAGACTATTCATGAAGGACTCAGTTTCTGGCCCCTTCATCATGAATATTTCCTTAATTTTAAATAATCTGGAAATGAGTTCATCATGGATAATTTGTAATTCCTTGATTTGAGATGGAATTAAGTTTTTATGATTATTATCAATATGATCTAAACTTGGTTTTACGATGTTTCGAGCATTAGTAGTCATTTCTTTTAAGTAATCGGCGACCAAAATATAAAGGTGAACGGATTCAATGTCTTCATCGTCAATTCGGTCAATGGCATTATTTGCCTGTCTTTTCATTTTATCGGTGTGCGCTTCAATATCTCTAAATCTTCTATAGGTTTTATTTAACTTAGTCAGGTTTTCGTTTTCAAGAGCTATTAATGTATCTCCGAGGACACTGTTGAGCCCTTCAAAAACTTTGGTCATATTTCGTACGCTTAATTTAATAATCTGTTCCTGGTTTAAAGTACCTTCTATCAAACCTTTTTCAAAAGCGATCTGTTCTTCCATCCGCTTGTCATGAAATCGATGTGAACGATAGATGATAACGCCAGCCAGGATAAGGACAATTACAATGGCTATGGATCCTCCAAAGTAAAAGATATTAGCAACGATAAATGCTACGGTGAAAGCGGCAAATGCGGTAAAAAACCACCCTCCGATCACCGAAAGCACCCCAGATACGCGATAAACTGCACTCTCCCTACCCCAAGCTCCATCAGCCAGTGAGGTACCCATAAAAACCATAAAAGTAACGTAGGTAGTAGATAAAGGGAGTTTTAAATTAGTTCCAATAGCAATCAGGATACTCGCTACCACCAAGGTAGAAGATGCTCTAATCATATCAAATGAAGGTGCTTCCACACCCAAATGAGCCTGTTTAGCCGTAAAGGGTCTTTCATCAAATTTTCGTTCAACGGTTCGTCTGATAGTTTTGGGCAGCTGATCATTAACAAACATAGCCATTTTACTAAAATTCCGTACTAGGCTCCTGGAAACAGCATAAGATGCAAATCGTTCGCTCCCTTCATATTGCCTTCCCAAATCCAGGGAAGTCTTTACAACGGACCTTGCTTTTTTGGAAGTCCACAAAGTAATGGTCATAATAACCCCAGCAAGCAATAACAGGATGGTGGGGGTAGGTACTTTTCCAGCCAATCCATCCATTAATAGACCATCCGGAGCAGCGCCACCCGATTGGGTCCAAATTTCGTAAGAGTTATATCCGGCCAGTGGAACACCTATAAAATTCACTAAATCATTCCCTGCAAAGGCCATAGCCAACGCAAAGGTCCCTACAATCACGATTAATTTTAGGATATCCACTTTCGTGAACATGGTGATTATTTGTAAGATGATTGCCCAAACAATAAAACTCCCAGTGATAATCAATAACGAATTGTCTACGATCATATTTTTAAGGTCGTCATCCATAAAAGAAGCACCTTTAGACCCCTTAATCAACATAAAATAGGTAATAGCTGCAATCGCCAGACCACCCCAAATCGATCCGAAGTATTTTATAGTCTTTTCATAATTAAATGAAAATAATAGTCGAGTCAGATATTGTACAATTACTCCTGCAGAGAATGCAACCACCACAGACAAAAGAATGCCTGAAATGATGGCCAGGGCTTTCCCGGAATTTATATAATCTGCCATGCCTAATGAATCTCCACTGGTATAAATTTTTATAATCGAAAGCGCTACGGCCGCACCTAATAATTCAAATACAATAGATACCGTGGTAGAAGTGGGCATCCCATAGGAATTGAACGCGTCCAGCAGGATCACGTCCGTAACCATGACGGCCAGGAAAAGAAGGATTAATTCGGAAAAATAAAAGTTTTCGGGGTGGAAAATTCCTTTACGAGCAACCTCCATCATACCTGAAGAAAAAGTACAACCGACTAAAATTCCTAGAGCTGCTACTATAAGAATCGTATTAAAAGTTGCTGCCTTAGATCCTATAGCAGAATTAAGAAAATTGACTGCATCATTACTGACACCGACTACCAGGTCCGAAATAGCCAGTAAGAATAATACGATTATGATAATCAGGTAAAAGGTTTCCATGAAGTTGGTTTAATTGGTTTGCATTTTTTAAAAAATGGTTGAATTATTACTGTATATCCATTAAGAGCCAGCAATTTCTCATAATTAAGCTAAAGTTAACTTTTTGTTATTTTTTTGTTAAATTTTTTAACGATTAAATATTAATTATTCTACCTTATCCTTTGAAAAAAAATATAAACTTGTTTCCGCATTATCTTCGATTACTGATAAAGCCAATCATATAAGAGATAGCGGTGTCAAATACAATAAACCAATAAATTACTAAATAGCATGAACTACGGATTTGGAGACATTTTGACTTTATTTGGATCACTGGGCCTTTTTCTCTATGGAATGAAAGTGATGAGTGATGCTTTAATGGAAGTTGCCGGAGATAAAATGCGGAATATTTTAGCTTCGATGACTTCCAACCGAGTTTTTGCGGTGTTTACTGGTTTTCTGATCACTGCAGTAATCCAATCCTCCTCAGCAACTACCCTGATGGTGGTCAGTTTTGTAAATGCTTCTCTGCTGACATTGGCTGAATCGGTAGGTGTAATTATGGGAGCCAATATAGGTACCACGGTTACCGCCTGGTTGATCGCTATATTGGGATTCAAGGTGAGTATGAGTGTTATTGCTTTACCATTGGTAGGCTTTGGTTTTTTAATGAACTTTTCAAAGAAAGAAAGGATCCAACATTGGGGCAGGTTCATCATCGGTTTCGCTGTGCTCTTCATTGGATTACAATTTCTCAAAGACAGCGTCCCTGATATAAAACAAAATCCTGAAATATTGGAATGGTTGAAGGCCTATACTGACATGGGTTATTTGTCTCTTTTAATATTTTTGGCCATTGGCACGATCCTAACAGTAATAATCCAATCTTCCAGTGCTACCATGGCGCTGACCTTGGTGATGTGTTACGAAGGATGGATCCCTTTTGAGATGGCTGCGGCTATGGTACTAGGTGAAAACATTGGCACTACCATTACCGCGAATCTAGCTGCACTAGTAGCAAACCTTAATGCAAAAAGAACCGCCAGAGCGCACCTTATCTTTAATTTGCTCGGTGTAATTTGGATGTTGATTTTAATTTTTCCTTTTTTAAGAGGGATCGAGTATTTTGTTAGTAGAAATGGAGGACCCTCTCCTTATGATACACCTGAGGCTATCCCAGTAGCTCTGTCCATTTTCCATACGACATTTAATATAATTAATACATTCGTGCTCATTTGGTTTGTACCCCTCATTGTTAAGATTGTCTTGAAAGTTATTCCGATGCGGGCGGAGCCTGAAGTAAGTATTGATCAGCCAAAATATTTGAGTGACAATGCGTTGAATTACCCTCAAACCGCTATTAAAGCTTTGTTAGATGAAACCAAAAGACTTTTCGAAGGGCCGGCTTTCAAGATTGTAGCCCATGCGACCAACGTACACCGGGATGATATAATATCAGAGGTTAAACCTAAAAAAGTAGTTAAAGAATCAAAAGAAATAATTGATATTGATATTGATGATCTCTACTATTCTAAAGTAAAAAATATATATTCCAATATTATAGAATATGGTACCAAGATATTGTCCCAATTCACTTTTAAGCCCAAAAAGGCTGAAGCGATTAATAAAATAAAAATTGCAAACCGGTACATTGTAGAAGCTATAAAAGATGCCAGAGATCTACAAAATAATATCGATCATTTTATGCTTTCTAAAAATGAATATATCCGGAAAGAATATGATAATTTAAGAAAAAAGATCACTAAAGTATTACGTGAGATTCACTTGACGAGGACTTCGGATGAACCCCAAAAGCACCTGGCTAGTTTAGAAAAGCTGAAAGAGAAAACCAAGCAAAGTGATGTTTTGATTGATGGTACCTTGGATGAATTGATCCGGAAAGAATTAATCACTAGTGAGATGGCTACCTCCCTGGCCAATGATAGTAACTTTGTCGCGGATATTTGCAAAAATTTAATAGACGCTACGGAGTTGTTGTATATAGAAAGTGATACGATTTTAAGAGGACTTCCTGGTAAAAAGAAACCTAAGAAGTCAAAGTGAGAAGCAATTTAGGATTGATTACCCTACAGGTTCACCTTCTCTCTTTATGCTATTCTTTTATGAGCTGAAGGGCTTGTTCTAAATCCCCAATCAGATCATGAACATGCTCCAAACCCACTGAAATACGCATATCTCCAAAGGCAAGTCCGGTGGCATCAAATTGTTTGGGGGTCATTTCTTTTATATAACTAATGGCTAAAGCATAAATCAAGCTTTCATGCCCACCCCAGCTCACACCAATTTTAAATATTTTCAAACCATTAAAAAATGCCTTGACTTCTTTTAAATCAGGAGTCTTTAAGCGGAAAGAAAGCAATCCTGAATAACCGCTCATCTGTTTTTGACCTAACTCATATTGCTCAAAACTTTTTAAGCCAGGATAATTTACTTTTTCAACCTTGGGGTGGTTTTCCAAAAAGGTAGCCACCTTTAATGCATTTGAAGCATGGGCTTTCAGCCGAATCGGTAGCGTACGTAAACTACGAATAATCAACCAAGCATCCATGGGCGCAATTCGCCCACCCAACCACTCATACTCTCTTCTGAATATTTGATTCACGCGTTGTTTGCTACCAATCACCACTCCTGCAACCACATCACTATGACCACTCAAATATTTGGAACAAGAGTGCACCTCCAAATCTACGCCCATGCATAACGGTTTTTGAAAATAAGGTGTAGACCAGGTATTATCTATCATCGTTTTAATGTCATGTTTCTTAGCGAGAGCAGCAACTCCTTTAATGTCTTGTAATGAAAAGACACCGGAGGAAGGGCTTTCCAGATAAATGAGATTGGTATTCGATTCGATAGCCTGTTCAAACTCAGCTACTTCTTTTCCGGAAATAAAAGTAATAGAGAGATTCATTTTCTCTTGTAAGTAACTTAACAAAAGATTATTTGCTGGGCCATACAGATTCTTAATCGCGATTACATGTCCGTCTTTTTGAACACAATGCAAAACTGCTGCAGAGACTGCTGCCATACCTGAAGCAAATAAAAGAGCCCGTTCTCCTCCGGCTAATTTGGCTATTTTTTCCTGAGCAATTTTTACAGTGGGATTGTTTCCTCTAGAATAGATATAGCTGTTAGTACGATCATCAAAAGCATTGCTTATGTCATCCCAACTCTCATAAGTGAAAAGAGAATTTTGGAAAATGGGAGGCACCACAGCTCCTTCGTAAATCGCTCTATCCTCAGCAAAGTGGGCGAGCTCCGTTTCTATTTGTCTTTCCTTTTTGTTCATTTCTTTTTGTCCTTATGCTTATAAAAACACCCTATACCTAAAATTGCTAGTATGGGTGCAATCAATAAATTGGTCAAACTTAATAATTGCCAACACCAGTAGTCCCCAACCGCTACACCCATTACAGAAACCATAAATAAAGCAGTGGGATGCCAAGGGATCAAACTTTCAATCATTGTTCCGTAATCTTCCAACGAGCGACTCAGTACTTTACGTGGTATCCCTAAATTATCATATTTTAATTTGAAAGCCTCCCCCACGATGAAACTGGTGGCATATTGATTACCAGTCATGCCATTGGTAATACCAGTAGCTAATAGCGATGATAAAATAGCCGAAGTCTTCGTATTGGCAAAAGCAAAGACCCGGTCAACGATGGTAGGAATTGCCTGGATGGTATCCAGTATACCAATAAATAAAAAAACAAATAAC
>JAHEJC010000565.1:2833-3340 GCA_024639065.1 Lewinellaceae bacterium | reverse complement strand
GATGTATTTCATTATATGTAATTCTTAAATTAGAATTAAAAATATAAATCTAGGTAATTATATGATTTGAGTTCCACTAGTTAGCGATAAAGTCAGAATTTTTTTATCATTATAGAATCAATTTTACCGGTAGTTAATTTATCATACATCGTCAAGGGTATTTTTCCATATCAGCAAAGGAGCGAAATGTAAATAGTATGCTTTGATTATTTTTTAAACCATTAAAACAAAAAAATGAATCTGAATATTCAAGATAAAGTCTATATCGTGACCGGTGGTTCTAAAGGGATAGGAGAAGGCATTACGCGTGCTATTGGCGCAGAAGGTGGTATTGTAGTAATGGCTACTCGTTCAAAGGGAGTTACTGAAGCATTAGCAAATGAATTACGAGCAGCTGGTCAGACGGTAGATTATGTACTCGGGGATTTGCAGGAGAAGGGCCAATGTGAGCAAGTAGTAAAATATACGGTAAACAAATTTGGACGCATCGATGGGATCGTGAACAAC
>JAHEJC010000565.1:0-2823 GCA_024639065.1 Lewinellaceae bacterium | reverse complement strand
TGGTGCAAGCTTAGAGAAAGGCCCGGCAGCTTTCCGTGCTTCTATAAATCTAAACTTGTTTCATTACTTTGATTTGGTACATTATGCGCTTCCATATCTAAAAGAAAGCAAAGGATCTATTATAAATATTAGTTCAAAAGTTGCATTAACAGGTCAGGGCAATACGTCAGGCTATGCAGCATCTAAAGGTGCTCAATTAGGATTGACCAGAGAATGGGCAGCCGCTTTATTACCTTACTCCATACGGGTAAATGCCATTTTACCTGCCGAAGTGATGACACCGCTCTATCGCAAGTGGTTAGACAATTCTTTTGATGATCCTGAAGCTAAAGAAAAAGAGATCATCTCAAAAATTCCTTTTGAAAATCGAATGACCACCTCCGATGAAATTGCCGCACTGGCTGTCTTCCTGCTCTCGGATAAATCAGGTCATACCACTGGGCAGTTTTTGTTTGCCGATGGAGGATATGTGCATTTGGATAGATCATTGACCTAAAATGGTTACCTGGTGCCTGGTACCGGGTATCCGGGGAACCGTCTGATTTCAATGTATAGATTTGATCTTAATATCCCGATACCAGGCTTCTGATGGTACGCCGCTATGAATTTGAACGCATATTTTTCCGGAAGAAGGAATGGTTTTGTCCTCTTCTATATAGTCCATTACCAATTCGTTATTAATCCAAAACTTGATTATGGGACCTTCACATCGAATGTGATAATCATTCCAGTCATCCGGTTTGAGAATCCTTTCAATCAGCTTGATTTCGGGTTCTGCTAAAAATTTATTTCTCCTGGATTCATCATAAAGTGATCCCCAGATTACCCTGGATGAAGACCATCCTACATCCGCCTGATAGCCAATGACCTCGTGGTGATTAGGGATCCGTTGCGTTCTGAATTGTATGCCGGCATTGTTATCTCGAGCAGTAAATTTTACTTGCAGCTGAAGTTCAAAATCAGCATATAAGCTTTCAGTACATAAAAATTGATTGACCGGTATTTCTTTTTCTAATGATCCGGCAACAATGGCACCATCTTCTATGCGGAAAAATTCCTTGGGACCTTCCCAACCTATGAAAGTAGCACCATCAAATAGGGAAGAAAAGGAGTTTGATTTGTCATGACTACATTGAATCAGGAGCAAGGCTAGGATTAATAAACTAAATAAGTTAAAGACTTTCATCCTTTCAAAGTTAATTTTAGAATATCAGATACCCAAATAAGCCTACTGCGGTAAGCTGTAATGGATTAATAGATCCAAAAATTAGGCGTTGTTACCAGACCACAATTCGCTGAAATGACTACCGTTTCGACCAGCATCACTGAAGTATTATTAAATCTACAATAGACTCATATTTTTTTTGTTCTTTTGGAAACAAAAGAACCAAAATTTTCAGAGCGATATAATTTTCTTAACAGAAAAAAGCAATGAAATTCTTGAAGCCATAAAACTTGCTTTTGGTAAAATACCTTTAAATAGGCATTCGAAAATCGGTAGATAAATCTTTGCTTATATGTTAGGGCTAGCTTCAAACAATTATGGCTTCTTAACAGAATTCCTTATTGCTTTTTTCCTAAAAATTATAATGCTCTGATCTATAGAAAGCCAATGTCTTGTTTAGTCTAAAACTAAATAATTCCAATTTAAGATTCGCTAATGATCCTGCCGACTACATTATCCTCTTTGACAAGAAAGATCGGGAGGGTGAGCTCCGGCGGAATCGTGGGTGCGGGAGCCAGCCATGCGCGCGGGTATTATTCCGCCTAGACTTTTGGTTACTTTGGAGCAATGCCAAAGTAACAAGAAAAAAACAAGAAAGATAATTTCAACGACCTAATGA
Organism: Lewinellaceae bacterium; assembly: GCA_024639065.1. Lineage (GTDB taxonomy): Bacteria > Bacteroidota > Bacteroidia > Chitinophagales > Saprospiraceae > JAHEJC01. The sequence goes on along the minus strand of JAHEJC010000565.1, from coordinate 979 downwards.
GAATGGTCATCGAACCACCACCCAATTAACCCTAAGCCGCTTCACGCCAGATGACGCCAAGAAGCCTAATTCAGTATATAACTTGCAAATTAACTTCTTGGCTATAAACGCCCAAATAATAATGCCCGGTTTCCTAAACATTAAAAGGTCATTATTCCATAAGAGTAAATGGTCTAAAACAATTCAACCGAATTACCTTGTTTCCAATCTTTTAGTTATAAATAATTAAGCTTGTAACCATTTTTTACAAAATTGGACATTATCAAATTCACCTTAGCTTAAAAAGTTTGCATATAAAACAATCTTTTACAACTATTTTATGAATAAAACAAATTGATATCAGGCGTCGAATTATTAAGTTATTTCATCTGACATCTGACATCTCACAGCGCAGCGGTCTGTTAAGCTACTGCGAAATCTCAATCTTAATCACCGTAGCCATTTCGTCAATTACCTTAGAGGGTGCCTTGACGGTAAGCCCTTTTTCTGGATCATAATTCCATTGTATGTTTTCATCACTACCCATAAAGGTGACCTTTTCTATGGTGGGCTCATCCAGGATGCTTTCTTTGGCAAAAGTTTTTAAAACCAATTCACGATTGGGTTCGACAGATCCAAGAACGATACCATAAATGTTATAATTTTTAGTAGTGTAGCGTATATCTTTGTTCGAATATTTTAATTTCATGAACGCTTGGTGATTTCCAAAATGGCCTTTGGGTTCTTTGGTAGGACCTTCACCAAAGCTGTGCCATGCTTCTGTACCGTAAATGGCTTCGCCATATTTTTTCAACCAGGCGCCCATTTGCAGGATGCCTTTTTTTTGATTGTCCGGAATCGTGCCATCGGCTTTAGGCGATACGTTCAAAAGTAATACCCCATTTTTACTGGTAATATCGATAAGCATATGTAGTATGTCAATGGCCGGTTTTACACCCAGGTCCTCTGTGTAACACCAACTACCATCGCTAATGGTAGC
>JAHEJC010000175.1 GCA_024639065.1 Lewinellaceae bacterium | reverse complement strand
GATTATTGGGTATTTGGCGGCATATTTCGCCCGGTGACCCTACAAATCAAACCGCGAGAACACATTCAACGTTTAGCGGTAGACGCCAAAGCAGATGGTTCTTTGAAATCGAAGGTATATGTATCGAAAATTGAGAAATCCAAGCAACTAATTGTTCGATTAACTAGTCCTGATCACGACACGCTAGCCTTTAGTTCTTTAGTAAGCAACCATAAAAATGTTTTAGATTTAAATGCGGCTATCGGCAATGCCATGACCTGGTCACCCGAATTTCCTAACTTGTATTCAGCCACGTTCTTGTTAGTGGATGAGCATGGAGGCACCATACATCAGCACACCGAGCAGATTGGTTTTAGGACCGTCGAAGTTAGACCAAGAGACGGTATTTATGTGAACGGTCAAAAGATCAAATTCAAAGGTGTAAACAGACACACCTTCCATCCGGATTATGCGCGAACCTCTAGTAAAGCGTTGAGTATACAGGCGGTCAGTCTGATGAAGGATATGAATATGAATGCGGTGCGCATGGCCCATTATCCTCCGGATCGACACTTCTTAGATGCCTGTGATTCAATCGGTTTATTTGTCCTCGATGAATTGGCCGGTTGGCAAAAACCTCCCTATGATGATCAAATTGGGCGAAAGCTTTTACAAGAAATGATCGCCAGGGATGTCAATCATCCATCGATCGTAATGTGGGATAATGGTAATGAAGGAGGCTGGAATAGCTCCTATGATAATGAATTTGAAAATTTGGATATTCAAAATAGACAGGTATTGCATCCGTGGGCAGAGATGGGACCTACCAACACAGCTCATTACATTGACTTTGACTACCTGTCGAGTGATAACTATCAGCCTAAGTTGATCCATTTCCCAACTGAGTTTTTACACGGTTTATATGATGGTGGGCTTGGAGCAGGCTTAGAAGACTATTGGCGAGTGATGTGGGATGATCCATTATGTGCCGGAGGTTTTTTATGGGTTTTTGCGGATGAGACTGTCATGCGTTCGGATACTAGAGAACTGGATAGTGATGGCAATCATGCTCCGGATGGTATATTAGGTCCATATTCAGAAAAAGAAGGTAGTTTTTTCGCGATTAAGGATATCTGGTCGCCAGTCTTTTTTGAAGAGCGGCACATCACTGAAAAATTCAATGGTGAATTCAAGATCCAAAACAGGTTCCACTACACCAACCTTAGTCAATGTAAGTTTTCATATCAGTGGGTTAAGCTCAGTGCAGAAGGAGAATCTGTGCTTTCTTCTGGATACCTCACAACGGAAATGTCTCCAGGTGAATACGGATCGCTCGAGGTTCCATTGGATCAGGAATGGAATCAATCGCAAGTGCTTTATATTGAAGCGACTGATCCGTTTAGTCGACAAATCAACAGGTGGAGTTGGGCCGTACAAATGCCAGAGCCAGTTGCTTTGTCTGACCTGGATTATCGGGGAGGGGACCGGGTTATAGTTCAGGAGGCAGAGAACCAATTTGAGTTATCCGCAAGTGGTGTTCAGGTCACATTAAACAAGCAAAATGGGCGGATCATAAAGATCAAAAATGAAAGCGTCGAAATTCCACTTATCCAGGGGCCCAGACTCGTAAGTAAAGATCCGGCTTGCGAAAAAGTTACTGGTTATCAAGAAGGTGATGGTTATGTGGTGCTGGCTGAATATGAGCAGGATCAAATGCAAATCAAGTGGACCATGCATCCCAACGGTCTCTTAGACCTGGATGTTTTATATAAACCCAGCGAACGTGCGGACGCTGCTGGCATTACTTTTGACTATCCGGAAGAAGGTGTACAAAAAATCAGATGGATGGGTAGTGGACCCTACCGGGTGTGGAGAAACCGGATCAAAGGCGCGGATTTGGGTATTTGGGAAAAGGAATTCAACAATACCATCACCGGACATTCAGGATTCCATTATCCCGAATTTAAAGGCTACCATGCTAATCTCTATTGGGCGGAGTTGACCAGCGATTCCGGCGGTTTCAAAGTTCACTCCAAATCGGAAGACCTATTCCTGAGGTTGTTCACTCCTTTGGAGGCTCCAGCTCCAGCAAATACGAAGATAGCACATCCAAAAGGAGACCTTTCGTTTCTTCATGGAATCCCGGCTATTGGTACCAAGTTCAAAAGTACCAGTAAATTAGGACCTCAATCATCTCCATACGAATTCAGAGAGCGAAGGTTTGATAATGGAGCGCTAAACATATCCTTGACATTTGATTTTAGGGGAAGCTGAAAAATCTGCAAGTAATGGATCGGAAATTACCAGGAAGGGCAGTGAGGGACTCTCCTGAAAACCTTTTAAAAACCTCGGTCTTTCTTATCTATATTTAGGCTTTACGTTGCTCAGAAAATCAGACGATGATTGATGGAACCTGGTCCCTCGGTCGGCGGGTAAAATTACCGGGCTAAGGATCGTCGATTGACGGAAGCAGAATAGTTTCTAGAAATTTAATGTATAATGGAGACAAAGATGCGGTTTTTATTGTTGTATATCTTAGCAGGTTAATTGTAAAAAAAATGTACTATGGACAATATTGATCGACTCATTTCAGCACAGGTTCTTACCTGGGCCAGCCGTGAGGCAAAGGCTAGACAGAATCAAGAGACTTTAGGAGCCTGGCCGGTCATCACGATTTCGCGTGAGTTTGGAGCACGTGGCCGATCTCTGGCAAAAAAATTGGGTAAGCTTATCGGTTTCAAGGTCTGGGACAAAGAACTCCTCAGCGCCATTGCGCAAGAAGCAGGAGCTGACGAACGTCTTCTTGCTTCGCTGGATGAACGCCGTCGTAAAATGATCGATGATGCCCTGTATAGTTCTTTCATGGGATTCAAGCATAGCAATACACAATATTTTCGTTCGCTGCTACGTGTCGTGCATACCATTGGAGCCCATGGGAAAAGCATCATTGTGGGACGCGGCAGTAATTACATCATCAAATCGTCGAAGGCTTTGCGCGTACGCATTATTTGCCCCATTGAAAAACGTATGGACTATCTTGCGGAACGTGAAGGCATCACTAAAAAAAATGCACAGAAGTTGATTAAAGCACGAGACGCTGAAAGAAATGACTTTATCCGGCATTATTTCAAGCAGGATTCTGGAAATTCACACGACTATGATCTTGTCCTCAATTCCGGAGTCTTCAACATCAAGCAAATGGTAGACTTGATACTACTTGCCTATGAGAAAAAGGTAGGGAAAGCAGTGCCTATTATTGAGTAGGAACCAACTGTTTAGATCCACATCGCTAATTTATTTCCTTCAACTAAGGCAGATTGTTTGTTGACCGACCAAGGAGGGATCTGATTTTTCAAAGTATTGAATGTGGACGTTCTAAATAATGAAAGAAAATAATTCCTACAGTTCATATCAACATACGCCTTGGTTCAAACTACCCAACCCGATAGGACCTAATTGAATGTTCCTGGACAATTTTCATTTTAATTCCGTAATTTAAAGCTAATCAATAACGAAACAACCATGAAAAAATTAATTATTGCCGGGCTAGTAGGCGGTTTAATCTTATTTATTTGGCAGTTACTTTCTTTTATGATGCTACAAATACACGGTTCTCAAATGCAGTTCACGGACAAACAAGATGAAATTTTGGCCGCACTTGAAGCATCTGGGATTGACGAAGGAGAATATTTTCTGCCAAATACGGCATCGACAGCTCCATCCGAAGAGGATCGAGTGGCGTACATTGAAAAATATAGCGGTAAGCCATGGGCTAAGGTTAGTTATCATAAGGAATTAAATATGTCAATGGGCATGAATATGATTCGAGGATTTCTTATTGATATTGTAGCTGCTTTTCTCTTAGCCTGGCTTCTCTTAAAATTCAGAGATCTGAATATGAAGACATCGGTTATAGCTTCTCTTGCTGTTGGTCTTATTGGATATCTGACTATCAGTTACTTGAATTCCGTTTGGTTTGAAACCAGTAGTTGGCCCGAATTAATTGATGCGGTGATCCAATGGGGATTGGTCGGTGTTTGGTTAGGTTGGTTTCTAAATCGATAGATGAGTTTGCTCCAAATGTGAAGTACTGAATAGAGTAGGGGACCTATTCCCAGAAAAAGGATTCAAACAGAATATTGGCTTGCTTCAAATAGGTCATAATTGCACTATATGATTCATTATGGCTGAATCGCTTTTTTAACCACTTTAATAAATCTTCATCATCTTTTACGGTTTGTTGGTGGTCCTGCAAATGTCTGATCAATAGTTGCTTTTGTGCCTTGCGTACCGTTAATGCATACTCGTAGTCCCAGTCTCCTTTTAATTTTTTAACCAACGGTCCAGTGTCGATACCTTTTATTTGCAAATCACCTGATCGGGAGATGTTAGCTGTGATAAGTATCTTGATATCGTCTCTGGATTGTTCGAATAAAACCATGTCTGGGTAAGATAGGATTTATTGGCAAATTTCTGATTTTAATCCAAATTAAAAAACTTGCAATAGTGTATTGTGATCTCACAATTTGCTCAACTAGTTAGGAAAAATATACTGATCAAATTAGTGTTGACAAAATCATAAATCATCTAAACTTACTAAATCACAGATTTTGTGATTAGAGGATTTTACAGATTTGTAAAAACTAGAATAAATTTGAAATATGGGAATATTACAGAAAAGATAATTGGTGCTTAATTTGAAGACCATAAATTTTTGGGGAAGGTTTCCAAGAAGTTAAATATCCCCTTACTTTAAGCACGACTATGCTCTGATACTCAATTTCGGAATCTTCAATAACAAGCAATTGGTAAACCTGGTATTGCTTACCTATGAGAATAAAGGTAGGAAAAGCATACCTATCAATTGAGTAAGAGTCGACTGATTAATTTCAATGAGATTTTCGCTATATCCACTATTTATAATATTGCATTTCAGTTCTAATTCTCTTGAACGCTGCGTTTTCATAAAAAGGCCTAAAAATTGGGTCGACATTCATCATATAGGCTAAAGCATGGTCTTTATTCTGGTATGCTAAATTCAACCATTCAATTGTCTTGTCAACATCTTTTCTTGCCGCAAATAATACTGCCATCCTCATACTTAATTGTTTTTCCCCCGCTTTTATGCGTTCGGCCAATTCTTCATAGTATTGATTACTTTTTTTTATATCACCTAATTGAAAATATGCATTTGAAAGATAAGATATGGATAAAGGGATTGGAGTTGTACTAAATTGGTAAGCTTTGTTAAAATATTGAATAGCCGCGCTATATTGATGATCATGATAATAGCTCAACCCTAGAAAGAAATAGAAAAATGGAATAGGTACAACCTCAACAGCTTGTTCAAATAGCGCTTGAGCTTTCTTATACTCACCTTTACACATATGAATATTTGCCATATCCCAGTAGATGAAGACATTTCCAGGGTCAACATCCCTTGCCACTTTTGCAAGTTCTCTGGCCTGTATAAATTCACCTTTTGCTACATACGTCGAAACAACAGTACAAATGCAATAGTTAGTCGGAACCTTAGGCCATGAATTCAGATCAAGCGCTAGATCAACATCTTTTTTTGCATCATAAATTCTACTTTTCCAATAGAGGTTTAATCCTCCTCTTACAAGATATATATCTGAACTAGATGCATTTGATTTAATCGCACTTTCTAAATGGTGGGTTATATTATCAATTACCTCGAAAGAAGAAGCATTGTAACCTTCAAACCAAGTACTGTTCTGAAGCATGTAATTCCATCCCATTAAAGTATGGGCTTGGGTATAATTGGGATCAAGCTCAATTGCCTTCGTTAGATATTGATGACAATTTTCGAATCCATCTTGGCTCAATTTGAAGTTTTCAGCTTTTGCTTTCAAAAAGAAATTAAAAGCTTCACCACTGACCGTGTTGATCTCATTCAGGCGCTTGTTTTCATTTTCGCTTAGTTTTATATCAAGGATATTAGCAATGTCTCTTGCCAATTCAACCTGTATTTCTTGGGCATTGTCGAGATTCTTTTCAAAAGTTTTATTCCAAATCCTTTCTCCAGAATAAGGATTGACCAGTTCAATCGACAACTTTATCATTTGTTTTTGACTAAATATTCTCGAGCTCCCAGATATCAAATATTCAACCTCTAGCTCCTTAGCAATAGTCTTATTTGGCTTTTTTGTTTTTTTATAATGAAACGTGGACGAAAAAGCGGTTATAGTAAATGACTCAATTTTTGCTAATTCATCTATCAACTCCTGGGTTAGTCCATCCGAAAAATATTCAAGATCGTCATTATTGGCAGTAATATTGATTAAAGGGAGCACTGCAATTGAATTCTTATCATGATTGTTTGCCCCACTTACCGTCAACATCAAATATAGCATCCCTATAACCAAAATGAAAAATGTACCTGCTAAAATGTATTTACTTTTACCTCTTGTTGATGATTTGGGTAAAACATAGTCAATGTCTTTATCAACAGCATAAAGCTGAATAGGTATTTCTATATTCTTCAATGAATGTCTACCTGCATCGGTAAACTTAAATCCTTTTATATTTTTTAGGTTTCGATAGACCGTGTCAGAAACCAATAATTGATCTGGGTTAGCTAACGCTTCAATTCTTGAAGTAATATTTACACCATCCCCAAATATGTCCTTTTTTTTACGGACGATTTCACCCAAATGAATTCCAATTCTAACCTGAAAATTAGCCGATGTCTTTATATCTTTTAGCATTGCGAGTCCACAGTGTACGGCTTCTACAATACTATCAAATGTAACAATCATACCATCGCCAAGTTCTTTGACTAGTCTTCCGTTATAAGTTTTCAGGTTTCGAAGGTGAATCTGCTTATTTAACTTGACGATTCGCAGGGCTTCTGCTTCATTTTTACCCATAAGCTCCGAAAAACCGACGATGTCGGAGAACATTATTGCCTTTATATGACGAGATTCAGCCATATGGGTTATTATATTGTTTAAGTCTGATTATTTGTATTAAGATAGATATAAATCTCATGATTTTCATGCGATGCTTCAATATGTGGGACAATTTCTCTTTGAACAAATGGAGCTCGCACTGATTTGCTGTTCATTTGATTGAATTGAATTGACGCTGCTCGTTTAGTTACTTATGTCAACCTTGCCTGTTGGCCAGCCGGCCCACCCTTTGCTAGACTAGTGCAGGCCCTACAGTACGAAACGAGTCACTTTGAGTTTGTCGGGTGCCAAGTGCTGAACCTCAGTTGCTTTACGAAGTATGACACCTACGCCAAAGCTTCAGCAACAGCTTGCAATAAAGAGCTCATCAGGTTAGAAGACCAGTCAATGCCAAACTTCGGTATGCGCAGAGGGCTATCCATGACTAAGCCTCTGTCTTGTCAGGATCTGTAATTATGGAAGCGATTTAAGGTCTGGTGGTAACCGACTTGAAAGAGCGTTAGTAGACCTCAATCTTCTTTACTATCTTTACTTACGTTGCAGGCATTTATTTTTAGTAGTCAGCACCTTGTCAATCTATGTTCACATTTTTACGAAAAATCAGGATGTCATTGATAGAATCAGGTTCTGTTCGAAAATACTTGTTGTATGCCATTGGTGAGATCTTGCTCGTGATGATCGGTATTCTGCTGGCGCTACAGATTAATAATTGGAACCAAGATAGAATAGACCGCCATAAGGCAGAACTCTTGCTTAAAGAAATTAACTCCGAATTTCTCATCAATAAGAAAGAATTGACCAATACACTTCGACAATATAAAAGAGCATATGAAAAGTTAGGCGATATTGTAAAATCTTTCCCATTAGAGAACAATAGAAACCTTATAGACTCTTTGGCTTTTTATCTTCAAGGTTCAAATACTATCCGTGATGCGGATCTTTCTGAAGGGTCTATATCATCTCTTATAAATTCATCTGAATTTGAAATTATTTCAAACCCTGAACTGAGAACCCTGTTGATTCAATGGAAAGATTTGGTGTCCGATTATCAAAAAGCAGAAGCAGCGACCATTAAATTTACCATGGAGCAGTATTTTCCCTATTTGGATGAACATATTCCCTATCCATACCATGAAGGAATCAAAGAAAGTCGGATTGATCTTTCCTTTCTAAGTTCTGTAAAGTTTGAGAATATGATTAAAAGGAGGCGTGCCTATATTGGCACTATGCTTTCCATAGCTGAAGGTGATAATGGAAAACTAATCAATGCTATAGATCGGGTTATTGAGTTGTCAGCACCAATAAATCAATAGACGACCAAAGCGAATCAAATTAAGACTTGTTGTAAGTGAATTCTTTATGAATCACTTTCCTTTGGTTAGGCTTGCAGTACCCCAGTTAAAGAAAGTATGATCACATGAGATCTGATCAACGTAAGGTGCCGAATAAAGCATAATATTCCTTTGAGTACACCAGTGTCGTTAATTACGACAACGGTCAAAATATACGATACAGCTTACAATATGAAGCCAGTTGGCTTATCGATTTGTATTCTTATCTATGGGTGGATGTCAATACCTTGTTGCAAGTTGTGGAGGATGAACAGGATGAAATCCGAACAGCCTTAGACCGAATAATATTTCTAACCAACAGTCCTGAGAATTGAAAGGGTTTGAATTTGAATGAAAGAGGTATGGAAGAAGTTGTACATTTCGCGTTACGATACAAAATTAAACTGGGAGTATCCGCACAGTATTAATTACGCAAATGGATATACCAAATGTTCAGAGTGAAACATGGCAGCATTCTATAAATACCCTTTACCCAACAACATTTGGGATGACCCATATCATTGCTATTGTTAGAACCGGATATTAAATTGGAATTATTCGAAATTACAACTCGAGTAATGTTTAGGTGGAATATTAGGTAGATTACGCTATGCAACGAAGACGTTTAACGGCTATCATGTTTTCTGACATTGTCGGTTACACAGCTCTCATGGGAACTGATGAGCGTTCGGCACTAGCCATTCTTCGAAAGAATAAGGAGATACACCAAAGGCTTCTCCGCCGATTCAATGGACAACTCCTCAAAGAGATGGGTGATGGCATGCTCTGCAGCTTTGAGACGGTGACAGATGCCGTGTATTGTGCTGGCACGCTCATTAGTGAAACAGAAGGTGTCGAGGGTCTGCAACTTAGTATTGGCATCCATTTAGGTGAAGTAGTAGTTGATGGAAATGAATTGTACGGAGATGGGGTTAACATCGCTTCACGTATTGAGGGCTTAGCTACTAGTGGGCAATTACTCGTTTCAGAAACCATATACAATAACATCAAGAACAAGTCAGAGATCCGGACGACTTATATGGGTGAACATAGTCTAAAGAATGTCACTCAGCCTGTAAAGGTATACTCCGTCAAAGTCGAATATATTCCTCAGGACTATATGCCCACTCCTCTACCCAGAAAATCACTGGCTAAGTACAAGCCTTGGATAGTCGTAGTTGCACTATTAGTAGCGACCTGGTTTTTAGTCGACATCATCAAGAATCCATCGGAGTCAGTTCGGGATAATTCCATTGCGGTTCTACCATTTACGGATATGAGTCCTAATGGAGATCAGGAATATTTGGGTGATGGACTGGCCGACGAGCTCATTTCAAAGCTTTGGAGTCTCGAAGAAATGAGAGTGATTGCCAGAACATCATCATTTCGATTTAGAGGAAAAGATATTGATCTGACTGATGTTGGAGAACAACTGGGTGTGCGATATTTGGTGGAGGGAAGCGTTCGAAAATCTGGAGACATGCTTCGCATCACCGTTCAGTTGATCGACGCTGGCACAAATGATCATATTTGGGCACATACCTTTGATGAACCATTTAGGGACATTTTTGCGATTGAGGATGAGATTACGGTAAAAATCACCAATCAATTATCGGCTGTACTTGAGATTCCTGTACAAACAGTATCGATCATAGATCCTAAAGCTTATGATAACTATCTGAAAGCACGTCATATCTTGTCTAAATATATTTTTCATCTAGATGCGGAGCTTCTGGAAGAAGCTGAAAAATTGATTTTGCAAGCAATCAGTATTGATTCTTCGTATGGAGAATCCTATGCCGCTTTGAGTGAGGTATACCTATATAAAGGTAATATTGCAGATTCTATGACCAGGATTAAGTACTGGAATAACTCAAAATTGCTGATTGAAAAAGCAATGGCCTTGGATTCAACATCATGTGGTGTTAATGGAATGTACGGCTACTATTGGCAATCGCAGGAGAGTTTAGACCTTGCCTGGTATTATTATGCAAAGACAGTCGAATGTGATCCCAATCATCCAAGTGCGATCCGTGATTTGGGTTCGATATTGCTTTTTTTGGGTTTATTCGATGAAGCAGATGTATTGTATGAGAGAGCAGTGCGAATAGATCCTTTGAACGTAGAATTATTGGCAGAGGTAGCGCAATTCAATCTACATCGAGGGAGGGTGGAAATTGCTAGAAAGCACTTTGAAGATGTGCTGTTATTATCCTCAGAAAATCAAAGGACTCTTAACGCACTTGTCCGAATGCATTATCTAATAGGAGACCGTATTAAGGCTGAAGACTATTTGAAGCGATTATTGGAGTTGGATATGACCGAACGTCAAATTGGACTTGCCAAAGTTTATTATTATGCAACGCATGGATATCGTGATAGTGCATTGGCGATTGCTCCAGATCATTGGGAAGTACTTGCAGTACTTGGGATGTGGGAAGAATGCATGAATTCTCTGGAGAATTTTAGTTCCGCTCACCCTCTAAGAGCTGGCATGCGCCTTTTCGCACTTTTGAATGAAGACCCACAAGTGCATCCTGCCTTCCGTAAATTATATCAACCTCTACTCAAACATCCTAGATTTCCAGCCTATATGGCCGAAATAGAAAGGCGATATCGGGAGAATGTCAAACGGTTCAGTGTGCAGGGCAGGTTAATTTGGGAGAATTGAGTGGTGGACAATTGACTCTTTCGAACACAGAATTTTAATCCAAATCCAATTGGATCCATTCAGGCCATCTGAACTAGTCCGAATTATTCTAATCAAGCTTTCAATTTGTTTCCTAACATTTGAGATTCTATAACATCTTTCCCTTTTGATGGCTTCATCTCGTGTTGCTAAGTAAAATTGAAAGTATACTTTTCGTGGTCCTCTGTTCTTTGCTTCTTTTTATCTTTGCTGACGATGCTGACATTTATCGTCAGCAGTCAGCACCATTTAACTCATGCTCACATTTCTACGAAAATTAAGAAAAACATTGATTGAATCTGGATCAGCTCGAAAATACTTCCTCTATGCCATTGGCGAGATTGCCCTGGTCGTGATCGGAATACTGATTGCCTTGCACCTGCCTGCCAAGGCACGCAGGCAGGGATTAATAATTGGAATGAACAGAAAAAAGCAAGAAGTTTTGAAATAAAGATGCTGGCTGAAATCAGGAAATCATTGAGCAGAGATACTGCTTATTTTCATATGTTAACAGGCAGATTAACACGGATAGATACCAGTACCGAACGCATCATCAATCTGATTATTGATCATGTCAACAATGATAGTTTGTTCTTACATCATATGAGAAATATTCACTGGCCTTATACATTTATGTACGAAGATGGTGCCTATGAGGCCTTGAAAGCGTCGGGCATTGAAAAAGTTTCTAACGACAGCCTAAGAAATCATCTTATTTCTCATTATGGTTTTGAAATGCCCAGGTGGGTGAAGCTGATGAAATTATATAGAAAGGATTCCGATCTGAAATTAACCGAGGATCTTGAATGGGATTTATTTAGTTACAAGCCAGATGCGTCAAATGGTCAGCCGGCATGGATTGTAAATTATAGATCAAAACCAGACGTTATCGGGAGTGATGCATTTAATAGGTATATCAGAATCAAACAACGAGATGCAGGAAATGGCCTCCGATTTTTAAAGGAAATAACAAGCAATTCCAAATCACTGTTAGAACGTCTGGATGAGGAATTAAAGAATTCAGAATAGTGAAATGAAAACATCGTATATCGAAAGAGCTATAACCAACGTCCGAACCGATTTTTCGAGAATTGCGTTAAGGAAATAAATAGAATGCTAATACGTATCAAGGATGAATTGAGCAGAGTGAGCGGCTCATGGTAAAATGCAATTGATAAAAAGCCAAATCTATAATTAGAAAAACCTGACCGTTGACCATGCTAATTAAGGAGGAACAAAGTAAAATCTAATTATTTAGATAGAAGAATTAGATACACAAAACGCTGTAAGTTTGAAGATGTTGGCATTTCTTGATATACTTTTTTTTATAATGCACCTGGTTGTAATTTCTTTCAACTTGTTGGGTTGGATCTGGAAAAGTACCCGAAGATTGCATTGGTGGATCGTATTGCTCACGTTGGCTTCATGGCTACTATTGGGTATAAAATATGGCTTAGGGTATTGCTTTCTAACCGACTGGCATTGGAATATAAAAAGACAGTTGGGTGAGGAAAACCTACCCAATTCATTTATCCAGTATTTGTTTGAAATCCTGGGCATTTCAATAGCACCTGCT
>JAHEJC010000564.1 GCA_024639065.1 Lewinellaceae bacterium | reverse complement strand
TGCTTGAAAGTATAAGCGGACTTAAATTCAACCAGGACTTTTTTGCAGGATACTCACCAGAACGTATAAATCCGGGCGACAAGGAGCATACCGTGGAAAAGATCCTTAAAGTTACCTCCGGATCAACCCCAGAAATAGGACGCAAGGTCGACCAACTCTATGCTTCTGTGATCAGTGCAGGGACGCACCTGGCTCCGACCATCAAGGTGGCAGAAGCTGCCAAGGTTATTGAAAACTCTCAGCGTGATATCAATATTGCCTTTGTTAATGAATTGGCCAAGATCTTTAACCTGATGGATATCGATACGGGGGCGGTATTAGCAGCAGCAGGCACTAAATGGAATTTTTTACATTTTAAACCGGGACTTGTTGGCGGGCACTGTATTGGGGTGGACCCCTACTACCTGGCGCAGCGCGCTCAGGAGTTTGGGTATCATCCTGAAATCATTTTGGCCGGACGAAGACTCAATGACAGTATGGGTCAGTATGTTGCTGCCGAGGTGGTAAAGTTGATGGTCAAGGAGGATATCAAGGTTAAAGGTTCCGATATCCTGGTGCTTGGGATCACATTCAAAGAGAATTGCCCGGATTTCAGAAATACGGGGGCGGTCAATGTTATTAAACACCTTATGGAATACAATGCTAATATAGATATTTATGATCCATGGGCAAATCCTGACGCGGTCTATGACGAATATGGGCTTACCACATCAAAAGAATTGCCAAATAAAAAATTTGATGCGGTGGTCCTCGCAGTCGCCCATAATGAATTCTTGCAGATGAACCTGCAGGTAATGCTAAAAGATAATGGGATACTCTATGACGTAAAAGGGGTACTGGAAGAGTCAGTAAACGGTAAACTTTAAAGCTATAACAATCCAAATTTTAAAACCTAGAATTTGAGTCAGCTAAAAAAAGGAGCTTTTCTCAATTACGCTACCATCATCACCACTAATATAGTGGGGTTATTACTTACCCCATTTATTATCAGACAATTAGGGGATGCCGAATTTGGGTTATACACGCTCATCGGTGCATTTGTTGGCTATATTTCCGTGTTGGATTTTGGCCTCTACAATACCATTGTGCGATTCGTGGCGAAACTCAGAGCTGAAAACGACCGTAAGGGCGAGGAAAACTTTTTGGCGTCGACCATGCTCATTTATGGCGTCATCTCATTATTAGTACTCATAATTGGAACAGTTTGTTATTTCAATATTGAGTCCATCTTTGCCGGATCCCTAACAGGAGAAGAAATCGAAAAGGCGAAGATCATGTTTATATTAATGGTCTTTTCGCTGGCGATAGGTTTACCGGGGAATGCATTTGAAGGAATTTGCTATGGATATGAAAGGTTTGTTTTTCCAAAATCGGTAAAATTAGTCCGCTATATTTCAAGGTCTGTCATGGTCGTTGCAGTTCTTCTATTAGGCGGGAAGGCTATTTCGATGGTAGTTCTGGATGTTGTTCTCAACCTGGTAGTCATCGGGACATTAATGTATTATTCATTTAGAAAACTAAAGATCACTTTTAAACTCCATGAATTCCACAGAAGGATCCTAAAGGAGATTTTCAGTTATTCTATTTGGATCTTTATGTTTGTGCTTATCGGTCAATTCCAGTGGAAAGTAGGACAAATGGTCTTGGGTGTGGTGGCCGATACTACCAGCGTGGCGGTATTTGCCGTTGGGGTGATGCTGGGAACATATTATGGTGCATTCTCAACTGCAATATCCGGTGTTTTTCTTCCCAGAGCGACCCAAATGACCGTAGGCAATGCGAGTCCGGAGGAATTAACCAATATGATGATCAAAATTGGTCGTCTGTCCTTTATGATTCTTATGTTTATCCTCGGTGGCTTTTTGTTGTTTGGTAAACAGTTCGTACTACTTTGGGTGGGGGAATCATATACAGACTCCTGGCTGATTGCCCTTATCATAATGATCGCCTACACTTTACCCCTTGTGCAGGCTTTTGGAAATTCAATTTTAGAAGCCCAAAACAAACTCGCTTTCAAGGCGATTATATACCTTATTTTTCTAATTCTTGGCACCGGTCTGGGGGCATATTTGGCCAGAGAATATGGTGCAATTGGAATGATAGCAGGTTCCGTCACGGGCTGGATGATCGTCCAGAACGTGATGAATTTTTACTACTACAAGGTGATAAAACTCAATATACCCCGTTTTTTTAAAGAGGTTGCGAGTAAGATCCTGCCAACGTTTTTACTAGTTCTGGGAACAGGATACCTGATAGATCTTATACCCGGACATGGTTGGTTTAATCTTGCGATAAAAATTGGTATTTATTCCATCATTTTCGCGAGTTTAATTTATGGTTTTGGAATGATCGAATTCGAAAGGGATTTATTTTTGGCCACAATAGAAAAATTAAAGAAAAACTTTAATAAAAATTAAATGGAAAAATTAATCCTAAAAAATACCAATACAACAGATAATGGGAAAAGAGTAAACTTTCAATATGAGTATAGTGGCGGATTAAGCAAGTATTTCAATGATGAAAATCGATTCTATATTCAATATGATTTGGATGTCAGTAAAGTACCTTTGAGTATCCTTGTAATTCCGTTTCTCGCCAACATAATGCCCTTAAGTTGGTTCATTGGTTTTGATGTATACCTAGATGAGTGTGATGAGAATTTTCTGTCCTCACTTAAAATTCTTAAGGCACAGTTCTCTGTTTTTTTCCCAAAAAATCAATTAGCGGGTCAAATAAATGCTAATAAGGCCGTTCGTAATAAAATAGATGGAACAAATACCTCACTGCTTTTTAGTGGCGGACTTGATTCCTATGACTCATTGATTAGAAATCTATCTAAAGACCCCTATCTTTTCTCTATTCATGGAGCAGACGTGGCAATTGAAGATTTATTACAATGGGAACGTTTCAAAAGATTCAATGAAGAAGATAAAACTATCAATCATCAAAGACTTTTCTACATTGAATCTAACTTACGTGAATTTTATACCTATCAAGTCGATCTTTTGACTGATATGGGTTGGTGGGGTGGGATTCAACATGGTATGGCCCTACTAGGTGTTTTAGCTCCACCAAGCTTTGTTTTAGGTATAACGGATATACGAATTGCCGCCTCTGCCACCAATGAAATCAGTTATAGTTGGGGTTCCTCACCAAAGATAGATGAGAATATGAAATGGGCAAATACGGTCGTAATACATGATGGTTACGACCAACGGAGAACTGATAAAATTGATAATGTTATTAAGTATGTTAACGCTACGAAAATACCCGTTAAATTAAGAGTTTGTTATGCAGATGAACGTTTAGGTTATAATTGCAACGTCTGTCACAAATGTCAACGAACTATTT
>JAHEJC010000563.1 GCA_024639065.1 Lewinellaceae bacterium | reverse complement strand
TTGACCGTCTCCATCAAGGACAAGTATATTTTTTCGGCTATCAAGGGGATCGTTCCTGAAAGCAGTCTGATCGTTGGAGATCATTTCTTTACCCATTTGAATATCCCTTTTAAGAATATTGGAGTGATAACCGGACCATGTCATGCAGAAGAGGTCGCTCTTGAGCGCTTGTCCTATCTTACCATAGCATGTGCCGATGAGAAAAAAGCCTCGTTCATTGCCGATAAAATAAGCAGTGATTATATAAAATGTACCATCAGTGAGGATATCATTGGAACCGAATATGCTGCAATGCTAAAGAATATCTATGCGATTGCAGCTGGTATAGCCCATGGATTGGGGTATGGTGATAATTTCCAAAGTGTGCTGATGAGTAATGCGATTCGAGAAATGAAACGCTATGTGAAAAAGGTCTACAAGATGAAACGCGATATTAATAGTTCTGCTTATTTGGGAGATCTGTTGGTTACCGGGTATTCATCATTCAGTAGAAATCGTCAATTTGGGAACATGATCGGGAAAGGATACAGTGTGAAATATGCTCAAATGGAAATGAGTATGATCGCAGAAGGTTACTATGCTACTAAAAGTGCCTATCAGCTCAATGAAGATAAAGGAAAAAACAAAGCAAAGACTCCCATAATCAATGCTGTTTACAGTATTTTATATGAGCAAAAAAGTCCAAAAAGAACCTTCAAAGAACTTACCGAACAACTTGATTAAATAAGAATTAATCAATAAAAACTCGATCTTTTCTTTTCTCTATCCATTCTATTATATTTTTCTAAATTATAATTATTCTCTTATAAGACTTTTGTTGATAAATTGTTGAGATTTGAAATCTATATCGTCAAAAAAAACTTACATACTAAAGTAGATGGAATAGGATACTTTGTAAAATATGACCCATTTGAAAATTCCAGGCATAGTGGTGAAAGTAATTGTAGGTACGATGAATTTTTTTACATCAGCCGACAACATAATTGAAGCAATCTTACATATTAAAAGAGCATGCAATTTTAAACTCTTGTGGATATATACCCTTCCTTTAACTGGAGTTAGCTTTATGAAGATAATCGGTACTAATCTTGCATTGCTGAAAGTGATTGATGACCTCTGTAATTTACTTGAAAGAACTGCAGGAGTGACAGTTTAAGAGATGCCGTAGTCCACCGATGGCAATTTCGTAGTTGGAGGAGAAATTCCAGAACTGATACTTTCCTAATCTCACGCCAACTACAATCTGACTTGTAACATACATTAATTTTTTTGTAAGAAAAAACATATATTTAAATTATATATGTTAAAATAATATGCATTTTAGCGAATTATTAAGCTTTTTATCGTTTTTTTTAATTAATATAATAAAATTTGAAGTCCCAAACAATTGAATCTTAGCCCCGATGAAATTAACTAATCTACTTATTGTTGTCCTTAGTTTGGTTTCCGTTCAACTTATTGCGCAAAAAACCAACGAAAAGAAGAATTACACCGGATCCCCTCTTAATATCTCATTAGAACAACTGATCCAAACAAATAGCAATGATTATGTGATCATATCAGAACATGTAAGCAACCTTAGTGGTATTCACCATATTTATCTTAGACAAGCAATCAATGGTCTTGAGGTATATGGTACTGAATCCAGTGTTCATAAAGATCAATATGGAAACGTAATACTCTCTCACAATAAATTTATTGACGATATACAAAGAACTGTCAAGAGAAGTTCAGTTGGATTAAATGCCCAACAGGTTATTGCTTCGGTTGCCAATCAGATGGGTTATCAAATATCGAATCTACAACAATTATCAAGTGGAAGAGGGATTAATCAAAAGTCTCTATTTAACAAAGGAGGGATCTCTTCTGAGGAAATTCCTGTAAAATTAATGTATTACTATCGTGAAGGTGTTGGGACAATTAAGGTCTGGGAGCTCTCCATAGCTGAATTGACCTCATCAGACTGGTGGAACTTTAGGGTTGATGCAACCACTGGGCAGATCATCGATAAGGATAACTGGACCATCTCTTGTAATATTCTTGGAGATCATGAAGACCATGTTCACAATTACTCAAATTCCAACAACACCGATTTTATAGGGCCTCTTGAAGAAAATATGTCAGGAGGGAATGAAAATTCGATGCTTGTTGGTAATTACAGAGTATATGCTATGCCTGTTGAAACTCCTAATCATGGCCCTAGAACTCTAGTTTCAAATCCTGAGGATTTAACTGCTTCACCATTTGGTTGGCATGATACCAATGGGGCCACTGGTTCTGAATTCACAAATACCCGAGGGAATAATGTATTTGCTTATGAAGATGGTGATAATCCCGGATACAGCCCTGATGGTGGCGGTGGATTGGTATTTGACTTTCCTATTAATACAACATATTCAGCAGGAGACCAATCTGAAGATGCAGCTATAACCAACCTATTTTACTGGAATAATATCATCCATGATGTTATGTATCTATACGGTTTTGATGAAGCCAGTGGGAATTTCCAGGAAAACAACTACGGAAATGGTGGCGCTGGAAGTGATTCGGTAAATGCTGAGGCTCAGGACGGATCCGGAACTTGTAATGCCAATTTTTCTACACCTGGAGATGGTTCAAATCCCAGAATGCAGATGTATGTATGTGGAAGTCGAGATGGTGACCTAGATAATTTGGTCATCATTCATGAATATGGCCATGGGATTTCAAACAGATTAAGTTCATTAGGTGGTCAAGAACAAATGGGTGAAGGATGGAGCGATTACTATGGCCTGATGTTTACTATGCAATCCGGAGATGCAGCTGCCGACTCCAGAGGGGTTGGTACTTGGCTGATTGGTGAAGGAGCCAATGGACCTGGTATTAGGACCCATCCATATAGCACTAATTTTGGGATCAATCCCCATACATACGACGATATAAAAACTGAAGTAGCTCCACACGGTGTAGGTTCTGTTTGGTCTATGATGTTATGGGAAATGACTTGGGAACTTATATCCGATCATGGTTTTGATACCGATTTTTATAATGGAACCGGAGGTAACAATATTTCATTAGCGTTGGTAACAGAAGGTTTAAAACTTCAAACCAGTCAGCCAGGTTTTGTTGATGGTCGTGATGCCATTCTTGCTGCAGATCAGGCTCTGTATGGAGGAGCCAATCAATGTGCTATTTGGGAGGCCTTTGCACGTAGAGGTCTTGGGTTTAGTGCCGATCAAGGCAGTTCTTCCAGTAAAACCGATGGAACAGAGGCTTTTGATCTTCCTCCAACATTCTCTTCTTTAGATACTCAGGATGAAGTCTGTTTGGCTGATGGAATACAAAATGGCCTTGGTGGTGGAAATCCTACTGGTGGAA
>JAHEJC010000174.1 GCA_024639065.1 Lewinellaceae bacterium | reverse complement strand
GGCCTGTGCCACGCAATTGTTTTAAAAAATTGAGTTTATCAACCGGCTTTTGATTGAAAAGTAATTGACTGGTTTGTGGAAATAAATTAGACAATGCTTTCCGTTCAGCATCATTATCTCCGCTAATTAAGGAGAGCGCACCAATAGACTTGAGCTTTTTCAACCCATCTTTAAGTCCTTTGCGGTAATGGCTTTTTATGGCATAGAATCCTTTAACTTCTCCGTCGATTTCCAGATAGACTGTTTGTTCTTTAGCAGATTTAACATGCCTAGTACGCTTAATGAATTGTTCCGATCCCAGTCTTATTTTTCGGTTATTTATCGAGCCTTGAATCCCTTTTCCCTGAATTTCCTCAAAGTCCTCTACCGGCAAATTAGTTGATCCCTGGTAAAAGTCAGCAATTTGTTTGCTTAAAGGATGATTGGATTGATTCGCCAAAGAATATACTAACCATGACTCTTCTTCTTTCAAAGCTGCACCTTGATAGCTTACCTCTTGGCTTTGAACATTCGTAATAGTACCCGTTTTATCGAATACAATATGATTGATTTTGGCTAATGTTTCAATGACCTGAATGTTTTTAAAATAGATGCCATTCTTAGAAAAAATTCGAATAACGTTTCCAAATGTAAATGGGATGGATAAGGCTACAGCACAAGGGCATGCAATTATTAAAACAGACGTAAAGGCATTTATGGCAATACCTGAATCAATGCGCAACCAATAAATCAAAGTAGCGCTAGCAATGATTAGAATTGTCCAAGTAAAATAACTAGCCACTTTATCGGCTAGCACATTTACCTTACCAGTATCGACTGATTTATCAAAAGAGTGATCATTCCATAATTCAGTTAGATAACTGTTGGAAACTATTCTCGTAACCACAATTTCAATGTTCGCACCCATTTGTCTTCCCCCGGCATACACTAAGTCTGCTTTATCTTTTTTGATTAAGGCGGACTCACCAGTAACGAAACTATAATCAATTTTTGCTTGGCCCTCCACCAATATACCATCAGCAGGTATTAATTCACCATGGTGAATGATCACAATATCATTCTTTTGCACTTTGTCCAACGTGACTTGTGACTCTTGATCCCCTTTCCGAACCGTGCAGGCAATCGGAAAATAGGATTTATAGTCCCGATCAAAACTGATTCTGGCATAAGTAGCTTGTTGGAACCACTTTCCAATCAGTAGGAAAAAGATTAATCCTGCGAGCGTGTCCAGATAGCCAGGACCAAGTTGTGAAAGAATTTCATAGGTACTGCGCAAAAACAAAGCTAGAATCCCTAAGGATACCGGGACATCAATATTTAAGTGTTGCTGCTTGAGTCCCTGAAAAGCAGATCTGAAATAATCTCGACCACTATATACAATGACTGGAATGATGAGGACCAAATTTAAATAGGCGAAAAATTGGCTGAACGAACCATCGGAAGTATTACTGAGCCCCAGGTATTCTGGAAAGCTAAATAACATAATATTGCCAAAAGTAAAACCAGCTAATCCAAGTTTATAAAAAAGGGATTTATCGGTGCGGGGCCTGGTGTCCTCTTCCAGATCATTTAATTGTATATAGGGCGCATAACCAATGGAAGCTAGCAATTCAACTACTTTTCTTAAGGAAATGGCCACATTTTTAAAAGTAATTTTTACCTCCCGGTTTAAAAAATTCACTCTAGACGACAAAATACCCGGATTTACTTTAAACAGATTTTCTAACAACCATAGACAGGATGAACAATGAATCTGAGGGATATAAAAATCGACAGTAGATTGATTACCGTCGGTAAAACTAATCAGTTTAGTAATAACTTCTTCATCATCTAAAAATGAGTACGCTTTGGTCTTGATATCCCGCTGAGAGGTGCCTGCTGTTTCATTAAGTGCGTAATAATTGCACAGATCATTTTCACTTAATATCGAAAAAACCATTTTACAACCGGCACAACAAAAGAACTTATCATCTAGCTTGATCGGATCTTTCGGGTTGGATTCTCCGCAATGATAACATGTGTCCTTTAAGACAACCTGCTTGTTTGTTTGCTCCAGCACTTCATTCATGACGCCAAAAATGCTTAAAACGATTAATTCAAAGATTGATCATGATCATTCAATAGGATGACAAAAATTAGGTTCAATTCAATAGGAAGTCCTAATTTTAGTGTTCTAATGGTCAGCAATTTATGAAAAAAAATATAGGTATCACCGATAAAATTATTCGATTCGTAGTAATTGATTTATTGCTTGGCTTATCCTATCTCGGAAAAGACATCCCGGAAAGCTTAGCTTATATTTCATTCATAATCGTTATCCTTTTAGTCATTTCTATGATTACCAGTTACAGTCCTATTTATCACTTGCTCAAGATTTCTACTCGAGAAAATTCAACTGGAACCAATACTGAAATTTGAACAAGCAAGATTAGAATTGACTGAAGGAACCTATTCATGCATCATAAATTATCGACAATTTTAACATCTAAACAGTCTTCGATAAAATTGTGCAGAATAATCATTTGATCATGGCCAAGTTTCTGACCGAAATAGGATACCAAATATAAACTAAAGAAAACGATAACCAGGACAGGCAATAACCATAATATAATGCCTGACTTTCCCAGAGAAATGTAACTAAATCCAAAAATGGCTATAAACAATATGGCGACACCAATTACAGCATAGAAGAAAACAAACATCGTCCATACCGCTGGTCTAGGACCATAAAGTCCTCTGATCAATGTTCCATTTTCATCTTCCTCTAAGCTGAGTGTCAATTGGGGTGACCAATAATGTTGCTCTGTTTTAGGAAGAAAAACCTTAATAAATCCTTGATTTACTGTTGCCTTACATTTTGAATCTGCAAGATTAGCACAATCTTTGGTTTTTGCTTCAATGGCTTGAATCGTATTAGAAGAAATAATTTCAAAACGAGGTCGTATGCGCAAAACAGGAACCTGTTCTTCAGCCGATTGCTCCATAATATTATCTGTAAGATTCATCTAACAAGATAATTATTTTGGATTAATAATGCTCAACGATGAAGATTTTCAACGTAGTTTATAAACCAAATAAAAGTGGCTAGTTAAAAACCTAATCAATAAAGTAAATCAATTTCAGGTTGTATGGGTAGCTGATTGTCAACTCTCTTTTAATTTAGCTTGTCGCCTTTCTTCCCATTTCTTCCTGGCAAGTAACTGAAGGTCTTCGACCAGATCAAATTCATCCGTAATTTCATGACCGAGCAGTGTCTCAAACATGTCTTCCAATGAAACTAATCCCATTAAACTACCAAATTGATCCGTCACTATAGCAAGATGTATGCGTTCGGTTGTAAAGAAATTAAATAAATCAGAAAGAGTTTTATCACCATCGATAAATTTTACGGGCTTGGTTAAGGCTTTAAGAGGTTGGGATTCTTTTTGATCAATTATAGAACGCAAGATGTCCGCTTTTAAAACAATTCCAGTGATATTGTTTACATTTTGGTCGTAAATTGGGATCCTGGAATAGCGTATGGGTTTATTTTTTTCAAAAAAATCTATAATTGTTGCTTCTTGATTGGCAATTAAAGCCACGGTCTGTGGTGTCATGATATCCTTCACATGTAATTTTTCTAGATCCAATAAATTTTTAATGATCTTGACTTCTTTGGTATCAAGCGTTCCACTTTCTTCTCCTACCATGGCCATCGCCGTAAAATCTGAACGACTCAAAACACTTTTATTTTTTTCGGATTTCAGCGACTTGGTAATTAATTGACTTAACCAGACTAATGGCGCCAATATCCACATCAGGATCTGCAATGTTTTTACCGTGAATGGGGTCAATGACCTCCAATTGTTAGCTCCTAGTGTTTTGGGAATTATTTCGGACAAAATTAAAATGGCTAAGGTCATGCCTCCAGCAATAATTGATTCATAACTTAAATGAATACCCCCAACAGAGAAATAACTGCCGGCACCTCCATATATTTTACCTGCCTGTGCACCTACGCCTATAGCACCTACCGTATGGGCAATGGTATTGAGGGTAAGGATAGCAGAAAGTGGTCGATCTATATCTTTTTTATACTCACCAAGTAATTTACCTGTAATAGTTCCAGCCCTTTGTTGTGAGTTTACATAGGCCGGGGTAACACTGAGCAACACGGCTTCCAAGATAGAGCACAAAAATGAAAATAGGATCGAAAGAACAAAATAAAAAACAAGTAAGCCCATGAATTCTTTGTTGAGAAGCACAAATGTAAAAAAATAAGAAGACAGATTGCTCTACTATGAAACATACGAATAAAAAAGACTACTTGCTGCGCCAAGGCTTTGGGCCGTGTCGACCTTCACCAAGGCTTCTTGGAACAGAGGATACGAGAAGAAATGGAGGGGAAGGGACGAGAACCGATAAGCATTACAGAGACCCAAATGGACAAATTAATGAACAGGTCGTACAATGACGAATGCTGAATCCAGTTTAGCATGAAGGTAAATGCTGCGTTATATGCTCCCGAACTGAAAATTTTGTATCGTTTTGCATTTAGTTGCACCTGTTTTTGCCAAAGAATTCAGTGGAGGTGAGAGTTTGAGGTATATCAATTCTTATGGTACTGACCCCAGCGGGGTCATATTATATAAGCCATGGGTTGAATACCAGTGGGTTGATGAAGAGCCCTTTTCCGACCCAGCGGAGTCGAATTATTAAGGCCGTAGGGGTTGAACTAGTCTTGCTAATAACGGATGCTGAATCCAGCCTGCCTGTGGCAGACAGGTTCACCATGACGGTATATACTCAACGGTCAAACGGTAACACGGTCCAGCCGTTTAACGTTTAGGTACTTTCAATTCTTTTTTTAACTGCTCTAACTTCTGTTCCAGGTTTTTTTTAATAGAACCGTATTCCGGGTCCTCGTAAACACTTTTCAATTCATTAGGATCTTTTTCCAGATCAAATAATTCCCAGGCATCAATATCATCATAAAAATGAATCAGTTTATACCGATCCGTTCTTACGCCTTCATGCTTTTTTACGTTATGCCAGCCATGAGGGTATTCATAATAATGGTAATAGATGGCATCGCGCCATTCTAAATCATTTGAAGCAAAAAGTGGCTTCAGCGATTTCCCTTGAAGATTTGCCGGTATGGATACACCTGCTACATCTAAAAAAGTAGATGGCAGATCAATATTCATTACTAAATCATTTGAAACTGTTCCAGGTTTTATAAGTGTAGGATAACGCATTACCATAGGCGTGCTAAAGGATTCTTCATACATAAATCTTTTGTCGTACCAACCATGTTCACCAAGGTAAAATCCCTGGTCAGAACTATACACGACCAACGTGTTATCCAGCAAACCTTCAGTTTCGAGATAGGCTAATAGTCTTCCCACATTTTCATCAACAGCATGGACACACCTCAGATAATCTTTCATATAACGCTGGTATTTCCATTCCAACAATTCATCACCTTTTAGATTCGCTTCTTTAAAAAACTGGTTTATTGGATCGTAATGAGCGTCCCAAGCTTTTCTTTGTTCATCAGTCAGCTTATTGTGCAACCTGGTGAAATCCCTAGATTGAAAATTTTTATTTCCACCGGTCCCGGTCTCTGTGCGGTAAGAACCAGGAAGCAATTTCATATCCGTGGATAAATACATATCCGATATGCGCATGTCCTGTTCACTGGCGGCAGCAGACCGATTGCTATAATCGTCGTAAAAGGTGGCTGGCAACGGTAAATCGTCTGAAAAAAGATCCAGATCCTTCGTGTTGGGCATCCAATTTCGGTGCGGTGCTTTATGCTGATACATCAAACAAAACGGTTTTGAATCATCCCGGTTTTGTAAATATTCCAATGAAAAGTCGGTTATTAAATCGGTGGTATACCCTACATGGTCTAAGGTATCTCCATTTCTTATCATCCTCGGATTGTAATAGTCTCCTTGACCTATTAAAATGTCATAATGAGTAAATCCTGTCGGCAAGGATTTAAGGTGCCATTTCCCAATAAGTGCTGTTTCATAGTCATTTTCAAGCAAAACCTTTGGAAAAGTCCATTGGGTACCATCAAAAACATCGCGGTTATCGCGCAATCCATTCAAGTGCGAATATTTCCCAGTGAGAATAACAGCCCGCGAAGGAGCACAAATTGAATTCGTCACATAGGCCCTATTAAACGTAATTCCCTCTAACCCAATACGATCCAAATTAGGCGTCACAATGAGTTCATCATGGTACAAACTCATGGCATTTTTGGCATGATCATCCGTAAAAATCAATAATATATTGGGTCTGGGTTCCTCAGCTTTTTTAGGTTGTTGGCAACTTATTCCCAAAAACAACAGACATAACATTACATATCTAAACATGAAACTGGTTTATTTAAATTAAAGATAATAATAACCTAAAGTAAATTACGGGAGAACAATTTATACGTACCAGAGGAAACTTATCTTCGAAAGCCATACCATTTAGCCATGATATTTTCGGCGGGTTTATGTTGGGGTGTAAAATTGATTTCTGATCGTCCGCGGTTGTTTCTGGATCCTGCTCGCCACTCCCAGAGATGCACACCGGCAAACCAGGGTTTGTTCCAAAACGACCTAAAAAATGCTTCATAACAATTTGCTTGAGTCTCATAGCTCACCTTGGTAAACTGAGGTACATTATTTACCCAGGCCCAGGGTTCTTTGGCTGAATCCGTAGTACTCTTATAACCTAACTCAGTAAATAGTACGGGTCGATTATAGGCCAGGTGGTATTTCTCAATTTGGTCAATATGTTTTTTCCATCCCTTCATTAATGATTTCAACGTGGGTGACTTCTCATTGCATAATGGATAGTAAGCTTGTATACCAATGAAATCTAAATCATCCCAAAAAGAAACGTCTTCTACCTCTTGATACCAGTTTGCTGCATAGGTAAGCTTTCCGGGATAAATCGCTCGAATCTCTTTGATCAAATACCGCCAGTAATCCGGATGGGTTTTCACTACTTGATGCAATTCAGTGCCTATACAGAATTGTTCACAATTTGTTAATGCAGCTATCCTGGCATAATGCAGGATGAATTTTTGATAATTATTTTTCCAGGTTAACCAATCTTGATCATTGTTAAAAGCAATATCTGATCGCCAACCATCTCCATTTGAATGCATCCAAATATGAGGCTTCAACATCACCTTAAATTTATGCGTCTTGAGCTCATTAATTTGATGGATATACACGCTATCCCTGTGGGTCAATGTTGTATAACTCCTTTCTGATCGACCAATCTGGGTACTGCTAATTGATTCCTGCCATCCATAAGGTACCAGGGTTATCCACTCGATATTGTTTTTAACTATTGGAGCAATTTCTTCGGAGCCAAAGCCTCTTCTTCCAAACAAATGAATCCCCCGTTGCAGTGAATCCTGATCGAACCGTGGAAATATAACACCGGCCTTATTCTCAGCAGATTCAAGCCATTGATATGCATATTGTTCACTATGGGTATAGTCATCAAGAAATGACTTTCCAAAAAACATCCCCAATACGGGCAATGCCAAACAAACAAAACTCCGTTTTCCCCATCGAGTAAATCCTCCAGTTTGATATCCTTGATAAACAAATTGTATCAGTTTGAAAATTAACCATGGTATCAATAATACCAACCAAATAAGCGGATTTGAAATGAGGACTTGGCTGAGTGATTTAAGCCCAAAAAGAATATCGGATGGTTGTGTAGCATTTTGTTTCAAAAAGATAAAAGCCACAACAAACAAAAGAACAATGCAAAAGACATAATTAATAAAGATTTCTCTTGCAACTTTTCTTAGGGTTGAATAGGCTATTGGCATAAAGTATAAAATTGAGAAACCTTAAGTAGTTTTCTCGAGTTTCTTATTTTTAAATTTCAAAACTTCAGATGAACCTACGCCTATTCCAATAATGGAACGAATAGCTTCATCTGGTTCCGTGGCTAAATGTTCTACCAGGTGTGGCTCCATGTGAAAAACAAATCCATTGGTTGGATTTGGTGCCGTGGGTACAAAAACGGTCACCAGTCCACTTTCATGTTGATCGGTTACAAATCCCGTCATTTTAGTACCATTGCCAAAAGGATCAACTAAAACTACTTCTTTGAAAGGCATTTTTTTTGCACCGCTGAATTGTTGGACGGTTTCTTTAATGCCGTTATAAAATGGAAGCTTTGATAACCAAGTGAGTTCGATGTATTGCCAAATGTTTTTACCAGCTCTGGTTCGTATAAAGAGGCCTACCATAAAACAAAAAGCAATTACAATAGCAAAGGCCAATAAATTGACCAACAGGTCGCTCATGACCTGAGTGGCATTGATCAAATTAGCTAAAGGCTTCAACAAATTGTTGACAAACCGTATAAATAGATTTACAATTAGTAAAAATATGGCTATAGGAAGTATAATAACCAATCCCCCGATCAAGGTCGTTACAAAGAAATTCTTTAGTCTTTTCATTTTCCAACAATCATTTCATCTGACCTAACAAAGATATAAGTAAAATGATTATTAATCCATAGGGCATACACAAATCAATAATTTTTAACCAAACGTTTTCTTTTAAGGCTCAGATAAGTCAATCCCAATCCAAAAATAAAAAAAAATGCCGGCCAAATTAGAATCCTTTGATAACTACCTCCCCCAACCATAAAAGCGGCCAATAGAGGGCCTACCCCTTGACCAGACCAATTCAAAATAGTTCCTAACAACACCCATCGTCCGGAAGCATCGAAGGATGCCAACCAGCTAAACACATTAGGCAGGACCATACTAAAACCTGCCTCCAGGGTAATAATGCCAATGATAAAATTAAAAGACCAGTTTGCTCCATTCCATAAAAAGCCCAAGGCCAATAGCATAATGAGTAAACCCAACCTCACCATTTGAGCAGCGGTCATATGCCGGGCCATATAAATATTAAACCATCCGGTAGGTATCCCTATCAAAATACTTAATGATAATGCAATCCCAATCATCCCTGATTTTATCTGGTATTCATTACCCAATCTTTCTGCAAATGCAAAAAGGCCTGAATTCCCCATTTGAAAAAACAAGAACAGGATCAAAACGGACAAAATGACTGGGGTCAGGTTAGCAATAAATACTTCTTTCTTCAAATTTTGCACTTTGCTCTTTTCTGATCTACCCATTGCAAAAGGAATAAACAGGATCGCCAATGCTACTTGGACAGAAAGAACTACATAGCCAAAATAATAACCGAGGTGACTGAGAAGCCAAGGAAAAATAAATAGATAGACTCCACTAAAAAACGAAAAGGTGATTATGTAGTTACTATAACCTATTTGAGCATTGGGTAATCGAGCCAGGAAAGTAATAGCTCCGGTATAGGCCAAACCTCCAAAAAGCCCAGCAACAATTCGAAGAGGAATCATTAGGTAGTAAGGAGGAAGGCTTATGCAGATAAGATTACAAGTAAGCATACCTATCAGACCGATGGTAGCTACCTGCCGAAGTGAAATTCTATTTTGAAAAATAAATAAGAATAAACTGGCTCCTGCTATGCCCATCATTTCTCCAGAAGCCAACCAGCCTAGTACTTTACGGTCCCATCCTAAATACTCTTCCGCACCGCCCACCATCAGCGGCATGACAGTAACCATGCAAATCCCTGAGGTAATTATAAAGGATATAGCCGATAACCTTTTAGTCGTAAAGTCGCTCAAAAATTGATGGATTTATACATCGCGTGCACTAGTTTGCTCCTACTGATCCATCAAATGTATAATCACTCCGATCAATGGTTAATGACTTTTTACTGACTTCTTTAACGGTTACGGTAATGTCATCATTTTTCTTTTTCTTTCCCTCCATGATCGTTTGCATAGGCCAGCCCTTCATATCTTTAAAAGCATCATTATTTATGGACGGATTAAACTTAGCAGAATAAAATCGCATTTTTTCCAAATTCGGAATTGGTAGGTCTTCAGTAATATAATAGGTGTACGTATATTCCTTACTGTCGCCTATATAAGCCTGACATTTGTAGCCTGCGATCGTTTTCGAATCTTTACCTTTTTTTATTGAAATAACATCCAATTCTTCGTTGTTGGCCGCTTTTATTAACCCGGACATATTGGGTAAGGCTTGTCCGTACTTTTTTCCTTTCTTGTCTGTGGTCAACATTAGAGTGGCATCGTTTTCCATATCCACTATTACATATCGACTGCCTTCATCCGCTTCATCCTCTATCAGGATCATAGGGTTTTGGGTATTAAAATAATAGTTAGAAGTTCTATTATATTTCTTAGACTCCATGGTCATCTGCATGTAGAAATCAAAACTATATTGGTCCCTCATAACCGCTGCACTATTCATTCCATTAAGAAACTTCATCATATTGTTCCCGGCACGTTCCCAATCTACCGTATCACCTCTAGCCACTCGGTCAGCACTATCCTGCTTGGCAGCTTCTCTCACCCAATCGCCATAAACCTCATCAATTTTCTTATTCATTGCCCTGGTAACTTGGTCAGCAATAATCTCAGCTGCTTTATCAGCGGCGGCATCTTCAATTTTATCAGCCGTACGGTCGATAATTCTTTTTAGTAATTGTGCATCTGCCTGGAGGGTGGTACTTAAGAAGGCAATAAGTAAAATGATTATTCTCATGATTAGGTATTTAACATTAACAATATACTGCTAAACTCATAACTGCAAAATACAAAAATTAGTTTTGAAGGAATATTAAAGTAAAGAGGTTAAGCGGTTAAGAGGATTAGATATGAGGTATTCCAGGTATTCCAGACATCCCAAACTCACACCAACACACTCACACATCTGTCAGCAAAGCGGTCTCTTTTGGAGGTTAAAAGGTTAAAAGTTGAAGAGTTTAAAAGACCTCAGAACTAAAATATATTTACAAAATAGTGTCTCCTCGTCTCTCCGTTTCTATCTCTTCGTCTTTTCTTTCGCAGCGAAGCAGTCTCAAAGCGTAGCGATCTGTCATCTCTCAGCGAAGCGATCTGACAGCAAAGCGGTCTATTAATGTTTTCTTAAAAGCATTGAATGATCACTTAATTCATTCTATCTTTAAACTAGAATGATAATTTAAAGGAATTTTAGATTAAAAAGTAAGCAATGAAAAATATTTTCACGTTCATTTTAATTGGACTATTTATAAGTTCTACCTCAGACTTAGCGGCTCAATCAAAAGCTATTTACACGAATCCAAATTTTAATCGGTTAGCCAGAACCCATAAAATATTAGCGATTGTGCCCTTTGATTGTGAGATACAGCTACGTCCTAAAGAAATGGAATCAATCTCAGAAAAAGAGCTTATAGACCTGGAGATGAGCGAAGGACTCGGTGTACAGACGGCACTACAGTCATATTTCTTAAAAAGAAAAGGCAAAGATAACATCCGTGTAGATTTTCAGGATGTCGACAAAACCAATACGATCTTAAAACAAAATGAAATTGACCAAACCAATATTGGTGATTATACCCATGAACAACTCGCTGAGATGCTAGGTGTAGATGCCATTATCGATGGTAAGCTATCCACCAAAAAACCGATGTCGGAAGGAGCCTCTGCAGCCCTAGGCATATTGGTTGGCGTATGGGGTCCTACAAACAGTGGCAACATAACCATTAAAATTATAGATAAGACTACGGGAGAAAATCTTTGGCAGTATGACAAACAATTGTCCCGCAGTCTGGGAAGTGATACGAACACTATTATTGCAGCAATGATGCGTAAAGCATCCAGAAAGTTTCCTTATTCAGATTTAAATAAGGGAAGGTAAAAGATTTAATATTCATATAATCAAAATTTTTCTTGTGTGAAAGTAAGGAATGGTATACCTTTGCGCACCTTTGTGACCGGCTGATAACGAAGATCATCAGTCCAAGCACACTTGATGCTGACAGCGCAGCTCGTCAGTACAACTTGGCCTCATAGCTCAACTGGATAGAGCAGCTGCCTTCTAAGCAGCAGGTTTCAGGTTCGAGTCCTGATGGGGTCACTAATGAGAACCGCTTATTGGCGGTTTTTTTATTTTACCCCCAACAGGACGAGAAGTATGATCCCGACCGAAGCGTCGGGAAGTCCTGATAGGGTCACGAAGAAAACCGCCACTTAACGCGGTTTTTTTTGTTATTAGATTCGTTACCACCGTTCGAATGAATCATTGTAAATTTGTCAGCAAATTTGAAGTCTCCCTTTCAATAATTCTATTCAAACAAAAAGAATAAATAATGTTTACAAGAATTAAAACTTTTTCCCTCATCGTTGTCATCACACTAGCCGGGTGTGAAACAAAAAAAACCGAAGTGGCCCTAGAAACCAACACGTTTCAAGAGGAAGGACCACCCTATTCAGAGGACTGGACTTCTCTCGGAAAACATGTAGCAGCGCCGCAGTGGTTTAAAAATTCCAAATTGGGCATCTATTTTCATTGGGGACTCTACTCAGTTCCAGCATACAAAACCGAATGGTACCCACGATGGATGCACTTTAAAGAGCACGACATATATAAACATCATGTAGCCACGTATGGCGAACCTTCAGAA
>JAHEJC010000010.1 GCA_024639065.1 Lewinellaceae bacterium | reverse complement strand
CACGATAGTTTTGAGGGGGATTATGTCGAATTCTTATTAGATACAGATGGTCATGGAGAAGCAGCTTATTCGTTCAGCGTGACTGCTGCCGGCGTGAAAGGGGATGAATATGTAACTTTGAATGGGAGAAAATGGGATACATCATGGAATCCAGTTTGGGATGCAGCTGTCATGATAACGGAAAGAGGTTGGCAAGTAGAAATGAGGATACCGTTTCACCAAGTCAATTGGTCGGATGAAACCGGCGAACTTGGTATCCAAGTAGTCAGAAAGAATTTTCGATTGGGAGAAACTTCCATGTGGCAATTTATACCCCGCTCTCAGCAAGATTATTTATCGGGCTTTGGAAAACTGAAAGGCATTGAGTCTACCAGTCGAAAATTAATTCAAGATTATACACCATACTTTTCGGTTACGGGCCTTAAGAATCACGCGTTCCAATCAAAACCCAAAATAGGACTTGATGGGCGGCTCAATTTTACTAATGCAGGATCTCTTCAATTTTCAATTCATCCAGATTTTGGGCAGGTGGAAGCCGATCCGGCTGAACTAGTTATTGATGGGTACCAGCTGTTTCAGAAAGAAAGGCGTCCTCTTTTTACAGAACAAAAAGATCGACTGGAAATGCCTATAACCGAATCCTTAGCAAAGGGTTCATTCAGTCAAGATCAACTTTTCTATTCACGAAGAATCGGTAAATCACCTACTTTAAAGCACAAAACCGATGATCCATTTTTAGAAACAGATATTGCTGGCGCTTTGAAGTATGTCAATACCTCCTCCTCTGGGAAGCAATATGCGTTTCTTCACGCTTATTCCTTAGCAGAACAGAAGCATACGATTATTCAAGGAGATTCGGTAGCGGTACTTGAATTAGAGCCTGCTACACATTTTACAGTTGGGAAAGTAAGTTTACCGCTTTCTTCCCAATCTACCCTGGAATGGCAGATGACTTCAACTCAGCGGGTACTCAATTCAAGGCTCCTGGAAGATCTATTGATAAAATCAGCATTAGCATCTGGAGTTCAATTTACTCACAAATGGGGAGAATGGCGTTTTTCGGGGAATATGGTGTTTAGTCATTTGGTTGGGTCTAATCGGTCAATTACCAGAAAACAGCACTCATTTGAACATTACTTTCAACGACCTGGAGCCAATCATTTACAAGTAGATTCAACGGATAAAAACCTTACGGGCACAGGCGCTCATATTAAGTTGAGTAGATATCACAGAAGTAAAAACCTGTATTGGGAAACTGGTCTTACGCATAGATCTCCTGAGCTAGACTTAAATGATGCTGGTTATATGTATTCTGCTGACGAAATCTTTCATTATGCCTGGTTGCGTAAACAAGTAGAGAATCCGATGAAAGGCCTGCGATGGATGTACTGGAATGCTACGCATTGGCTGGCTTGGGACTTTTCGGGTCAACTCAATTATCAAGCTGTTCAGTGGAACCTCCAATCCCAATTTAAAAATTTCTGGGGAGTAAATTTGGGGCTTTCCTATAAGGGCCTATCTATCTCTACCAAAGCATTGCGTGGAGGACCAGCAATGCAACAAACTCGAGGCTGGACGCCACGCCTAGTCATTCATTCTGACCGCCGAAAGCTTTTGGCTTTGGAACTAAAATATTTCACTTTCATTCCAGCCATCAAGTCGGATCAAGGTTATAAGTACTCACAGGTACAAGGCCAGGTTTCCTATCGACCTATTAATAATATTTTGATGAATTCAACTATTTTCTTTAAACAGGAAACAAATCAGCAACAATGGGTTCACACTTCCTTAAAAGCTGAAAATTATTTATTAGCTACCTTAGACAGGAGAACGGTCTCTTGGTCTCAACGCTTTGAATATATTTTTTCGCCCAGAATGTCTTTGCAGTATTGGGGGCAACTCTATCATTCAAAAGGGATTTATAGTCATTATAAAAAACTTCAAGACCCGATGAATAATCAGCTCTCAAATCGTTCAGTTGGAATTGGGGTAAGAACGGATAATTTAAGTTCTATTCTGTGGATTGAAGATGATTCAAAAACTACCTTTATGGATCGCTCTTTTAATTATTTTCAATTCAGATCCAATTTTGTATTGAGATGGGAATACAGGCCGGGGTCGCAGGTCTATTGCATTTGGGCGATCAATCACAGAAAATATGATGCCCTAGATAAACCTTTATTAGATACAGTTATGGATAATTTATTTGAGGGGGGAATCCCTTCTAGATTTACGATTAAAGTTACTTTTAGAATTATCCAGTAGAACAAAATGAGTTTTAGTTTTCCAATTTTGTTAAGTAGTCTTCTAAAAGACCAAGTGCTTTAGGCCATCCTATTCTGACCGCTTCATAATACCAATCCCAGTCTGTTCCTTCTTGATATCCTGATTGAATAACTCGTAACCAATCCGTATTACCATCATGGCTGATTCGGATATCTAAAGACATTGGTCCTAATATCTTTATAGCTGGATTCATATAGATTAATCGATCCAATATAAGATGATGACCTGCACGATACGATCGCACCAGGCCACTACTTATGAAACTAAAACCAGATTCATCATGCAACCATGCTAAACTATAAATGCCTCCGGCTCTTAATTCTATCAAGCTTTTTGATACTCCCCACCAGGCAGACAAATGCGTATTTTCAGTAAATGCTGCTATGCACAAAAAAGGATCCAAGTTATTGATTGCAAATTTGGATTCAACTACTCTGCCTTTTAACATTAGACGTACATATTTTGGTTAGAAATATTGATATTCAAAACCATTCAAGCCCAAAAAGCGTTTTTGCTTAGTTTGTTTTTAAGATACATAGAAATTGTCTTACGTCCCAACCTTGATAGAATATGCCCTTACCATTCTGTTGCGTACTTTTTTTAAATAATATTCACGCTTCCAGTTGTTCAGCTTAATAACTATTCATTTGTATCAGCGCCCCATTTGTAGATCAATTTTTTTATTTTTGATTCCATCTCTCTTATTTCACCTACATATTTATAAAATCAATCGCAAAGTATGCCTGTATTTTTTCATAAATTTGATACGTACCATATAAACTATCTAACACCAGATAATCCTGACAAAGAAGACCTGATTGTCGTATTCTGTTCAAAAGTTCTTGAAAATATGGATGAAACAGAACCAGTGGGGACTTTGCGTTTTTGGAAAAATAAAGTGCCTAACAATTTATATTTCGGTAATCAGAATATGGTGCTAAATTATTCGATCGACGATTTTCCCAGAATTCTGGACATTCTGCGTAACGAAAAACCTTGTTATTTATGTATGGATCCTGATACAAAATACGGCTATCTAGCCACTAAATATAAATAATCGGAATTTGCCAAATTTGGATCCAGGAATATTCTTCCGAAGGTACTTTCCAGAATAGGGTGCATTTAAATTAATTTTTGAAGCCCAATAATTTACATTAAAAATGTTCGTTAAATTTATATCCAACCTGAATATTCCAACTTCCCAAGTTGTTCCAATTGCCTTTATTTATTTAAATAGGAATTAATAGTCTAGTTGGCCGGGGCTTTTTTTCTTGTTTGCTCAATATATTCGATCAAATGTATTTACTGAGTTTAAATAATGTGATCACATTATTTAGTCAGGGTTAATATTTCATAATCTTTAGGATTGAATGCTTGAAACAATAATCTTTGTTTCAATGAGTTACTCCTTTATTAATTTTTTCTTTCTTTTGCATTAGAAAATTATGTAATATGGCTACTGTTAGGAAATGGGGTAAAATTTTTCCTTTTATGGTTTTATTTATTTTTATCTCATTTGTTATAAATGGTCAATCAAATCAAGATAAATGGTCTTCGCTGGATTCAAGACCTATTCCAGCTTGGTTTGAACAAGCCAAAGTGGGTGTACATATCCAATGGGGACCCTATTCTGTTGCTGCTTGGTCTCCGAACGGCAGTTTTGCAAGTTGGTACCAATATTGGTTGATTAACCGCACGGTTTCTGGTAATGGAGATTACCTTGGATCCGAAGTATATGATTATCACCAGAAAAAATACGGGCCAGATGTCAATTACTATGACCTCAGTTATGACTTTAAGGCCATTTCCTTTGATCCTGATGATTGGATCAAGACGGTTCAAGCTGCCGGAGCTAAATATGTCATTTTTAGTGCAAAACATCTTGATGGCTATTGCTTATGGCCCAGCAAGGAAGCAAATGATCGGGGGTTTAATTGGAACAGCTTGTCAGTGGGACCTAAGCAAGATTTGGTTGGGCAATTTAAAGTTGCCGTCAATTCTACAGATCTAAAATGGGGTTTATCCTATGCCCTTCAAGAATGGTTCCACCCTTGGTGGAGTTCAGATAAGAAAAAATTTGTTCGGGATCATTTACACCCCCAAATAAAAGATCTGGTTGATACCTATAAACCAGATATACTATGGACTACTGGAGATTGGGAACTTAGTAGCGAAGAATGGAATGCTGCTCAATTAGTTTCCTGGATTTATAATCAATCAAAGGCGGGTGATGGTATTGTGCTGAATGATCGATGGGGTAAGGATACTAGACATCTTCATGGAGGTTATCATACTACCGAATATTCAATAGGAGCTGATGCATATCAACAGGTATGGGAAGAACATCGAGCGCTTGGTTTTTCAATGGGATACAATCGAAATGAGGACCTTGATTCATATGCAAGCAGCCAAGCACTTATTCTTACATTATCCGATATCGTAAGTAGAGGTGGAAATTTATTAATAAATATTGGACCGGACGGAGATGGCAACATTCCTTTGATACAGCAAGAGCGATTAAAACAGTTAGGAGCTTGGCTGAATATTAATGGAGCAGCAATCTACTCAACAAAGCCCTGGAAAAATTCATGTCAATGGACTACCGGATTTAGGCCGGATGAAGAAGATCTTTCAAGGTATGTAACCTACGACCATATTATGATCAATACGATCCATCCTAAAGAAAAGCAGGCTGTAATAGAAATGTTTTTCACCTATAATGGATCTGATTTATTTGCGATTTTACCTAAATATCGGCCTGGCGCTCTTTGGCTTCAGGATGTCGAAGCGACTATTGATACAGAGATCTCTTTCCTTGCCAATAACCAAAAAATTGAATGGGCACAAATTCAAAACAACATTAGGATCAGTGTTCCCGATTACACGAACGACCTTTTAGATTCCCGGGATGCATATGTTTTAAAAATTTCGAATGTAAAAGGATTTGTACGGACCCCTCGAATTATTGTTGAAGATGCAGGAGACCCAACTACCAAAGTAACTTTGCAAAGTGTTCATCCGGATGCAATGCTATTTTATACTTTAGATGGATCTAAACCGTCGACTCAGTCTAAATTGTATAAACGACCTTTTATTGTAAAAAAACCAACCTACTTACGAGCTAAGGCTTTTGTTGAGGGTCTAACGCCTAGTAAGGAAATTAGTAAAAACATTAAATCTAACTTAACCTTTGGTGAAGTGATTTTAGAATCTCACCCAAGCGATCCTTATAAGGGTTATAGTCCCAGTCTTCTGATTGATGGTAAACGGGGCAAGGAAGAAGAAATGGGAACAGGGAAATGGATGGGTTTTCTTGAGGACGATGCTGAAATAGTTATAGATCTGGGAGAACAACGTAAAATTAGAAAGATTAAACTGGGCTATTTGCATAATCCTTCCAAAAACGTATTCGCACCTTCAGCAATTAATATTGAAGTATCCAACGATTTATTTAATTACAAAGGATTTAAGCGACTATCAAAAATAAGAGAGCACCCATTAAATGAAGAAATGGTTGACTTATATGAAACTCCTGTTTACAATACCAATGCTCGATACATATATATTCACGCTAAGAATATTGGAGTCTGTCCAAGCACTCATCCAAACGAAGGTCAACCTTCATGGGTCTTTTTAGATGAAATTATTATCGAATAAATTTCAAATGGACGATGACTCTATTCAATGATCTTTGGGATGGATTAATACACTTAGCTTTTCCGGAGGAATGTCTGGGGTGCAACAAACAAGAGTCAAGAAGAAGCGATTTTCTGTGCCTGGATTGTTTATATCATTTGCCATATACAGATCATTTTAATCAACCAGCAAATGCATTTGAACGACACTTTGTAGGACGAGTTCCCATACGTGCTGGAGCTGCTTTATTTGTTTATTCTTACATCATTGAAAATTTAATCCACCAATTTAAGTATAATGAAATGACTAAAATCGGTAAAAGATTTGGTCAAGAAATAGGTCAAAAGATTTATGGATCATCTTTGTTTCAAAAAGTAGATATAATAATTCCAGTGCCATTACACCCCGCTAAATTTAGAAAAAGAGGATTTAATCAAAGTGAAATATTAGCTGCTGAAATTGGTGATATATTGAACATTCCGGTAGAAAGTAAAATTTTGATTCGATCAAAACAAACTAAGACTCAAACCAAACAAAATCGAATCAACCGCATAGAGAACATGAATGAGGCGTTTGGCCTGGAGCAAGGTCATTTACACCAAGGTCAACACGTATTATTAGTTGATGATGTACTTACCACTGGGGCTACATTGGAGGCCTGTGCTTTAAAATTAAGAGAGGCCGGGGTGGAAAATATCAGTATGGTTACCTTGGCGATGGGCTTATCATGAAAATTTTTCAGCTTAACTTATTTACAATTCAGCTATTTAGCAATTTATATCAAAATATCCCCCTGGGGGTCCCAGCATTTGATGTCATGGATGTTTGGCATAATGCATCAGGGGGATTTAATTATGTATAATATGTTTTACAGGTTTCATCTTTTATTTGAAGGGTTTAATATATATGTATGCAGAAATGAATTTTAATCTAATTACTTCAACCAGGTAAATCCATCTGAAGTTCCAAAGCTAAGACATGCACAACATTATTTAGACGGTTTGTATTAAAAAAATGGTGAAAAAGATTGTATTAAGCAACCTACAGGTGGATGAAGATTGACAACAATAGAGAAATTTAGGTTTAGGGAGGCTTGCAGCAAAAGGATTACACTGGCGACGGGCCGATAGTAGAATCATTTTCCAATTCATCATCCGGTATTTCCTCTTTATCAGGCTCAATAACTTCTTTAACATCTGGTAAATTTTCCAAATTATCACTCACAGCTTGAGCTGAAGTTTTAATTTCGAAAGGGCTTGGACCGATTAATTTTTCTACATCAGACTTGATCAGAACTTCTTTTTCTAATAGTTCTTTTGCCAAAATTTCCAATTGTTCTCTTTTATCTGTTAAAAGTTGAATAGCGCGTTGATATTGAGAGTCAACCAGTCTTCGTACTTCTTCATCAATTTTTGAAGCAGTCTCATCGGAATATGGCTTTTGAAATTGATCTTGTTGCAATCCATAAAACGATACTTGGCCTACATCTTCATTCATTCCGTAAACAGCAACCATGCTATAAGCCATCTTAGTTACTTGATCAAGATCACTTTGAGCTCCAGTAGATATTTTATTAAACATCACGGTTTCCGCAGCACGACCTCCAAAAGTCATACACATCCTATCCAATAATTGCTCTGTTCGAGTAATATATTCTTCTTTAGGTAAATATTGAGCATACCCCAAGGTACCAATTCCCCTGGGTACAATGGTGACTTTGACCAACGGAGAAGCATGTTCCAGATACCACCCTGCAATGGCATGTCCAGCTTCATGATAGGCAATGATTTCTTTTTCTTTGGGAGAGATAAGTTTGTTCTTTTTTTCAAGACCACCTATGACTCGATCCAGTGCAGAATTGAAATCCTGCATATCAACAGCCTTTTTGTTTCGCCTGGCTGCTATCAACGCCGCTTCATTGCATACATTGGCAATATCTGCCCCTGCAAACCCTGGTGTCATCTCAGATAAAATTTCCGGATCCACTGAGGAACTAGTTACGATTGGCTTTAGATGCACCTTAAATATTGCTTCACGACCTTTCAGATCAGGTAAGTCAATACCAATCTGGCGATCAAATCTCCCTGGTCGCAAGAGCGCTGTATCCAATACATCCGGACGGTTGGTGGCTGCCATCAAAATAACCCCTTTGTCGGTGCTAAAGCCATCCATTTCCACCAATAACTGATTAAGCGTGTTTTCTCTTTCATCATTGCCCCCTTGAATGCTATTTCTTCCTCTGGCACGTCCTATCGCATCTATCTCATCAATAAAAATTATGCAAGGCGCTTTTTCACGGGCCTGTTTAAATAAATCTCTCACCCGGGATGCTCCGACACCCACAAACATTTCTACAAAATCAGAACCGGAAATGGAGAAAAAAGGTACGTCTGCTTCTCCGGCCACCGCTTTTGCTAATAAAGTTTTTCCGGTACCTGGAGGACCTACCAATAACACACCCTTCGGAATTTTTCCACCTAATGCCGTATATTTTTGGGGGGTTTTTAGAAAGTCTACAATTTCAACAATTTCTTCTTTGGCTTCTTCCAGTCCAGCCACATCAGCGAAAGTAACATTGACTTTAGTATTCTTGTCAAACAGGGTGGCTTTAGATTTGCCAATATTGAAGATTTGAGCTCCTGGTCCAGCACCACTTCCGCTAACACGTTTCATAATAAATAACCAGATAGCTACAATTAAAAATATTGGAACCACCCAGCTCAAAATAGGTGCTAACCAATCCTGCCGGGTTACCGGTTCAATATAAACTCTATCTTCCCTCGGAAGATCTTTTTGAATTTCGGTAATACGCGTTTCAAAAAACTCCATGGATCCGACCTCAGTTGAAAAGTAAGGTTCAGATAAAGATGAAGATTTGTCTTTGAGCCTTGGATAAGAGTTCAGTCGTTCATTTTTAACAAATACTTTGACATCTTTTTTATTTTCAACCACTATTTTGCTTACATCTCCCTCCAATATCATATTCTCCAATTGGCCTAGATTAATGGTTTCAGGTCTCATGCTAGAGTAACCGAAGATATTTATCAATAATAATACGAGAGCAACTATACCATAGATCCAATAGGCATTGAAATTGGGTTTTCCCTCTTTCTTTTTATTTGGCTTGCTGTTTTTGTTATTATCCATTTAAGATTTTCAATTCATGTAATACTATTAACGCATTAGAGCATTAAACGTTCTATATTTTAGAAAAAATGTATAATTCTATCTATTAAGACTCAATTTCTTTGGTACTTGCGTCACTCCACAAGGATTCAAGATCATAAAAGGACCTAGTCTCAGGATAAAAAATATGCACCACGGTATCAAAATAATCTAAAAGAACCCATTTACTATCACGTATCCCTTCAATATGACTAGATTTGATATTCATTTCATCCTTCACTCTTTTATAAATATTATTAGAGATTGCTTTTACCTGAGTAGTTGATTCGCCCTCACATATTATAAAATAGTCTGTGGGTGAATCCTCTATATTGCTTAAGTCCATAACCAATATATTTTTACCTTTGATATCTTGTATACTTTCGATAATAAGATCATTGAGATGGTCGAAGGATGGAGTAGGTTTTCTAACTGCGCTGTTGTTATCCAAATTTATTATCTTGCCTTTGTTGATCAAAAATACAAAAATAACCTTGTTTTGGAATAGGTAATCGTTAATAATGGGAATAGGTTCATTCAGGATTCAATTAGATAAACTTACTTCCACTAATGAATTTGCAATCAAGCTATTAAAAAAAGTTGCCCTACCAGACGGAACGATCATAGATACACAACATCAAACTCGCGGAAAAGGCCAAT
Source organism: Lewinellaceae bacterium (assembly GCA_024639065.1). GTDB lineage: Bacteria > Bacteroidota > Bacteroidia > Chitinophagales > Saprospiraceae > JAHEJC01. Next base: position 32,121 of record JAHEJC010000010.1, on the reverse strand, counting down.
TAAATGCCAGATGGATAGCTGAACCCCATAATAATATTACCTCGTCCATTATCATTTATCCACATTTTCTACCTCTGGATAAGATTTATTATTTAAACAAAGCCATCTGTGTAGGGGTTGCATGGTGTATTGAAGAATTTGTAGGGAGACGAGTATTTATTAAGTGGCCAAACGATGTTTATGTTCAAAATACTAAAATAGCAGGACTATTGATCCAAAATAGTATAATGGGAAGATCTTTACAACATAGTATTCTTGGTATTGGGATAAATATAAACCAGTCGACATTTCCAAAGTCATTTTCCGCTTGTTCATTGAAAACGATATTAAAAGAAAATATATCTCGCTATGAAGTCATGGAAAAACTATTGAATTACTTACAAAAAGTTTATAATGAGCTCTGTTTACATTCTTTTCAACAAATAGACCGTTGGTATCACGAACGATTGTTGGGATTGAACTCCGATTTATTATTCCAGCAATTAGATACTCAAAAGCAGTTTAATGGGAAAATAATTATGGTCGATAAGTTAGGAAAGATTCATATAAACGTTGACGGAATTGTCAAGATTTATGTCTCAAAAGAAATTGAGTTTTTTTTATGAAAGTAGCAATTCTTACCATTGGCGATGAGTTGCTTATCGGCCAAACTATTGACACCAATGCTAGTCATATCGCTAAGGAGCTTAACCAGATTGGTGTTGAAATTATTGGTAAACAAACCGTTGGCGATCAAGCAAACAATATTAAAGAAAGCCTTACTATGTTATCCTCTAAGGCTGATTTGATTATAACGACAGGAGGTCTTGGCCCAACTAAGGATGACATTACTAAGGAAGTAATAAGCGATTATTTAGGAAGACCTATGATTTTCAATAAAGAAATCTTCCAATTAATTTCCGATTTTTTTGAACAACTAGGACGTAAACCTACCGAAGCACATAGACAGCAAGCTTATATGCCAGCTGGGGTAGAACTCATGCACAATAAGCTGGGAACTGCTCCAGGAATGTGGTTTACAGAAGAAAAAAACTATTTCTGTCATTTGCCCGGTGTTCCCTATGAGATGAAAATCCTACTGCATGATCATGTAATTCCCAAAATTAGATCCATTTACGACCCAATCATTGTACATAGAACCCTGCGTACTGCAGGTGCGGGCGAAACCCAATTGGCTGATTTGATTCGAGATATTGAAAATCAATTACCAGAACATTTAAGCATTGCATACCTTCCGGATTTGGGTACCGTGCGTGTTCGTGTCACTGGGAGAGGTGCTTCGAAAGACCAAGTTTTGAATGAGGTAGATCAATGGTTTGATAAAATTAAAAACATTCTTGATCATTATGTATATGGAATGGAAGATGAATCCTTATCGGAAGCTTTGGGAAATATTCTGAGGAAAAAGGAATTAAAAGTCGGAACTGCAGAAAGTTGCACCGGTGGTTACATTGCGCATCAGATTGTAACGCCCGCTGGAGCTTCAGATTATTATGAGGGTAGTATTATTACATACAGTTATGAGGCCAAAACAAAACAACTAAAGGTAAAACCCGAAATTTTGTTGAGATATGGGGCAGTGAGTGAAGAAACCGTTCGAGCTATGTTAGAAGGATTATTTGATAAAATGGACATTGATGTAGGCCTTTCAGTTTCTGGAATTGCCGGTCCTGGTGGAGGAACGCCGGACAAACCAGTTGGTACCATTTGGATTGCTTATGGAAGTCGAAATAATATTAAAACTAAAAAAATTCTGGCGTCTAAGGAGCGGGCTTTAAATATTAAGTTTACTAGCAATGTCGCGATTAATCTCTTACGAAAGTTTTTATTGACAGACAAATGAGTTAATTTTGCAAATCCTGACACATAAAACAATACACCAGTTTATATGGCAATAATAGATCTGATCATGCCCAAAATGGGGGAGAGTATCATGGAAGCCACGATCCTTAAATGGATAAAACAAGAAGGTGATACAGTATCAGAAGATGAAACTATTCTGGAGATTGCCACCGATAAAGTTGATTCTGAAATACCTTCTCCAGCGAATGGAGTGATGGGTAAAATTTTATTTCAGGTGGACGATGTTGTTGAGGTAGGTAAAGTGATAGCTTATATTCATACTGAATCAGCTGCAAAAAATAATTTAGGATCTCATGATGTGCTTCCTTTAATGGAAGAGCCACCAATGGAAACAATTGGAGCAGGAGTTTCAGCACCGGATAGAGAAGAAGCTTTGGTACCTACCGAGGTTTCCAAGTTTGAGGCTGCTCGTCCAAGTCAAGCTACTAGATTCTATTCTCCTTTGGTGAGAAATATAGCTGCAAAAGAAAATATTTTGATCGATGAGCTAGATCAGATAACCGGTACTGGGATGAACGGGAGGGTAACTAAAAACGATCTCATCGCTTACGTTAAAAATAGAGGTGCTGCTTCCGCTTCATCAAATGCCAAACCCGCTGAAGCTGAAGAAATCACCCCAGAAATCCTTTCTAAAGAAATCACGAGTAATGAAAATGCTCGTGACAAATCTAAAGAAACAGTGGACTTTAGCGAAGAACCTGTCATCCTGAGATCCTCTACGGAAAATGTAGAGATTATCGAGATGGACAGAATGCGTAAACTTATTGCGGATCACATGGTATATTCTAAAAAGACATCCGCACACGTTACATCTTTTGTGGAGGCTGATGTAACTAACCTAGTTCAATGGCGTAATAGAGTAAAAGATGAGTTCTTCCAAAAACACTATCAAAAGATTACTTTGACCCCAATATTTATTGAGGCTATCGTAAAAGCCATTCAAGATTTTCCAAGAATTAATGCATCGGTGGAAGAGAATAAAATCATTATAAAGCATGATATCAATATTGGGATGGCAACCGCATTATCTAATGGTAACTTAATTGTACCAGTAATCAGAAATGCAGATCATTATAATATGGTTGGATTAGCTAAGACGGTAAATGATCTAGCTTCTCGGGCCAGAGAAAATAAACTCCTTCCTCAAGACATTCAAGGAGGCACTTTTACCGTTACCAATGTAGGTACTTTTGGAAATGTCATGGGTACCCCAATAATCAACCAACCTCAAGTAGCTATTCTAGCAAGCGGAGCTATAAGAAAAAAGCCTGCAGTTATTGAAACCAAATACGGAGATGTGATAGCTATTAGGCAAATGATGTTCTTATCCTTGTCCTATGATCATAGAGTAGTTGATGGTTTTCTGGGAGGATCGTTCTTGAGAAAAGTTGCTGATTATTTAGAAGGATTTAATACTGAAACAAAAATCTAGCTCTTTATATTCATGCGAGTGATTCTTTATCTTATTGCTTCAATGCTTTTCAGCACATTAAGCTGGACTCAAAACACTAAATTTTATAAGGCTGGATTGGACTATATAAATCAAGGCAATTATGAAATGGCTTTGTATGAGTTACAAAATGAGCTGCCTACTGTCCAATCTCCGATTCTTTTAGCTATTGCAAAATGTTACTTTGAATTAAATAATTTGGAGGAAGCAGAAAACTTTGTAAAACAAGCAGCTACAGGTAAAAATGCTTCATCCAAAACACATCTATGGTTAGGTCGAATTGCTCATCATCGTATGCAATTTGAATTTGCGATCGCTCATTATAAATCTTATTTGAGAGCAAATAAAGAAACAGGCCAGGAACGAGAAGAGGTCAAACACTTTATAAAACAGTGTGGTAATGCGATTAAATGGAAACTGAAAGAGCAATGGGGATATGTAGAAAACCTAGGGAATAAGATCAACACAAAATATGATGAATTTGGACCTGTTTATAGCCCAAGCTTTGAAGAACGAATTTACTTTTCTTCAAATCGAGTGTTGTCAGGTTGGGATGAACGATCCAAAATTCCTTATGCTCCGATAAGCATATACGGTGTTGAATACGTAAATGATAATTGGTCCGATATATTTTTCATGAATGAGTCATTTGATTCAAAAGATCATAATGTACTTCTGGACATTGACCGATCAGGTCAACGTGCAATGATATTTCAAGTAATTCAAAATAAAATATTGGTTGATACTTTCAGCGGAGATACTGAAATCAGACAAGGCGTATTTGATCATCATATTTATCCAGAAGCAGGCGATCAGTATATCTATATGGTAAATGATAGCATCCTTTTGTTTGCTGGCGCTCGTGAAGAAGGTTTTGGAGGCTTGGATTTATATGTCTTGCATAAGCTAGATGGAGCTTGGCAAAATCCTCAGAATTTAGGTGCTCAGATTAATAGTCCCTATGACGACATCAGTCCTTATCTTTCACCAGATGGTCATCACTTATTTTTTAGCAGCAACCGACCTACTAGTATTGGAGGATTCGATGTATTTATGAGTGAATTTAGCACTTCCAATAGGGAATGGAAAAAATGCGATAATGTTTTTGCTCCAATTAATTCTCCTGGTGATGATATAAATTTTAGAATTGCTCCCTCTGGTAATGCTGCAGTTTTTAGCTCAAATCGCAAGGATGGTATTGGGGGGTACGATCTGTATACATTATTTTTTAAAAATCCGATCACCGAAATTATGATTGAAGCATATGAACTTCCATTCATTAATAACATTGTTGACTCCGATGAAGATGTTATGATCAATGAAGTAGATAAAACCCCACTTATCAATTTCACAATACCCTATTTGTTATATGGGGAGGATGATTTTATCATGACTCCCAACAATATTAAAAAATTAAAAAACCTGAGCAAATTATTAAATGACCATCTAGATTTATTAGTAGATGTAATCTGTCATACAGACGACTCACAAAATCCAGATTTTGATTTATTCTTTTCAATCAAGAGGTCAGAAAAAATAAAAGATTACCTTATTGATGAAGGTATCAGGAATGATCGCATCTTCATTGTGGGAGCAGGTAAATCATTTCCCATTGCGATTAACAAAATCAACAATGTAGCCAACCCAAGTGGCCAAAAATTTAATCGTAGAATAGATTTTCGTTTACACGATTTGTCTAATAAATACAACCTCACTTATCAATATCCTGAAGTTGTAAGACAATTTCAAGACACCTCCTTTTTTCATTTTAACCGCTTGCGAAATGGGTTGACTTACAAGGTTTTTGTTACTAGTTCTAATTTGCCCAGAATTCCAAAATCTATTGAAAATTATCCCTTTTTGATGATTGAAAACATTAACCAGGATAAGGATTACGATTATACAGTCGGTCTTTTGGATTCCTACTTCGATGCCAACCTATTAAAAAAAGAATTAAGAAAAGAAGGATTGACCGATGTTACCGTTTACGCTTACATGAACGGACGCAGATTGATGGATCAGGATATTTCTTTATATGTTAGCGAATATCCTGATCTAGTGTATTATCAATATAGATCAGAGGAATAATCTTCTAACCAATATATTGGATATTTTACCTGGAGGACTTCGATATTGCTTCTCTTGTTGGTATATCCCAAATAATATCCACCTCCACCGGCACCACATAACTTCAAATAGAACGTATCGTTTTGTAAGCCTCTTTTCCAAAAATTACTTAGATTATCTGGGATAAGGTCTCTCAAAAAATTTAGTTGGAAATGACTTATTTTGCGGATATGTTGATCCAAACCTTGCTCGGAACCGATCAAACATTGAATAGCATCATTTTGCAATGTTACCAACCTTTCACCCAATTTTTTAGGCTGGTTTATTAATTTTTCATAGGTGTTGGTTATCAGGTTCTTTTCACTTCTTTTTATACCAGAATCAACAAGAAAAAAATTAGATAGACTAAATGTATTTAATGGATAAACCTTTAGAGCTGTTTTGCGCAAATAAATTGCTTTGCCAAAGTAGGAAATTAATGGATCAAATCCTGAACTAGTACCATGATAATAAGATTCAATTATTGAAAATTGGGCCCTTAAAGCGTTTATATCCACTTCCTGGTTAAGACCAAATTTTGAATAAATTGCAGCAGTAAGGCTGCCGGAACTACCAAGTCCATAGCCCATGGGAATATTTGATTCAAAATGCCATCCGGATTGTATTGATTCATAAAATGCATCCTTATCAATGGATTGGACTCGCTGCTGCAGTAAATAAAAATAAAAATCAGTTAACTTTCTACTATAATCAAAGGCGCCTTGTTTCCAATAAGCATATTTCTTTTTCCAAGGTACAGCCAAAGCATCTCCTTCCAGCAAAATAGAATATTCGCCGAACAATAAAATTTTAGAGTAATACATGCGGCCTTTCAGTTCATTATTACCGATCAAAATTGAATTATTTTCAGAGTTGGCATAGATTTTGAATATTTCGTATTACTTCCCCAAGCTAATTAAAAAGGCTAATTATGTTAAACTTTTAATGGAAGGTTTAATAAAGTCAAAGATAATTATTATTATTGTGGCGCATTTAATTTAGCTTTCTTCTCTCTTTTTAATGTCCTAATTTTCAGGATTTTATTCTTGGTGTTTTATTACCATGCATATCCTAGTAGGTTTATGGTACTTGAATCGCTATCATGTGGTAATGGTAGTGGAATTGCAATATTTGTTATATAAAAAGTTCAGAGGTTCATGAAGTGTTTGAAGGCGACAGCCATTATACTGTTTTACAGTACAGTAATATTTGGACAGCATTCACCCATATCTAAGAAAGTTTTAGATCAAAGACAAAAGGGCGAACTGTTTGTAAAAACCAACTTATTCAAAGCTAATAGAGTTTCTATCCGCTCTACTGTACTCGATGAATACATTAAAGATTATACTCGATTGACTCTTGACCAGAAAGGGTTGAAATCGTTATTGACAAAAGGCCACCAGGCAGTGGAGGTAAACATTCCCTATGGGGATGAATCGATCACCTTAGAGCTTGTCAAAAGCGACCTTTATGCAGCAGGATTTAATGTAAAAACTTCAGAGTCACCAAATGATCCGGTAGAATACGATCCAGGATTATTTTATCAAGGTATCGTAGTAGGTAGTAAAGCTTCGATCGTCGCTTTAAGCGTATTTAATGATGATATCATAGGCGTATTTGAGACAGCCGAACATGGCAACATGGTATTGGGTAAATATGGTGCTAAAGGTCAAAGCGATTATGTGCTTTATGAGGAAGATAAATTAAAAATTACCAACGACTTTTCTTGTGATACCAAAGATCCTGAATGGGATGCCCTCCAAATAGAAGAAATTCGAAAAATATTATCTCAAAAGTCAGCCAGCATAAGAGCTGAAAAGTGTGTCAATATTTATTTTGAACTGGATTATGATCTTTATAAAGAGAAAGGATCTGCAGCTGCTGCTACCAATTTTCTTTCTGGGATTTTTAATTCTGTCCAGACTCTTTATGCTAATGAGAACATAGAAATGAAAATATCAGAAGTTTATGTATGGACTTCCCCGGATAGTTATGGTACTGGTACTACTACATCCGCATTAACTTCTTTTAGGAATAACAATTCTTCTTTTAATGGAGATGTAGCTCATTTAATTTCCCGCGGAAATCCATCCAATGGGGGTATCGCTTGGGTAGATGCTTTGTGCACATCTTATGCCTACGCTTATTCATGGGTAAATAGCACTTATAACAACTTCCCGACTTATTCCTGGACCGTCAATGTGGTTACCCATGAAACGGGCCACGTACTCGGATCACCTCATACCCACAGCTGCTCTTGGCCAGGTGGAGCTATTGATAATTGCTATACCCCTGAACCATCATCTGGTTGTAGTAAAGGTCCAGCACCATCAGGTGGTGGGACAATTATGAGTTATTGCCACCTTACATCGTATGGCATAAATTTCAACCAAGGATTTGGTCCAGAGCCGGGAGATTTGATCCGTAGTCGGATTAATAATTCTGCTTGCCTTACTTCATGTAGTGGGGGCGGTGCTGGTGCTACATGCAATGATGGAATTCAAAATGGTAATGAGACTGGAGTAGATTGCGGAGGCGGTTGTAACCCATGTGCTACTTGTAATGATGGAGCAAAAAATGGGAATGAAACCGGAGTAGATTGCGGAGGTGATTGTGCACCATGCGCTACTTGTAATGATGGGATTCAAAACGGAAATGAAACTGGAATAGATTGCGGAGGTGATTGTGCGCCATGTGTTACTTGTAATGATGGGATTCAAAACGGAAATGAAACTGGAGTAGATTGTGGAGGAACCTGTGGACCATGCGTAGTGGATAACTACTGTGTCTCTTCCAGTGACAATACTCAATATGAACATATTAAGAATGTAACCTTTGCTGGAATTAATAATAATTCAGGAAAAGAAGGTTATGGCAACTTTACTGCTCAAACTGCTCAAGTAGAAAAAGGTAAAACATATACGCTTAGTGTAACGCCACACTTTGCTGGTTCAGCATATGCAGAACATTTTTCAGTTTGGATGGATTGGAATGGTGATGGAGATCTAACAGATGCAGGGGAACATGTAGTTGAAACTACAGGAAATAAGAAGATCTCAATAAGCATTAAAGTGCCGGTAAATGCATCAAATGGTAAAACCCGAATGAGAATTTCCATGCAATGGAATAAAGCCATCACGAATCCTTGTAGTAATCTCAGTTATGGCGAAGTGGAAGATTATTCTGTAAGTATATCCGGAACCACAAGTTCACCCACTTGTAATGATGGGATCCAAAATGGGAATGAGACCGGTGTAGATTGTGGCGGGAGTTGTGCACCATGTACCACTTGTAATGATGGCATTAAAAATGGCAATGAAACCGGCGTGGATTGTGGAGGAGATTGTTCTCCTTGTACTACTTGTAATGATGGAATTCAGAATGGTGATGAATCTGGAGTTGATTGTGGAGGTAGTTGTGGTCCTTGTGATCAATCATCTTATTGTGCTTCAAAATCAACTACCACTCAATATGAATATATTAAAAATGTTTCATTTGCTGACTTGAATAACAGTTCCAAAGCAGACGCCGGTTATGGCGATTACACGAGCAAAACAGCTAATGTTGGCAAAGGTAAGACTTACAGTTTGCGAATTACTCCAGGATATAATGGATCAGCTTATATCGAATTCTTTAATGCCTACATTGATTGGAACGGAGATGGCGATTTCAGCGATACCGGAGAAAAAGTTTTGGCAAAAAATGGGAATTCTACCGTAAAAGCTAATGTAACTGTACCAAATAATTCACTGCAAGGCGTGACCCGTATGCGTATTCAAATGCAATGGAACAAAGCAGCTCCAGGTCCATGTTCTATTCTTACTTATGGAGAAGTGGAGGACTATTCTATTAATATTGGTGGTGGTAATACACCTACCTGCGGTGATGGAGTTATGAATGGGAATGAGACGGGTGTGGATTGTGGAGGTGGATGTAATCCTTGCTCTACCTGCGATGACGGAATTGAAAATGGTAATGAGACAGGGATCGATTGTGGTGGGGATTGTATTCCTTGTTCAACCTGTAATGATGGAATCAAAAATGGGAATGAGACGGGTGTAGATTGTGGAGGAGATTGTGGTCCGTGTGTGACCAATGCTTCTTATTGTGCGTCTTCTTCAAGTAAAACCACATACGAATGGATAAAACTGGTAAAACTCGGTAGTATAAATAATGCCACAGGCAGTGACGGAGGATATGGAGATTACACCAGCTTATCTACTAATTTGAACAAATCATCTTCTTATGGCATTACGCTAGAACCACATTATGCAGGTAGTGCCTATAACGAAGGATGGAATGTATATATCGACTTCAATCAAGATGGAGATTTCACGGATCAAGATGAATTGGTTTTTGAAATCTTGGCAAAAAATAAAATATCCGGAACCATACAGGTTCCTCCTAATGCTAAAACTGGGACTACAAGAATGCGTGTACAAATGCAATGGAATAAAAAGACCAGTTCCTCGTGCGATAATTTTGGATGGGGTGAGGTAGAAGATTATTCAGTGAACATTGGAAGCAGTCCTAGTCTGGCAAATAATTTGATTACACTGGATCCTTTTGAGGTAACTATATTCCCCAACCCAGTTCAGAACATTTTGGTAGTGAAACCTAAAAATATTTCTAATGGTACGATATTTGTCAATGTATATAATGTGCTTGGAAAGCAAATCCTTCAGCGAGAGATTCGAGGAAAAGCAAGATTCGATGTGAGTGCATTACAAGCAGGGTATTACTTAATGGAATTTGATACGGGTTTTGAAAAATTAACAAAACAGTTTATAAAGAAATAAGATTGGTTGGTTTAAGAAGTGAAAAGGGTACCATTTTGGTGCCCTTTTCTGTTTTATGACCAGCATTCTAGGGTAACCCTTCTATCAACTATGTAATAAACAAAACCCAAGAAGCTCTTCGTTGTTAGATCTATTTATAAAAAACAACTTATTTTTGTGTTGTGAATAATTTGGAAAGGCTGATTGATATCTATAGTCAATCAGCTGGAGTAAAGAAGATTGTTGATAGTATTACCACATCAGCTCACATTAATCTACAATTATCAGGATTAGTTGGAGCACAGGCCTCCTTTTGCCTAGCGGCGACTACTCGGTTTGTTAAAGGTAAACATCATGTTGTCATTGCTCTTGATAAAGAAGAAGCTGCTTACATCCAAAATGATTTGGCTGCCATCTTACCAGATCGAACCATATATTTCTTCCCAGATTCTTTTAAATTTCCTACCAACTTTGAGCAGATCAATAATACCAATATTCTGACTCGCTCCGAAACGATCCACCAATTGGCAAATGACACAATTAAGAGTAACATAATAGTAACCTACCCGGAAGCCCTCTTTGAGAAAGTAGTCTCTCCTGTCATATTGAAAAAAACAAAAATTGAAATTAATAAAGGAGAAGACCTGGATATCGATTTCGTTATTGAGATGCTAGTTGAACACGGTTTTGAGCGGACTGACTTTGTTTATGAACCTGGACAATTTTCTATAAGGGGTGGTATAGTTGATATTTTTTCCTTTGGAAATGAGTTTCCCTATCGGATTGAACTTTTTGATGATGAAGTAGAGCAGATCAAAATATTTGACCCGGTCACTCAACTTTCCAAAAGGAATATAGCCAATGTAAGCTTGGTCCCAAATTTGAAATCACAATTTTCAGCGGATGATAAGGTTTCATTTCTAAGCATAATTGCTGAAGATGCAATTGTTTGGATGCGGGATGTCCAATTTTTTATAGAACGACTGCAGACTTGTTTTGAAAAATTAGCCGAATTTGCTAAACAGATTCAAATTTCTGAGCCTGAAACCTATCAATCATTTTATCAGGACCGTGCTTTTTTATACCCCAATGAAATTGTAGATGATATTGCTAAGTTATCTTTAGTCCATATCAATAATACGAATGATCAAAAGGTAACAAAAACCATCCAGTTTAACGGTAAAGCCCAACCTACATTCAATAAAAATTTTACGCTGTTAATTGAACACCTCAAAAAACTCGAACAAGAAAAAATCGAAACTTTTTTATTTACTTCTAATAACAAACAAGTAGAAAGGTTTTATCGAATTTTTGAAGACCTAGAAGCTAATATTCAATTTCATCCGATTGTATCCTCGATTCACGCTGGATTTATTGATCTGGATAATAATGTAGCCGGCTTCACGGATCATCAAATCTTTGAACGATATCACCGCTATAGTATTCGAAAGGGATTTTCCAAGGATCAAGCCATTAAGGCGAAAATGCTTCGGGAATTACAACCAGGCGATTTTGTTACGCATATTGATTATGGTGTAGGAAGATACTCCGGCCTTGAAAAATTGGAAATCAATGGTCGCACCCAAGAATCAGTAAGACTTATTTATAAGAATAATGATGTGTTATATGTAAGTATAAATGCACTTCACAAAATATCTAAATATGTTGGTAAAGATGGAACGCCTCCTCGACTAAGTCGTATCGGAGGAGATACTTGGAAAAATGTAAAGCGTAAAACTAAGCGTAAAATAAAAGATATTGCCAAAGAACTTATAAAACTATATGCAAAGCGAAAAGCAATAAAAGGATTCGCATTTAGCCCGGACGGATATTTGCAGAATGAGCTAGAGGCTTCTTTTATCTATGAAGACACCCCGGATCAGTTTCAGGCAACAGTCGATGTAAAACAAGATATGGAAAAGGAATATCCGATGGATCGACTGATTTGTGGTGATGTTGGATTCGGTAAAACAGAAGTGGCTATTCGGGCTGCTTTTAAGTGTGTAACTGATGGCAAGCAAGTTGCAATCTTGGTTCCAACTACAATACTTGCCTTGCAGCATTATAAAACGTTTACAGATCGTTTGAAAGAATTTAATCTATCAATTGATTATGTCAACAGGTTTAGATCAGCGAGAGAGAAAAGGCTTATTTTTGAGAAGGTTAAAGAAGGTAAGATAGAAATTTTGATTGGTACTCACTCTCTTTTAAACAAGGCGCTTTCCTTTAAGGATTTAGGATTGTTAATTATAGACGAGGAACAAAAATTTGGTGTAGCTGCAAAAGAAAAATTGCGTAACCTGAAAGTCAATGTGGACACACTTATTTTGACTGCGACACCTATACCACGCACGCTTCAATTTTCTCTAATGTCCGCTAGGGATCTATCTATCATTCGCACCGCACCGCCTAATCGACAACCCATCCATACCGAAAGAAGAGTATTTAACGATGATCTTATTCGGGAAGCCATTTACTACGAAATAGACAGAGGAGGCCAGGTATTTTTTGTGCACAATAGAGTTAAGAATCTGATCGAGATGGTTGTAATGCTCAGAAAAATTTGCCCGGACTTAGGAATTATTCCAGCACATGGGCAAATGGATCCCAAAGAATTAGAAAAAGCTTTGTTGGATTTTATCAATGGTAAAATAGATGTACTAGTTTGTACAAATATTATTGAGACTGGATTAGATATTCCTAACGCCAATACCATAATAATCAATAATGCGCATCAATTTGGTTTAAGCGACTTGCATCAGCTAAGGGGGCGCGTTGGTCGATCCAATCGTAAAGCTTTCTGTTATTTATTCTGCCCACCCTTATCAGTGCTTACGCCTGAAGCTCGTAAACGTATTCAAACACTTGAAGAGTTTTCAGATCTAGGTAGTGGATTTCATATAGCCATGAAAGATCTGGATATTCGTGGTGCTGGAAATTTACTGGGAGCTGAACAAAGTGGTTTTATATCGGATATTGGTTATGAGACTTACCAAAAGATTCTTGATGAAGCAATACAGGAATTAAAGGAAAGCGAGTTTAAAGATTTGTTTAAAAAAGAAATTGAAGAAAAACAACAATTCGTGCGGGACGTTCACATAGAAACCGATACAGAAATGCACATCCCTGATGATTATGTAGCCAATATTGAAGAGCGACTAAGGCTTTATACCCAGTTGGATGAAATAGAATCTGAAGAAGAAATCCAAGCTTTCAATGCGATGCTAGCAGATCGATTTGGTCCGGTACCGTCAGAGGTGGAAGAATTATACAATGGCCTTAAACTAAGGTGGATTTGTAAAAAGATGGGTTTTGAAAGAATTTCTTTAAAGCAAAATCGGTTGCGTTGTTTTTTTACAAGAAACCAACAATCTCCATTTTATGAAACAGCTTTCTTCAAAGCGTTTCTAAATTATGTTTCAAAATATTCGAAAGAGGATAAAATTACCCTAAAACAGACACAGCATTTCTTGATTATGATAAAATCAGGTATTGGATCTCTTAGGCAAGCTTACTTTTTTCTTCAAGAATTAAAAGAAAAAGTAGATACTCAGTATTTGGTAATAGCAAAAGAAAACTAATTTAGTAAATGAATTTGATTATCTCACCCATATCTTTTAGTCTCTGTTTGCTTAATAGGTGACACCGCTATGGAATTTCCAAACTCGCAAATACATTTAGAAGAAATAGCTTCAATTGAAGACATTCGCTTCGAATCACTAGAAGATAACTACCGGAAAGTATTGCTATATTTCAATATTTTATTTTTTGGAATTCCTATACTTACCGCATTATTATTGCTGGGTTTTGTGGAAAATGAATATATATTTATTTTGGTGTTAATCATTGGTGGTCTATTACTTTTAGCCATTCTTTCTATTGCATTAATCAATAAATCTTTCAAAATGAAAGGACTTGCAATACGCAATAGGGATATAATTTATAAAAGTGGATTTATTTTTAGAAAGATTACCACCATTCCTTTCAATCGAGTCCAGCATGTGGAAATTAATCAAGGACCTATCGAAAAGAGATTTGATCTTAGCACATTAGAAGTATTTACAGCAGGAGGAGTAGCCAGTGACCTTAAAGTGCCAGGATTAAAATATGAAAATGCGCAGCGTCTCAGGGCATTTATTATTCAGAAAACATTGGTGGTAAATGAAGAAGAATGATATAAGCTATCTCTTTACCCGCCATCGCCAATCACCAATTGCGATCTCGATCATTTTAATCAAATTTTTTAGAAACTTGGTCAGAGCAATTTGGCCAATTCTTTTAGTCTGGATTATTGGAAGGGATTCTTCAAGCGACAATAATTATTTTACAGCCGCTGTTATTGCTCTTTCTTCAATTACCGTAATCTCATCAATTATTGCCTATTTTAAATACTATTATCATATTGATGATAGAGAGCTAATAATTGAAAAAGGACTACTTAACAAAAAAAAGATACTAATTCCCTTTGATCGGATTCAGTCAATTGACTTTGAACAAAACCTTATCCATCGATTTTTTGATGTAGTTTCCGTGAAAATAGATACAGCTGGTTCCGGGCAAAACGAGGTTTCACTTGATGCTGTAGCTAAAAATATTGCCGAAGACCTTAAGGACTATTTACTTGCCCAAAGGGAATCATCCATATTGACGAAAAGTCCTATAGAGAACACCGAATTGAAAGAACCCAAACAAGAACTGGTAAATTTGGATTTTGGTGATCTTTTGAAAATTGGAGTTAGCCAAAACCACCTGCAGACTGCAGGATTGATTATTGCCTTTTTCTTTGGTTTTTTAGATGATATTGAACAAGCCTTAAATATTGATTTTGTAGGAAGAGCTGAAGAGTACTTGGGTATTTTTCACTTGTCAAATTTCGCTGTGATTCTCATCTTAATACCTGTATTGGCGGTGATAGCATTTGTAATTACATTATTTCGGACCATTCTTAAGTACTACGATTTCAAGCTACATAGCACTTCCAAAGGATTTACTTCCACTACAGGTTTATTAACCAGAAATGAAAAATTTATCAACCTTCAGAAAATTCAAATGGTCACTTGGAGTCAGAATCCGCTAGAAAGAATATTTCGACTATTTGAAATTTCTTTAAAACAAGCTTCTAGTATTGAAGTCAAATCAAAACAATCCATGCACATCCCTGGAGCCTATGAACAGCAACTAGAGCGAATAAAATCCCTTACAGTAGATGAGGATTTATTTTTAAATCAAGATGAGTTTGGCATTGACAAATCGATTGTATGGCGAATGATAATATATGCTGGTTTGTTGCCAATAATACCGATAGCATTTACATTTTCAAACTTTGGCTGGATCGCATCTATAGTTATATCCATTCTTTATTTATTGTTGGTCATTTGGATGGCCAAAAGATACCAAAAAAGGTGGCGAATTCAAATTTCAAAAACTGGCGTTTTAGCAGTTAGAGGTGTTTATGGAGTCAAATATACTGCGATTTCTTTCTTGAAAATACAAGCAATCAGAATCAAGCAGAATTTATTTCAACACCGAAAGGGACTAGCTTCTCTTTCGCTTTCTACAGCATCAGGATCATTGGTTTTACCCTACATTCAATTAAGTCTAGCAAATAAATTAAATGACTATATTTTGTTTTATGTCGAGCGAGAAGAGGCACCTTGGATGTAATTGGTAAAGTGATTTAGTCAATAAAAAACTATCTTCCTAATACTAAATATTCGCCCGTTTCAGTTTCATAGTTTACAAAAGCAAACTCTTCAAATAATATCAGGAACATGAAAGTTTATTTGTTTAGTCTGATTTGTTTAATCATTTTTTTACTAACTGCTTGCAATAAAAAGCACAAAGCAGAATTGGTATTGAAAGATGAACAAATTGACCAACTCAAGGCCCAGATTGACAACCTTCAAAATACCAATGAAGGTTTATTAGATCGGATGACCGATTTATCCATTGTAAATAAAACTGGGGCTGAAAGCATCAAGAAGTCCTTGGAATCTATCAATCAGCAATACAATTACATTGAAGACCTCACTGAAAAGATACAATTAAAAGATTCAATTAATCTGGCATTAGTCACCAATCTTAAGCGATCGTTAACGGATATTCATGATGAAGATGTTCAGGTAGAAGTACGAGGAGGTGTGGTCTATATTTCCATAAGCGATAAGATGCTATTTCGATCGGGCAGCTCTCGATTAGGACCTGAAGCACAAAAAGTATTGGGTAAGATTGCCCGAGTGATCAATGATCATGATGAGATAGATATTCTAGTTGAAGGACATACAGATAATATACCGATTGCTAATGAGTGTAATCTAGATAATTGGGACTTAAGTGTAAAAAGAGCGACTTCAGTAATTCGGAGTCTGCAAAATGACTTTTATGTGGCACCAAAACGGTTGACTGCTGGAGGTCGATCTGAGTATATGCCTAAGGCAAATAATGAATTTGCTGTTGGAAGAGAACAAAATCGCAGGACTGAGATTATAATCACACCCAGAATAGATCAATATTTCAAATTACTTGAGCCTCCTGAAATATTGAATTAAGCCTTAGTTTAAATGAATTTGCTTCAAAATATTCAGCTTTTGGAAACCGATCTATTCAATCCAATGAAATACGTTTGATTAAGAACCAGTCGGATTACTTATGAAATATAGAAAATTTGGGAACACCGACCTGAGGGTCAGTGAAATTAGTTTTGGTGCTTGGGCAATAGGCGGACCAGCTATGGCCGGTAATATTCCAATTGGTTGGGGAAAGATAGATGATAAACAATCAAAATTGGCTTTATACAAAGCGATGGATCGTGGGATCAACTTCTATGATACGGCAGACTTTTATGGCTTTGGGCATTCAGAGAAGGTCATTGGAGCAGCTTTTGGCAATAGGCAGGATGTTATTATTGCCACAAAAGTTGGACAAAGAATAGATGATGAAAAGAAAATTTTTACCGATTACACCTATGACTATATTATTCATGCCTGTGAAGAAAGTTTACGACGCTTGGACAGAGAATGTATCGATTTTTACCAATTACATACAGCACGAATAGACGACCTGGAAAAAAGCGAATGCTTCGAAGCTATGCAAACATTAAAACGACAAGGGAAAATTCGTTATTGGGGGTTATCTCTTAATACCTATCATCCGGACCCGGAAGCAAATTTTATGATGAATAAATTAGTTGGGGATGGCTTTCAGCTAGTGCTTAATATGATTAATCAACGGGCTGTTGAAACGATTAATAAAGCCGGCAAATTGGGGTATGGATTGATCGCTCGTATGCCACTCCAATTTGGACTTTTAACCGGAAAATTTAATAAATTGACTAGGTTTTCAGGACAGGATCATCGTTCCAATAGGCTGACACCCGACATATTAGAAAAATCCTTAGAAGCTTTAGACAGTGTATGGCCACTTGCGGATAAATGTAAAATCACTAAAACAGCCCTAAGTCTTAGTTTTATATTAAGCTTTCATGAAATATCCACGGTAATTCCCGGAATGAAAACGGTGGAACAAGTAATAAATAATACCACTGGAATAGTACCATTAGCTCATGAAGATTTGGAAAAGATAAAAGAAATTTATTTTCAAGAATATACTCCTATCGTGGAACTTATGGAGAAAGAGGGTTAGTTACTAATCATTATTTGTTTTATAAATGGATTGAGCAATTTTGTGCCTACCTTTACTGAATATGAAAACTACCTATGCGAAAGTAATTACTGAGTTAATTCAGGCTTTGGAAAATGAAGAGTTTCTAATTGACGAAGATCGGCAAAATGAGTTAAGAATCATTGCCGAGCAGATCATAAAGGATCTTAGAGCAAAAAACAGTTTAAAAGTAATAGTCATTTGTACGCACAATTCCCGAAGGAGCCAACTGGGTGAATTATGGATTCGGGTAGCAGCCGATTATCATGGCATAAAAAATGTTGAGTCTTTTTCGGGTGGGACTGAAGCAACCAATTTCAATATTCGTATGATTAAAGCGCTTACCAGAGTTGGATTTGTAATTGATATGGCAAATTCCAGCACGAACCCTAATTACCTGATCAATTGGATGATTCGTCCAAAGGAAAATCCATTGATGTATTCCAAAAAATACACCCACTCAGCCAATCCGCAGAATAATTTTATGGCAATTATCGTTTGTGATCAGGCAGATCAAAATTGTCCGAATGTATTGGGTGCATCGACTAGATATTTTCTTCCATACCAAGACCCTAAAAAGTACGATGATACATTTGAAGAAGAATTGCAGTATGACTTAAAAGTTCGTGAGATAGGAAGAGAGATTTTGTTTATGTTTAAAGAAGTGAAAACCAACCTGAACGATAAGTGACAGTTGTGTAGGCTTTATTCATACTTTGGAAATATCCAAGGCAATTGTAATTGTCCTAAATCCTTAGGGACAGAAGGAACGCTACACCCATCAAAATGGATAAACTTAAAAAACTAAAAGATAAATTGCTGTGCTCAGATATGAAGCCCATCATTGGAGGACCAATTAAGAATCCTGTATAACCAATGGTCGATACAAAAGCTAATCCAAGACTTGGATTTATTTTTTTTGATCGGCCAGCCTCCCTGAATAATATTGGAACGATCAATGAACATCCAGTCCCGGTAATTAACAAAGCAATACAACTTATAAAGATGGAATTACCCATCGAAAAAATACCCAAACCAACCGTAGCCAAAACACAGGATACCATCAGAATAAAGCGTATTGGGAATCGTTCGATTACCTGATCTCCCCAGAAACGAGCTATTGCCATAGTGGCACTGAAGCTGGCAAATCCCCACCCAATCATTTCTGCAGGTGCGTCTAAGATTTCTGCGTAAAACAGTGCGCTCCAGTCAGCAATTGCTCCTTCAACCAATAGGATAATCAAGGCTATTAGACTCATTATCATTAATGTCCACCCAGGCCATTTCCAGGTAAAATCAGACTCATCTTCATCTCGAATAGACCACACCTTAGGCACTATAGTAAACAACATCATTATCCCTGAAATAGCAACTAGTAAAAAATGGATATCATAATGAATATCAGCAGATACAATAAATCCACCAATAAAGGAAGCTAGCATAGCTCCTAGACTCCAGAAACCATGAGAGGTCGACATGATTACTTTGGAAAGTCGTTGTTCAACTGCGTTAGCTACTGCATTCATACTAATGTCTAATACTCCATTAAATCCTCCAAAAAAATATAGGGCAATAGCTAGGGATAGAATTGATTTTGTCTGACCCAATCCAGCTACAGATAATAACATTAGTGTTGCAGATATGACTACAACCTTTCCCACACCAAAGCGATTCATAGCCCAGGTGGCAATTGGCGTAAAACACAAAACTCCCAAAGGTGAGGCAAGCAGAGCAAGGCCTAGCTGGCCATCAGTAAGGTCAAGGTCATTCTTAATATCAGGAATTCTCACTAACCAATTGCCTATAATCGAAGCGTTAATTAAGAACAAAATTCCAACTGCACGGCTCTCAGCTTGACGTAAATAAAAATTTAGATTCATGCCTGAGCTTAATTCCAATAAGATTTGAGGATTAATTCCAAATCAGGGTATAAATTATCACCATCACCAACTTCGCTCTTTGTATTAAGTAATTCCGTTTTAAGATTATCGATTATACTTTTATAACTGGGATCATTGTATTTATTTTCTAGTTCATGAGGGTCAGTTTCCAAATCAAAAAACTCCCATGCAGGCGATGTAATTTCTGTATGTGCTCCAGGCATGTCTAGAGGAAGACCATAAAAAAAGACAAGTTTATATTTCTGATTACGAATGCCAAAATGAGCTGGTCGTTGCTTTTGATGTAGCCAGTAACGGTAATAAAGTGACTCTCTCCAATCTGCTGGCGTATTCCCTTTTAGATTTTCCCTGAAGCTTCTTCCTTGAAAAGATGGAGGAGGGTCCAGACCAGCGTAATCAAGAAAAAGAGATGGAAAATCAATGTTTAAAATGAAATCCTGATTTCTAGAACCTGGATCTATTTCTGGCGGATATGAAATCACAAATGGCATACGTAAGGACTCTTCATAAATCATACGTTTGTCAAAAAAACCGTGCTCCCCCAGAAAATAGCCCTGATCAGCAGTATAAATTATAATGGTATTGTCGGTCAAATTATTTTCTTCTAAATAGTCCAGTAGTTGTCCAATATTTTGGTCAATGGCCGCTCCACTACGCATAAAATCTTTTATAAATTTTTGATAGATTGCCTTACGTGCTTGCACGCTATCCATGCCTTCAAGGCTAAACGGAAGGCCAGGATAACGGTCTGAATTTTCTTTAGTAGCGGCTTCCCATCGCGCTCCCAAAAGGTGTAATTTCTGACCAGTAAAACTTCTACCATTTGCGCTGGGGTGAAAATCGTATAATGAAGAGGGTTCTGGGATTTCTTCATGTTCATACATGGAGGCATTTCTTTGCGGATAATCAAAGGGCTCATGGGTTGCTTTAAATTGCGTCATCAAGAAAAATGGTTTGCTCTGATCCCTGGAATCCAGCCATTTTATCGATTGATCCGTAATTACATCTGCCGAAAAACCAGAATAAACCGCTCCTCCCTTATTGTAATCTTTCCAGTTTTCTGCTGATTTTAAAATCGGGTCATGATATCTTCCTTGACCTGGTAAAACCAAAAAATAATCAAAACCGGTTGGTTTTTTTTTCAGGTGCCATTTACCAATTACTGCAGTTAGATAACCTGCTTTTTGCAATAGTTTTGCCACATTTAAGCTATCCGGTTCCAGCGCTTCGGATAAAGTGTAAACTCCATTCTTGTGGCTATACTTACCGGTCAGGATTGTTGCTCGACTTGGAGTGCAGATTGAATTTGTACAAAAAACATTATCCAAAACCATTCCTGCATTCGCAATTCGTTTGATATTTTCATTTTTCACAAAATCTTTTAAAACACCACCATATATGCCCCAAGCTTGAGCTGTGTGATCGTCAGATAATATGAATAATATGTTCGGCTGGGCAGGTTGTTTTTTCACGACACTACTACAGGCAATAATTAGGCATAAAACGAGGGTATAAATCAACTTTTTCATCTTGGTCAAGATAATAAAACAAATGATTACAAGCGCAGAACGAACGATCTTGTTTGAGACCTATTAAAGATACAATAAAAAGATATCGAGAATTCGAATTTTCTTTTAATGAGGTTTAACGCGATTTATTGGGTTATTTATTCAACCCTAATTATATTGGATTTTTTATGAAAAAAGTCACAGTTTCTTATTTTTATTTAGTCATGGTTACGGCTACTTGTCTTTCCCAAGAATTACCACCTGGGTTTATATTGGAAAAGGTTGCAGACGGTCTGAATCCTACTACTTTTACACATGGCCCTCAGGAAAGAATTTATATTGCTGATAAATCCGGTAAAGTATGGATCATTGATGAACAAGATCAATTATTAACGACTCCATTAATTGGTATTGAAGTAGATGATTTCGATGAGCGTGGTCTTGGGGGTATTAGTTTTCATCCGCGTTATGAAGACTTTCCTTATCTCTATTTGTATTACACGGTGAAGGGGGCAAACCATAATCGACTTAGCCGTTTCCTAGTTAATGGAGATCGTGCTATTCCGGGTAGTGAAGAAGTTCTCATAGATTTTGATCTAGTCAATGGATTTATTCATAATGCTGGTAGATTGAAATTCAACCAGGACGAGTACCTTTTTATTACTACTGGTGATGGTGCTGAACAATGGAATGCGCAGGATCTATCCAATCTACTCGGAAAAATATTACGTATTCACCCGGATGGCTCCATACCAACGGATAATCCCTTTTATCAATCGACTATAGGGCAAAACCGAGCGATATGGGCTTACGGTTTTCGCAATCCGTTTTCTATGGATATCCACCAATCTACTGGTGAGATTTACGTTGGTGAAGTGGGATTGGGTACCTGGGAAGAAGTGAATGAGATTTATCCTGGTATGAACTATGGATGGCCTTGGATAGAAGGCTATCAGGCTGATCAAACGGCACCGGATAATTATATTGAGCCAAGATTTGCATATCATCATGATGAAGGATGTGCTATCCTTGGGGTCTCTATTTTTGATGAAGATATAACAAACTATCCCGAGCCATTCAATCAAGGTATTTTTTATACAGACTATTGTAAAGGATCGATTCACTATCTGGATGAGCATGATGACCATAGCCATTTATTCGCAACTGGATTTGAATTGCCGGTTGATTTACAGTTTGGACCTGATGGGAATTTGTATGTATTAACCAGGAAAGGGAATGGAATAGATGCAACACAAGATAATACCCGGGTGGAAGATGGAGCGTTGTGGAGAATCAGTTTTCAGGGAGATGGGCCGCCTCGAATAGCTGTTCAACCGACAATCCCGAAAATTCCGGTAGGACAACCGTTCTCGCTTTCGGTCACCGCGTTCGGGACATTACCGCTTCAATATCAATGGTATCAAAACAAGGTATTGATTGCTGCTATGGATAGCTCCAAAATTGTTATTACTCAAAAACTTTCAATTATACAACAGGATTCTTTTTACTGCGTGGTCACTAACAAGTTTGGGACGGATACCAGCGTAACCATCATTCCGCAAGTGATAGCCGGGAGTAGCCCTCAGCCTATTATATTAAATCCCATTGATCAATTTTACGCAGCTTTGGACACAATTTATTTTAACGGCTTAGCAATAGATGCTGATGAAGATACACTGTCACTAGATCAACTTTCTTGGACGATTAATTTTCACCATGATGCTCATTTTCATCCTTCAATCGGTCCCATCGATGGGATCTCCGGAGCACATTTTATTCCACCTTCAACTGCAGAAACAGATACCCAGGTATGGTACCGGATCAATCTCACCGCCACGGATTCTGATGGATTAACAAATACGATTTTTAAAGATGTTCTACCTTTAAAACACTATTTGGAATTCCTTGGTCCAGCGGGGATTCCGATAAATTTGGATGGCTTAGTATTACCAATGCCAAACCGGATTGCCACGGTGAGCGGAGTAATTCGGACCGTTCAAGCCCCTGGTTCGTATTTGATAAATGATACCTTCTTTGTATTTGATCATTGGCAGAAATATGGAACTTCCAATCTGGTCATTCAACCTTACCATCATGATGAAACACTCCGACCATTATTTTCACCGTACTCTATTGGCAAAGGCCAAGGATTACACGGAAAATATTATCCTGGAATTCAAAATATACCGGAAGGAGTATATATTGAAAGAATAGATCCGGTTATAGACTTTGTATGGCAAAATTCACCGCCAGGTATTGATATTCCTAAAGATCGATTTACCGTGGTTTGGACCGGGAAGATAGAACCATTAGTCGACGGAGTGTATACAATCAATACGTTTACAGATGATGGGGTAAGGCTCTGGATCAAAGATAGTTTGATAATCGATTCATGGCATTCGAGGCGTTCAACCCAAGATAAAGCTTCAATCTTCATGCAACGTGATAGTCAATATCCGATTATAATGCAATATTTTGAGGATTTATCTCAAGCCGTTGCACAACTACATTGGTCTCATGAATTGATCTCCAGCCAAATCATTCCACAAAACCAACTCTATCCAAACGATCTATTCGTGCCGGGCAAGTTAATTGCAGTACCTTTTATGGATGACAATAAAAATGGTACCCGCGAACCAGAGGAAAGTTTAATAGATATAGGTTATATAAAACTCATTGCTTCGAACGGGCTAGAAAAATTAATTAAAAGCTCAGGCCAACAAATTGAAACCTGGATCCAGCCCGATGATTATAATTTAAGTGCAGCCACTGAAAATTATTTTTTACAACCTAATTACCTGGACCCAGGTTTAAGCACTAATTTTAGTATAACTAGTTTGGACTCAACCGTCATTTTTATACCATTTATCGAAAAGGATAAATTGGTTACTTTTCAAGGAGTAGAGTGGGCCATCACCCCTAATCCGGTAGCAAATATTTTATATTTTTACTTCCAATCTGCTACACCATTTAGCGCGGAACTTTCGCTTTATAACCTACAAGGTCAACTGGTTTTGAAAGAGAACCATTATAGAGAGCATTCCTTCGGTTCTATCCTACAAGATGTAAGTGGTCTATCGCCGGGAGCTTATTTGGTTAACATTCATATCGAGGGTGAAGTATTTACCACCAAGATTATTAAGAAGTAAGTCAGCAGATTATTCTATTATTAGGTCAAAGTCTTATATTACAAGAAGGTAATCTTTAAAATTTATGGCTTGAGAGCAAAGAAAATTGGTCTGATTAGTGGTCCCCTGGCATTCATTCTGGTATTGTTTTATTTTCGTCCTGCAGGAATGAGCCAAGAAGCTAATGCAGTACTTGCCTGTACGTTTTGGGTAGCCATTTGGTGGATAACTGAAGCAATTCCCATTGCTGTCACTTCGCTCTTACCTATTGTCCTATTTCCACTTACCGGTGCACTAAGCCTCAGCGCCACCACCGCTTCTTTTGGGCATAAATATATTTTCCTATATATAGGTGGATTCATTTTAGCGATAGCCATTGAAAGGTGGAATCTGCATAAACGTATCGCACTTTCTATTATAGGTTTTATTGGTACAGATGTGACCAAGATCATATTGGGATTTATGGTTGCTACAGCTTTTTTATCGATGTGGATTTCAAATACTGCTACCTCCGTAATGATGCTGCCTATCGGCATGGCAGTCATAGCCCAACTAAAAGATAATCCGGTTACCATTCAAGATGAAAACCTGATATTTGGCAAAGCTTTGATGTTGGGGATTGCCTACAGTGCATCCATTGGAGGTATAGCCACACTCATCGGCACCCCGCCCAATCTGGTTTTTGCGGGAGTTATAGAGGAATTATATCAGATCGAAATTACATTTACTCAATGGATTGTCTACGGCTTACCTATATCCATATTACTACTAGCTATTTGCTGGATTTATTTAACTCGGTTTGCGTTCACATTTAAACAAAAGTCATTTCCAGGAGGTCAATCCGAGATCCATCGTTTATTGCATGAATTAGGAACCATCCGCTATGAAGAAAAAATCGTTTTAATCGTTTTTACAATTACGGCTTTGGCCTGGATCACTCGATCTTTTCTACTGCAAAAATTAATGCCAAACCTGGACGATACTATTATTGCCATAAGTGCTGCTATCGTATTATTTCTAATCCCGACCAAAAAGGGAGATCGTAAAATTCTTAAGTGGGATGAAGCCGTTAAGTTACCTTGGGGTATATTGTTATTATTTGGAGGAGGATTGGCTTTGGCTCAAGGATTCACCGCAACTGGATTGGCCAATTGGATTGGCAGCCAGATGACCCTTTTACAAAGTATCCACCTGTTGTTGATTATTTTGATTTTGGTCGCTGCTGTAAATTTCTTGACCGAAATTACTTCAAATATAGCAACGACCTCGATGTTATTGCCCATTCTGGCCCCAATCGCTATATCGATTGATGTGCACCCTTTCATTTTAATGGTTGGCGCTACGACGGCCGCTTCCTGTGCTTTTATGCTTCCAGTTGCCACTCCTCCCAATGCGGTGGTTTTTGGATCAGGTTATCTTCGGATCCCCGATATGGTAAAAACTGGTATTTGGTTGAATCTATTCTCCATAATTGTGATCAGCTTAATTGTCTATTTTCTGCTTCCTATGGTATGGGGATTTGATCCAGGTCAATTTCCAAAAGAGTTGAGATAGACTGGTAGTCATGTAGGTAATTCAACAATCAAATTTAGGATTATCCAATAAAATCTAAGTGCCTGATTTCTTTCTTGTAAATACTAGGGCTCATCCTTAGCACTTGTTTAAAAATTCGATTAAAATGTGTAGCGTTATTGAACCCACATAAGAAACCAATCTCACCCATTGAAATCTCATTGTTTTGCTGAATTTTCTTGCAAGCCTGATGAATTCTCAATTCATTGAGGTATGAAATAAAGGTTTTGTTGGTTCGTTTCTTGAAATACCGACTAAAAGCTTCTGGACTCATGTTAACCAGCTGAGCACTTGCGGATAATGAAATTTGATTGGCATAATTTGACCATAAATGTTGGATCACTTGATTCAATCTGGTCCCGTCGGAGTCAGAATAGTTAGTCGTTTCCATTGAAGACATTATCTCCTGGTAAGGGAGGATAATTTCTATGAAATCTAATAGTTTAATGATTTTTTGACTTCCTTCCGTGGTGACAATAGTTTTCAGTTGATTGATAGCAGGGGATAGACCTGGTGATTGGATTCGAGCTAATCCGATTGATTTTAAAAATGAAAAGGTAATATTCCATTCTGGTAGTTTAAATATGCTTTCAAGAGGACCTTGGAGATCGATGAAAATGTTCATCAATTCTACCTCTTTTGGTGACTTGGATTGATTTTTAGGTATCGTTCTTTTAAATAGATGAGCTTGGTTAGCACCAATCAAATAGATATTACCAGGCATAAATGAAAATATATTATTGTTTAATAATAATGATCCTTGGCCATTAATGATATAAGTAATTTGAAGCTCTTTGTGACGGTGGTAAAAAGGATAATAATCGGTAATTTTTTCGTGATTGGTCACGAGAGACTCTCCTTTTTTGACAGGGATCGTAAAAGGTAAAATTTTCATTTATTAACCGAATAATTGTATTAAATTTATAAAAATGGTCAAAAAATGTAAAAAACTGATCAATATTTCCCTATTTACTTTTAACTAAAACCGTTTTCTTTGTTCTCTCTTTTAACTTTATAAAAATATAAATTATGCAGGTAGCCTGGGAAGGAGTATATCCAGCGTTGACCACACAATTCAATGCTGATGAATCGTTGGATATTCCTGGATTTCTAAAAAATATTGATGCACAGATTTCTGCTGGCGTTGATGGATTGATTATAGGTGGATCACTGGGAGAATCGAGTACGATAACTCATGGTGAACGTATGGAGCTTTTACAAGCAACGTTAGCTCATGTTCAACAGGTTCCTATATTGATAAATATTGCCGAAGGATCTACCCGCCATGCAGTTAGTTTAGCCCAGTTATCCGAAAAGCATGGTGCAAATGGGTTGATGATCTTGCCACCGATGATGTATAAACCCACCGATGATGAAGTGGTGGAACATTTTCAGGCAGTGGCACAAAGCACTAGCCTGCCTATTATGATTTATAACAATCCGGTAGATTATAAAATTGAAGTAACCTTGGATATGTTCGAAGTTTTGTTGAAATCGGAAAATATCGTGGCCGTTAAAGAAAGCACCAGAGACATCTGTAATGTAACCAGGATGAGAAATCGCTTTGGGGATGATCTCAAAATTTTATGTGGTGTGGATACCCTGGCATTTGAAGCCCTTGTATCCGGTGCTGATGGCTGGGTTGCAGGATTAGTAGATGCTTTTCCAGCAGAAACAGTAGCTATTTATAGGCTTGTGAAGGCGGGTAGAATTAAAGAGGCCCGTGATATAAATAGGTGGTTTCTACCTATTCTTGAACTGGATATTAACCCACAACTAGTCCAGAATATTAAGCTAGCGGAAGTTATGACGGGCATCGGGACAGAGCATGTAAGAGCACCCCGAAAACCATTACGAGGATCAGAAAGAGAACGGGTTATCAGTATCTTGAAAGATGGCTTGTCAAATAGACCTTCTCTTCCTGATTACTTATCTTTGTAACAATAATGCTTCGAAAACATGATTACAGAAAATATCATTGGAAAAAAAACATCGGCTTTAGGAGATAAGACTACCGTTGCGTATAATCCTAAAACAAACGATCAGCTTGAAGGTACTTTTTGCGTAGCTACTCCTGAGGAGGTAACCCAAGCTGTCAGCATTGCGAATACAGCCTGGCCCCAATTTAAAAGGCTAACAGGTATACAGCGAGCTGAATTTTTAGAAGCTATTGCTGACGAAATAGAAGATTTAGGGGATGATCTTGTTGAGCGTGTTATGCTGGAAAGTGGCCTGCCTGCTGGAAGGGTAAAGGGTGAAAGAGGAAGGACTTGTGGTCAATTGAGACTTTTTGCTCAGGTACTTCGTGAAGGTTCCTGGGTCAATGCGGTCATTGACACAGGAGATGCTGATCGCAAACCTATTCCTAAGCCAGATATCCGGAAAATGGTCTCATCAATAGGCCCAGTAGTAATTTTCACTGCCAGCAATTTCCCACTAGCATTTTCAACAGCCGGCGGGGATACAGCATCTGCGTTGGCTGCAGGGTGCCCAGTGATTGTCAAGGCACATGAATCGCACTTAGGAACCAATGCATTGGTGTCCCAGGCAATCCAAAAAGCAGCAATCAAGACCAATATGCCCGATGGCGTATTCTCCTCACTGGTAGGTAGTGGGTATTCCCTGGGAGAACAGCTAGTTCAGCATCCCTTGATTAAAGGAGTTGCCTTTACGGGATCACACCGGGGAGGGGTAGCGCTTTTTAATTTAGCCAATGACCGGGATGAACCAATACCAGTTTTCGCAGAAATGGGTAGTGTCAATCCAATTTTCATGACACCAGAATATATTCAAGCACACTCGCAAGAGTTAGCCGTAGGCATAGCAGGGTCTGTAAATTTAGGAGCAGGTCAGTTTTGTACAAACCCTGGATTGTTGATAACCATAGAAAATAGTCAAACCAACAAATTTATCAATCATTTGGTGGAAGCGTTTGCCGATTTAAAGGCTTCCTCCATGTTGAACACCAGCATTCGAAACAATTATCTTTCGGGGCGGAAAAGGGCTAAATTTACGACAGGGGTTCATACAGAATTTGAGTCACTACCAGATGATAATTATAGCGCTCCACCTGCAATTTATTCTACTAATGCCAATGTATTTTTTAACAACCCATTCTTGCATAATGAAATATTTGGCCCTACGTCAATTTTGATAAAGTGCAAATCCATTGCAGAAATGGTAGAAGTTACTAATAACCTTAAAGGCCAATTGACCGGATCCATTTTTATGGAACCGAATGCTCAAGACCAATATAAAATTCTTGCAAATACTTTAGAAGAACGAGTTGGCCGATTGATATATAACGGGTTTCCTACAGGCGTTGAAGTTGGTTATGCTATGCAACATGGTGGACCTTATCCAGCTACAACAGATAGTCGATACACTTCCGTCGGTACGGATGCAATATATCGGTTTGTGAGACCCATTGCTTTTCAAAATTGTCCGGCAGCTTTTTTGCCTGAAGAACTTAAAAATGAGAATCCAAGAGGTATTTTGAGAAAAGTAAATGGTGTCATCACCAAAGATAATAGCTGACCGGGAATGCGCAAATCATTCTACTGCATCGATGCACATACTTGTGGGAATCCGGTGAGACTGGTTGCTGGAGGAGGTCCTGCACTAGAAGGAGCTACCATCCAAGAAAAAAGGAAGCACTTCTTAAATGAGTATGATTGGATTCGTCAGGGACTGATGTTTGAGCCTCGTGGACATGATATGATGTCTGGGAGTATTCTTTATTCACCGAACGATCCAGCTAATGATATCGCCGTGCTTTTTATTGAAACCAGTGGATGTCTTCCCATGTGTGGGCACGGCACCATTGGGACGGTTACCATTATGATTGAAGAGGGATTGGTGATTCCTAAGCAACCAGGTCAATTAAAATTAGAAACGCCTGCCGGCTTGGTGGAAGTGGAATATCTTCAGGAAGATGGTAAAGTAAAGTCCGTGAAGTTGACCAATATTCCATCATTCTTATATCGGCAAAACATTCCTGTGGAATGTTATGACCTGGGTAAACTCAAAGTCGACATTGCCTATGGAGGGAATTTTTATGCGATCGTAGATCCACAAGATAATTTTTCCGGTATACAGGATTGTACGGCTGGTCAATTGATCCGATGGAGTCCAATCGTGCGAGAAAAGTTGAACCAGTCGATCGATTGTGTGCACCCTCAATACGATTCTATCTCTGGACTTAGTCATATATTATGGACTGGAGATTGCATAGACCCA
This sequence comes from Lewinellaceae bacterium, assembly GCA_024639065.1. Classification (GTDB taxonomy): domain Bacteria; phylum Bacteroidota; class Bacteroidia; order Chitinophagales; family Saprospiraceae; genus JAHEJC01. Next base: position 1,917 of record JAHEJC010000010.1, on the reverse strand, counting down.
AAAGCGGACGGACGAAATGCAGTATTCTATGGAGATAAAGCGATCGATCGATCCCCTTGTGGAACAGGCACCTCAGCGCGCATGGCTCAATGGTATGGTCAGGGAAAATTGAAGAAAGGAGATCAGTTTATACATGAGAGTTTTATTGGGAGTACTTTTATTGGGCGAGTGGAGGGAGAAACGACTTGTGGTCCTTATCCTGCCATTATTCCCAGTATTGAAGGATGGGCTAAAATTACTGGTTATAATCATATCATCATTGATGATGATGACGACCCATACGCTTATGGATTTCAAGTTATCTGACTAGGATGGGATCATCCGAATCGATACATATTATTGGAGGAGGTATTATCGGCTTATGCAGTGCTTATTATTTGAATCAAACCGGTTACCGAATTACAGTCATTGACTCGTCCGATATAAGCGATGGGACTTCTTTCGGCAATGCCGGCATGATCGTTCCCAGCCATTTCATTCCATTAGCTGCCCCGGGAATTATTTCTAAAGGCATGCGCTGGATGTTTGATTCCAAAAGTCCCTTTTATATTAAGCCCAGGCTCAATTTTGAGTTGATGCAGTGGCTTTGGAAATTTTATAGGTCTTGTAATAAAGGGCATGTGACGAATAGCATATACCTGTTAAGAGACTATAATGAACTCAGTAAAGAACTGTACAGGAACTTAGCCAAGGAATTGGGAGATCAAGTAGATTTTCAAGAACGAGGGTTAATGATACTAGCGAAGACACAGCAGGCACTTGCCGAAGAACGAATGGTGGCATCTTTAGCTCAGAAGATTGGAATTCTAACCGAAGAACTGAATTTATCAGCCATTCAACGTAAAAATCCAGATACCGAGGTCGATGTCCTGGGTGGGGTTTGGTATCCGGGGGATGCACAGGTTTACAGTAATCAATTTATGATATTGCTGGTCAATTATTTGAAAAAGGCAGGTGTTAAATTCAAAATCAATAGTCAGGTTATTGACTTGAATGTACATCATGGAAAAGTAACAAATATTAAATTGGCATCAGGAGAAAACATTCAGACGAACCAGGTAGTAATGGCCGCCGGAGCTTGGTCTAAAGTATTATTAAATAGAATAGGCATTAAGATACTTCTTCAAGATGGAAGGGGTTATTCAATCACCATACCCAATGCGCATAGCCGACCAACCATACCCAGTATTTTATCTGAAGCGAAAGTGGCTATGACTCCCATGGGAGATGACTTGCGTATCACCGGGACCCTGGAGATCAGTAATTTATCCACAAAAATTAATTCAAAAAGGGTACAGGGTTTTTTAGAAGCAGTCCCCGAATATTTCCCTTCGATTGTTCCGAATCCACTACCACCTCGAGAACAGATTTGGACTGGCTATCGTCCTTGCTCTCCGGATGGAATTCCTTATATGGGCGGGTCTTCAAAGTATAGTAATCTAGTGGTTGCTACGGGTCATGCTATGATGGGAATGAGTCTTGGACCGGCAAGTGGGAAGTTGGTTGCTGAACTGATTGATGGAAAGGAAACTAGTATTCCGGTTAAGCAAATGCACCCAGAACGATTCTAAGAAAAGATCCGTGAGCTCACAGGCCTGCTCGCAGTAGGCGAAAATCTGGGAGCTTTTCGAAAATATACAAATGTGCTCCAAAACGATTTTTACCTGTACAAAAATCCATTGACATGTTCCTCAAGGATTGCGTATCTTTACAGTATGGCACATTCTGCAAAATATTTACCAAACTATACTTACGATGATTATATCAATTGGGAAGGGAGATGGGAGATCATTGATGGGATCCCGTATGCCATGACACCTATGCCCTCTCCTGCTCATCAACGTATTGCAGCCAGATTGAATACATTGATCTCCAATGCGCTGACTGATAAAGATTGCGATTGTTCAGTGTATCATC
>JAHEJC010000562.1 GCA_024639065.1 Lewinellaceae bacterium | reverse complement strand
ACCACATTTTATAATCCACACCTTCTGGAGGTGCACTATCTGCTACAACATCTACTGGCTTCATCCATCCCTGATAGGCCCAGGTTTTTACTAGTCGAATATTACCTAACTTTCCGGATTGAAGAAAACGTATAGCATGCTCATAGTGCGTACCGCTGCGTTGCCATTGACCTACCTGAACCATTTTATCTGAAGCTTTGGCAGCTTTTAACATAGCATTGCATTCACCAATTGAATTGGCCAATGGTTTCTCAACATAGACATGTTTGCCTGCATCCAATGCATCAATCATTATTTTACAATGCCAGTGATCAGGCGTGCCAATGATCACCGCATCAATATCTTGTTGTTCCAATAGTTTTCTGTAATCCTTAAATTGCTTGGGCTTTTTATCCCTTCGCTCATATACATCATTGGTGCGTTCATCCAATACCGATTGATCAACATCGCACAGGGCCACACACTCTACTCGATCCATCTGCAGGTGTGACCGCATATTGGACCATCCCATGCCTTTACAGCCAATGACCCCGTAGCGTATTTGGCTATTTGCACCTACTTTATTCACAAATGGTTTGGGTTGATAGACGTAGGGGGTCATACCTACACTTCCCATTACAATAGCGGAATTTTTCAAAAAATTTCTTCTAGAAAGCATTTCAATGTATTTTGTATCTAATTTAATGAAATCTCTGTGATAAATAAAATAACACAAATAATAGTCAAAAAGGTTTTACCAGTTTTTCTCCTGCTGGTGATGGTTGTTCTGGTATATTCGGTGATTATGCTAAGGGACCGAAACCCTGGATATAGAATAGATATTAAAGTTGAACAGCAACAACAAAGTCAAGTAAAAGCTGGGTTTTTTGCACTGCCCATTACCCCGGAGATTCCTGATTTTTGGCGTGATGCCGATGGCAACGGACAGTTTAATATAGAAGGAGGTGATTACTATGAAGATCAAAACGGAAATGATCAGTTTGATCCAGTTTATTTAGCAGGTTTTCAAAATAATCGGCCTGCTGCTGGCATTCACGATGATTTATGGGCACGAGCTATGGTCCTTTCCACCGATTCATTTACGCTGGGACTGGTGGTACTGGACGTAATTGGATTAATGCAGCATGATGTGGTGAAAATAAGAAAACAAATAGCGCAAGTTATAAATATCGATTATACTATTGTGGTAAGCACTCATACCCATGAAGGTCCGGATATGCTGGGTTTATGGGGCCCAACTCGTTTCAAGTCTGGTGTAGACAAAGACTATAAAAAAAGGGTTATTGATAAAGCAGCTACTGCAGTCATAGAATCTTTTAAAAGAAGAGAAGCAGCTAATATACGTGTGGGCCAGGATCTGACTAGTGCCAATCACCTGGTAGAGGACAGTAGAGCCCCTTATACCCTGGACATTGGTGTAAGAATGTTGCAATTTACTTCAAAGAAATCTGGTAATACTTTAGGTAGCATTTGTGCCTGGGCCAACCATCCGGAAACACTTTGGGACAAAAACTTATTGATTACTTCTGACTTTCCGCATTATGTGCGCCATTATATTGAAAACGGAATTACTTATAATGATTCCTTGATCCAGGAGGGGATTGGTGGTGTGAATTTGTATTTGAATGGAGCGATCGGAGGCTTAATGACTACTTCTCCACGGTTTGGAATAGAACATCCGCTCACCGATTCATTTTATATGGAACCCAGTTTTGAAAAAGCCGATGCTCAAGGAATGTATTTGGCGAAGATTGGGTTGGATGCATTAAAGAATGGGATAGAGTTTGGACAGGCTGATTTTAACATTCGCGCCAAAACGCTGCATATTCCCTTGGCTAATAAAAATTTTCGTTTGGCAGCCGTCCTGGGGGTTATTGACAAAGGCCTTAGTGGTTGGATTACCACCAGGTCAGAACTATGTGTTTGGCAGCTTGGTCCAATTACCTTTTTACATCAACCAGGTGAGATGTATCCGGAAATAGTTAATGGCGGCATTGAATCACCTCCTGGGGCAGATTATGAAATTAATCCTATCGAAACACCTCCGCTTCGATCTATGATGAAAGGAACCTATAAATTTGTTGTGGGCCTATCAAATGATATGATCGGTTATATAATTCCTAAAAGTGAATGGGATGAAAAAAAGCCCTATCTATATGATTTAGAGGAAAGTCCTTATGGGGAGATCAATTCATTGGGACCGGAAACAAGTCCGATTATATATCAGGAATTGACCGAAATACTGGACGAATTTTGACGAACAAGATTAAACTATGAAGGCCGTTTTATTAAAAGCTCATGGGGGAGTAGATAACTTGTACTTAGACGAAGTTCCCGATTTATATCCTGGGCATAATGAAGTATTGATTGAAGTAAAAGCAACTGCTTTAAACCGGGCAGACATTCTGCAACGCATGGGTAACTACCCCCCACCACCAGGTGCCAGTGAAATATTAGGATTAGAAATGGCTGGAAATGTTATTGGAGTGGGAGCTCATGAGTCCCGATGGAAAAAAGGAGATCGGGTTTGTGGATTATTGGCTGGTGGGGGGTATGCTCAACAAGTAGTAACCCACGAATCGATGTTGATGCCTATACCCAAAAGGTTAACATATGAACAAGCCGCAGGTATTCCTGAAGTATTTCTGACCGCCTACCAGGCCATCGAGTGGATAGGTAAACTGCAGCGAAGAGATCGAATTTGCATCCACGCAGGAGCCAGCGGAGTTGGTACGGCTGCTATTCAAGTCGCAAAACATATTGGTGCTACGGTTTTTATCACCGCCTCATCAGGAAAGCATGCTTTGTGTAAATCTCTCGGAGCTGATTTTACCATTGATTATCGCGCTCAAAATTTTGCTGAAGTTATCGCCTCTGAAACTAACGGATTGGGAGTAGACCTCATCATTGATTTTATTGCAGCACCCTATTTCCAACAGAATTTGGATGCCTTATCCATGGACGGCCGGATGGTGATGCTTGCATTGATGGGTGGCGTTAAAATTCAGGGAGTAAATATCAGCAATATATTACGCAAGCGATTACATATTGTTGGTTCAACCTTAAGGGCTCGATCTTTAAAGTATAAGATCCGGTTGACCCAAGCTTTTCAGGAGGATTACCTGGATTTATTTAGCGTTGGTAAAATCAAACCAGTTATTGATAAAGTTTATTCTTGGAAAGATGTATCGGCCGCCCATGTTTATATGGAATCAAATCTAAATAAAGGAAAGATTATCCTAAAAGTGGAGTAAAAGTAATGTGGGTTTCCACCCACAGAGTAAAGTAAATTGGTTTTTTTCGGAATACATAACATGGTATGCTGGAGCTGTCTTTACCTTTATTGATTTACCCGTTGATTAAAGTCAAAAG
>JAHEJC010000173.1 GCA_024639065.1 Lewinellaceae bacterium | reverse complement strand
GCCTAAGGAGGTAATGATCTTAATCAGGTGTGCGTACTCGGAGATGTCGGTGGTCCTCAATCCGATCAAATTGTCTCCGGATTTAATCAATGTACTATCTAACTGGTTAAGGAGAAAATTGAAAACAGTAAATGTAATCTCATCGACCTGATCTTTTTGTGGAGCACCCAAGAGACCTATTGCCACCGCCTCATTCACCAAAGGAGAAACTTTTTGATCCAGGAAGATATAATCGCTGATGTTGATATTAAGTGGTTTGTCACCTTTATTCCTGGACTTAAAATCCCACAAGCCAGATAGCACTTCTGTCATCGCACTATTGAAAGATGCTGATATTTCTTGTTTATAAGTAGCCCGGTTACTTTCATAAAGACCGATGATGTCCATAGATTGCTCAATTTTTGAGCGTACTTGTTTTGGAATCATACTGCCGGGTTTTCTGTCCATCAACGACTCTATGGTAAGACCCGGATCGTTTGAGAATTTTTCAAATAACGGAAAGTAATTGACCAATATTTCTAGTGCACCATTGATCAGGGTGAACCCATCTTGATAGGCTTCAATGGTTTGATTCTTTTTATACAAGTTATATTCTTTATAAAAGCCAACTAAGTCCGGATGAATTTTAATAAAACCCTTTTCTTTTAAAAACTTATTGTTCATGATAGCCTCATAGGTCATATCTAATATTAATTGAGAATACAGAGGAACCGAATCTCTATCTTGGTCATTGGAAAACAACTTTAGATAAATGCCAGATTTATTGAAACCAGCTGTGTCTAGTTTCAGCTCTTTCAGTAACGTATCAAAAATATTAGATGGCTGTTCCACACTTATTTTGGTAAATGTTTCGGCAAATCCTACCTGTAAAGAAAAGATCGCTAATTGAGAAAGGAGCTCTTTCTTAATCGCATTCTTGTCTTTTAAGTTGAGCAAGGCATGAAAACTACTATAAGCGAAGTTGGTAAATGCAAAACTTTTGCCTTTCATCTTTTCTAGGATATATCGCTGGATGAGTTCGTTCTTCACTTCATCTTGTTTACGCGAAATAATTTCTGACAAGAGGGCTATATCCAGCGTGCCCCGGTCATAGGTTAAAGAAGTAAGGCCTGCGTTCAGCGTAGCGGATTGGTGCTGGGCGGTGAGTAGGGCGGTACTTAAGAATGCGAATAAAAGTGGATATAAAGATTTCATATTGAAAGCGTTGGCTAAATTCGTAACTATTTTAGTTTTATTTATTTACATACCTAAGCTAGCGGTGCTGACCACGTATTCAAGTAATCGGATAATCTCCTAAATGCATCACGTTTAGCTCTGCTGACCTTTCTGGGATTAATTTTGATTAAAAATTTCAAGTGGTCCAATTCAGTTTGAATAAAATGAAATGTACCTCCAAGCTTCCATATTTCCTGATACCATGAGCGCACTTCATCATTTAGTTTTTGAATATGCGCTTGGTCTCTACTAATTACCATTTCAGCTATATGCAGTCTAACGGATAGCCAATTCAGAATAAATTCATGCACTAGTCCCGTGCGTGTGCGCAATTTATTACGAGCCTGTTTTAAGCTTTCAGCGGCATTTATTTTTTCGTCATTAAGTAAGCGTGTGGTACGATCGTCGGCTAGATAGTCAGCAATTAATAAACTACACAGTGCGCCTATTTCGTAATTCAATTCATGACCGGCGTTATTATATGCGGCCAGGTAACTTTTAAACATTTTATCCAAGAAATCCATTCTTTTATCTGGTCTGGCTAACGCAAATTTTTGGTAAGCCAAGCCCTGGATAGAAAGACGTTCCGCCGTTTTGCTGATTAAGATAACCGACTCGATTTCTTTTAGACAAGCATTAATTTCCCTGAGGGTGGGTTTGGGCTTTCGTGCAAGATGCTCTAACTGCATTAGTACATATTGCTCTAGTGCCTTTACCGAATACTCAGCTCTATTCAAGTTGAGCAAAGCAGTATAACGCTCAAGTGATAAGTCGATTTCTTCCAGATAGGCATATATTTTGGCTTCCAATTCCAAAATACGCCCATCAATTCGATTGGACTGATAAGCTTTTTCCATAATCAGTTGTAGTTCATCGACGAAATAGGATTTAGCCTCATTCCTTCTACGTTTTGTTCGCACCAACAGGTTGTATAGGTCTACTTCTACTTCTTGTGGCGTAACGTAAGCTGCATCTTTATCACCTGTGGGGTCATCTTTGGTCAATTTATACCAGGGGTTGCCATAACACTGGTAGGCTCCCCAGGTATTGTCGTTCGAATAGTCATCATAACATTTCTTTCTCGCCATTTGAACGGCTTCGCCAAATTTGTAGCCACTTAGCATACGGGTGTACAACTCGCGCGCAAACAACTCTGCAGCTACGTCACTTACAGCCCAACCGGCCACCACAACCGCATTTACACCCATTTCGATTAAGGTAGTACCAATGTTCGCCGCTAACCGGTATCGATCATTTCTGGCTACAGGAGGTCCTATCTCCCCCGAATAACAACAGTTAATGAAGACGAACTCAGGAACATTATCCAGATTCTTTAAAATACCTGAATGCAGATACATGTCTTTTCCTAATACCGGCCCTATGGCTTCATTTGCAGGATCATAAGTACCATGCCCGGCGATATGCAGAATTTTGTAGTCATGGTTGAACAATCCATCCAAGATAGATTCTCCTTTAGATCTTCTGTAGAATGCTACAGTAAAGTTCTGTTGCTTGAGCAAATTGTTGACGAATTCAGCTTCTTTTAACGCAGCCGGTAATTGTTGAAATTCAGGCATGTCTTCATAATCAGGATCGCCGATAACCAAGGCGGTACGAGAACGAACCAAACGTGGATTGGGTCGATATTTATCCTTAACCAATTGTCGAATCAGTCCCGCGTTTACAAACGTGGGTTCTTCATCGATTTTATAATCGTGAAACATCTCCCAGGGATAAGTGGCCGTAACCTCATCTACTTTCCAGACGATGTTATTCTGATTGCGTATCAGATCTTTAAAGTCACGTGGGATCAACATTTCGAATAAGGTTTTGGCACGTTCCTTGTTCCAGGTAGTATTAGGTGAAAAGCCTTTTAGAAGATTATTAATAATCGACTCCGAGGGATATAAAGTCTGTTTTTCTATTCGGGCCTTTCCTGACGAGAGAGTATACTCTAATACTTTATGCTCGCCGTCTTTATCATAAATGACTTCTTGGGCGGATGAAATCGAATCCCACCAGGTCAATCTGGATTTATACGTCAACCTCTTTTGAGCTCCATTGCGTTGCTCAATGTCCTTAACTAAGTTAATGATCGGGCTTTTTTCTTCACGCTGAATTTTTCGTAAAACATAATAGGCCTGACGTACTACGTCCTGGTAGATTTCCACAAACTCTAAATGAGTGATCGGCCTCAAATTAGATTGATTGATGATAATTTTTTCATTGGCTTCTCTTATACCTTTGAGAATAGCCCTTATCGAATCTTCAAGATCGAGACGCCCATAACCTGATCCAATAAATAAAGAGGTAATACCCTGTCGCATAGAGTCATATTGATTGCGGGAACAGTGATCTCGCATAAACATGGCATAGCTTATGAGTCCCATCTCCACGGTCTCCGCCAGCCGATAGGCTGTTAGGTCGGTATTATCACCCAGGCCAATCACTAATGCACCATTTGGCCGTTTACCTAACTGCAGGATGACTTCACTTTCTTTAATGGCGCCGGGATATTTCCCTAAGTCATACCGCTCCTTCAATTTATTGTCCAGATACTTATCCAGAGCAGCCTCGCCACTAATGATAGCATCTTGGTCAAAGTGCCCCACCATCACCGGATACTGCCCATATTCCAGGTCACAGTGTACCAAGGAGATCTTGATTTCTTGAGCTGGTATGGGTTTATCAGCAACCGGTATGGCACCAAATAAATGATCCAGTATTTCGCTTTCTTCATTACTGATTCTGACGTCCGGGTCAGGCGCTACCGTAATATCTTCTCCTCTGACATCAGGTGGAGTTTGAGATAAACTGGATGTTCGGCCGGTAGCTAAGAGTTCTGATATACCTTGGAATAAATCAGGATCATTGGCTAGCTCTGAATGTTCGGTATGTGTATAATACAGGTTTTTGGAAGGAAATCCTTGGGGAATACCTCCTTCCCAGGTAACCGATCCGTCTCCTCGTGGTGTTTGCAGAAACTGTAAACGGGTAGAGAACAAAGTTTCCCTGATCCGGTAATCAAAGGTCGTTCGTGAACTATGTCCGGCTACATAGTATATCTGGTCAAAATCAAAATTGTGTGCGAATACATCCTCTTTCAATTTTTTAAATTGATCCAACAATACTGTTTTTGGCTTAAACGTATTGGGTACCTGCGATACAATTTCATCCCAAGGATCTGCCAGCTCAAAGGGCCTGGTTTCTTCAATGGGTAATAATTCGTAGAGTCCAGGATATTCCAGAAAAGTATCCATGAGTGCTCTGCGCGAATTTTTTATGTCCAACAAAGCCAGCTGAGCAACCCGGTTGGAGCGCCCGGTCATCACTTCCACGAGCAGGTAGGAACCGTACCAGGGGGTACCCAACATGACAAACCGAGATCGGTCGCGTTGGATGAAATCCTTCCAGACATTGGGATGATTCATCATCAAAGCTCGGACCACCACACCGCCCATAGAATGTGCTAGGATTTTTATAGGTTTTCCAAATTGAATACACTGATCAATCACTTGTTTAAGCTGATCTGCAGCATGTTTCAAAGATCTACGCCAATCGTACGCAAAACAATATACATCGTAGCGATCTTCCAGGTGGTCCACCAGATCCGAATAGAAATTTCCTACAATCGATTCCGCATTAACATCATCACTAATATCCAATTCGGAACGGATCTTCCCTTTGAGGATCGCTTCGAAATCAATCCAAATCTTATCATCCCCGTGATAGAGATGAGAGCCCATGATGCCGGGAAGCAAGATGACGATAGGTTTAGTTCCGGATTGCTGTTTTCTTTTTTCTTCTTTAAGGTTGAACCATCTGACTACCACACCGCGTTCATCAGTCAGCCCGGAATATGTAAAGTCGGGAGGTATTGCGATCCCGGTGGTGTCCACAACTTCTTTGATGAGTTTTTGGGTAGGCGGATTCTTAAAATAATTGAGATGATGGGTCTGACTATCTTGCGAAAGGTACCAGTGGAATCCTTGCGATCGACGAACTCCATAGCGCATACTAGAGGTGTTGACGACGAAGTCATTTTTCTCACGGAAGAAGAGCCGTGCGAAGATCACGACCAGTGTATGTCCCAACTTGCCAAATTTTGCATTTCCTTCGATTACAAAGAGTTGATCTGATGCGGCATTGCGGGGGTGGTTGAGTAGTTGTACCATATAGGAACCCGGTATCATGGCCAACAGGCCGGGCATCACGCCAGTCTGTGTGCGGGAACGAATGACTTTAGTGATGAACCGGCGCACCAGTTGATAGACTACATGGGCGCGACCACCAAATGCCAGTCCTATGACCCTGAGAATTCCGTTGAGCCAATGGTCAGCTCGTTCGCTGAGGATAAGTGTACCTGCCCCCGGTGAGGCCACCCGGATATTTTTGTATACGATAATTTTTTTCTTGATGACTTGGTTGAGTTTATCAGCCAGCTCGGCCTGCTCTGGGTTAGAGGCTTTCAAGGTTTGTATCTCTAGGTCCAGGAAACCTGCTCCTGGATTACGATAGTCACACTTAGCCAATATGTCACCCACAAGTCCTCCCCGGGAACCAGACATAATCATCAGCTCAGCACCATCTGGCAATGCCCCCATAGCGTCCAAAGCATTCTGTAACGGGCTCTGAGAAACCGTGTAGTGTTGCAGGGCCAAAACATTATTTCCAAAAGTGTTATGAATGGACTCCCAGGCACCAGTCGTATCAAAATCACGCAACTTTGAAAATGAGTTTTCAGTATTGGAAATAGTTCCATGGATGAACAGGAAGTACTTCTTGGATCCACCTGTGTCCGGCTGAAAGGGCTCAAGCTTAAAGTCCCGCGTCAATTGAAACAAACCTGGTTCAGGGCATAACTTTTTATCAACCCATTCACCGAGTTCGCGCCCAGCCAATTCGGTGAGTTTTGCCTTTTTCTTGTCTTTCTCCTTCCTCCTAAACAGGTTGATGACTTTAATGAAGACGCCTGCCCCTCTATCTGTCGGGTCGGACACTCCTGAAGGCCACATCACTTCGTCCCCTCCCCGGGTGATAATCAATTCGTCTTCCGGAAAGATCTCTTTAAAATCTTTAGCACTGCCGATCCACTCGGTGCCATCTTCAAAGAGCGCGTCGATAATATCTTCTTCATCTTCGATCTTCAGCTCGACCACTTTCGCCGCAGTCCGGATGCGGCTCACTTCAATCACCTGAGTCAGTTCCAGGTCATCTTCTTCCAGGGTTTCGAGAATTGGATCTTGTTTGGGATCAAGTTCATTTCCGGCAATAGTAATTTTGACCATAGGTCGGGTTTTAGTGGTTATATAAATGCTAGGTTAGTGGTTCATATTGTTAAGTGTCTTCAGTCTAAGAATGTGTCACACCCTGGATTATTTTTTCTCTCAACTTGTATAAATTTTAAGTGGTAGTTGAGGGAGCGTGGGTTTATGGAAGAAAGAAGATACGGAAAAAGGGGGAGATTATGCTAGTCATTGATCAACTTCATCACTCAGATCATCGATGTCTTTTAACTGTTTAAGCTTACTGACAAGTATTCTAAATCGGATATTTGTGATTAGATAATATTCAAACTCCATATTCAATATTTTGTATTGGATTAATCGTTCAATGTACTCTTAATGTAAATAGATAACACAAGTAACCCTAACCGCTTTCTCTTTTAATGAGAAGTAAATATTAACAAAATGATATTTTTAATAAAAATTTGAGTTGATACTTTAGAGAGCCAAAATAACTGGTAAGTTTTCAGAATAAAATTTAGTATAAGCCAGCATATTAATAAAGGATTACATAATAGATAGCAGATGAGCTCAACATTTACGCCAGTACTGGGTATCAACCATATTGGTTCACGATACCCTGGTAACTGGCGTTAAAATGGTGTATAGATAAACCCTTTCAGTCTTCCTTCTTATTCGGTTCAATTGGTTTCCAAGGCCCCGAAGGGCATAGTGGATGTATTATCGTTCATCTCTTAATGATTCATCTTTGAAAAGGTAACCTTTGATATAGGTTTTTTTTTGATTTTATTTTCGAGGTTTTGAAGCTGTTTAAACTGATCCCTTAGTTTGCTGAGGCGAGCAGCTATTTTGAGCTGGAGCAGCTTTTCCATTTTTGATTGAAAATCAGGGTCCTTTGCCAAATGAGATTCAATCCAGCATCGATCTTCAACACGATCCGTATCTGTTAAAATACGATCAATCTTATCTAATATTTTTTGTGTCAATATCATAACCTTATCCGACGAATGCTTGTTGACAAATCTTTTGTAATCGTTTGATGCATTTGTATTTCAGGTTCTTAGTCGTATCTACATTTTTGTAATCCATTGCTTTGCTTATTTGCGACAGGTTAAGTTGTTGATAATAGAACATTTGCAAGATTTTCTTACAGGGATCCCCCAATGTGTCCAGCGCGTTGGTTACATTAAAGATATCTTCCTCCAGTTGATGCTTCTCATCAATATCATTATCATCCAAAATGCTTTCGATCAACACCTCGTCGAGGTGATCATTGAATCTATAATTCTTGCGCATAAACTCCTGTGCTTTATTTTTGCCTATAGCAATTAAATAGGTTTTAATATTACTTTTTATTTCCTGAACTTTACCAGTTACTACATTATCATAGAAAATCACTACACTGAGCTGAAATAGTTCTTTAACATTTTCCGTATCTAACTTAAAGGTTTTGTGTATGTAAGCAAAGAAAGGTTCGCGATGTTCCAGGTAGATTTCTTTCAATGCGGTTTCATCACCAGAGCGGATACGGTGTAGTATATTCATGGGTGGGTGAATAGCAGTTAATTCTCAGACTCTTAATATAATCAATATCAACGTAAAATTTTGAACCACAGGTCAATGGTTTCCGAATTAAATAACAAAATGAATATCATGGTGTATTTTTGCCTATCATCTTTATCCTCAAAAATATAATTGCAGCAGTCTCGAAAAATGAATAGTATGATGTCGATTAGAGTCCACTTACTTTCGCTTCCATGGACCGATTCCCTTTTACCATTGATCTCCCTCGGATCTTGGTTGAAGGTTCAGGATGTAAGTGGGTAGAACTAAAGTCCACCAAGCTTTACGGCTTATCCCACTCAGCTTTTTGTGCTTTGACCATCTGCTTAACATCTTCAAGCAGTTGTTTGGCGTCATAGACAATCCCATCTTTAATAGTGTATTTTACACCACCAACCTTTTCCAGCTTTCCGGTATCATCATTAAGCCTCAAGAAACCGGTTCCATACAATACTTTTAAATTTTCGATTGGGTTTTCTTCGGTGATCACGATATCTGCCAATAGGCCTGGTCGCAATACACCAAATTCAATCGGCTTTTCTTTAGGTTCAAATATGGCTTGTGCTGCATGCATAGTTGCTCCGCGAATCACCTCTAGCGGATGGAAACCGGCCTCTTGTAATAATTCCATTTCCTCGATATACCCAAATCCCCACAAGTTATAGATGAACGATGCATCATCACTAACCGTGACTCGACCACCTTTATTTTTATAGTCATTCAAAAAAGACATCCACACGCGATAAAAGTTTTTCCAGGCGATCTCATCCCAGGATGTCCAATTAAAAAAATAAGAGCCATGACTAGTTCGACTCGGATAATAAAACTGATGCAACGAGGGCAATGTGTACTCTTCATGCCATACCGCATTTCGTTCTCTCATGACATCGCGGCCGGCCAGGTAGGCGGTCATGGTAGGATCTATGATGAAATCCAATTCCAGAAATTCATCGATCAAGGCATTCCATTCCATACTACCCTTAGGATGGATCTTGTTCCAGTTATAAGCTACCTGGCTGAAACGATCCTGTTCGTCATTATAATTGAAGTCGGAAGGCCAATGTTGGATGTCTTCATCTTTGTAAAGAGCTTCAAATAATCCATAGTAGTGCGTCATGTTGTCGAGGCCCATCCGGGCTAGATCTAGCGCATTGGTTTCACCCACCATGGTTTGAGCGATGTGTGCCACCGATCCCATTTTGTGCTTATGTGCTTCGTCCAAGCCTGCCTGTAAAGTAGCGGGATCATGGCTAAAGAACTTAAGACCTTCTACTCCTTTTTTAGCGGCCCATTGTACCCATGCTCTTGCATTTTCAGGGGTATATACGGGGCCTCCTTCCCAGTCTTCCCCGGAGCCCATAGTATGAAAAGCTACAATACGTGGAGCCACTATCTCATTATTTTGACTACGTTTTTTCTCTTGCTGAGTCCAGTCTACATCGGCAGCTGGTACTCCCCTAATGGTGGTAATGCCGTGTCCCATCCACAACTTGTAAGGATAGGTCGCGTTCGGAGATTTTTTCGCTCCGCCTACGTGGGCATGTAAGTTGATGAATCCGGGCATTGCATAGTGTCCATACGCATCTATGACTTTAGTAGCACCGGTAGGCCGGGCTTTTTCATCAATGGGCACTTTTGGCGCCCCAACATTTGCAATACGCACAATTTTGTTTCCTTCTACCACGATATCCATAGGGCCTCTTGGAGGTGCACCGGTTCCATCAATCACAGTTACCCCTCTGATGATTAAGCGCTCGAAGGGTCCTTCTCCCTCATTAGTTCCTCGGTCTGGAGCAGGATTTAGTTTCGTAACGGATTGAGGAAAGGCGATATTTAACGAAAAGGTAAAGATCCAGCATAAGAGATAAGGCAGGAGGTTTTTCATATTAATCTATTTTTATTATTCAAATGGAGAAATTATTTTCAATTTATGAAAATGGATTGGAAAATTATGATTGCTTCATAAAGATGCTGAGATTTGTTGACTGGCATACCTATGGCCTTTTACCTTTTGCCTTTAATCGTTTACGGTAACTGGAGCATATAGATGCTCCGCTAACGTTAGCGATTTGGGGGTAATACTTCTGTCGACTAAAGTCCAAAATGCCCTAGATGTCTTTGTGACTGTGTGGTTTTAAAATGCTGTAGTGCTTAGTGTGTTTAGCGTCTTAGCGGTTAGTATTTTTGAGTTCACAGTAGAATGACGGATCCTGAATTAAATCTACACGGGGTAGACAGGTCTAGGATGACGGAAAGGGAGTCTACTAAAGTCACCGTACTTTTGTGTTCCGTTAACCGTTGACCTTTTGCCCTTGAACTTATAAGAAATCCTGGATCAAGCTGTAGGGGAAGAATAAATGGAGTGAAATGATAATGATTAAAAATAAATTAAGACCAATACTCATTTGATACAGCGAATCGCAAAACCATGCCGCTTATCAATGCTACTCCTTTGGACAGCCTGATCACTATAATAAAAATGAACTTGTGAAGCGTTAGAACCACTATTGGATTGACTCCAGAACCAAGCGGTACTGCCAAAATCATAGTAAATTCCATCACCCCAGAAACGGTAGCCAGCTGGTAGGGCCGAAAAACCACTTTCGTTATCAGCTGCGGGAACCCATTCTTTCGATTGGAGTTTTGGAACCACATTGGATATACCACCAAATTCATCAAATAATTTATCCCAATGGACATCAGAAGGAAGAGACCAACCACTTGGACATACTTTACCTGTACCAATTGTGTACCAATTGTAAAGCGCACCATAATCGATTCCATAATTACTATTCCCACCAGGCCAGCAATATCCAGGATCTGTCGTATCCCATTCTTTTGAAGTTTCCAAATAGGTGATTGGCGTACCATCGTTATAACGTGTGGTCCTGAGATTTTCAACCATCCATTCATAATCGCCAATAACAACGGTTTGATACTTATTATCTTCAATATCCAAAACTGATCCTACTTCATAAGTTCTGGTTAATGCAATCCAGGAAATACCATTATACACTTCTAGTCGATTATTTTGCCATCGCATAGTTCCAGCAGCCGGCGATTCACTATTTGAACTTCCTATTGATATGGCTCCTTCAATTTTTAAATTTTCCTGGGCATGTAGGAGTCCCATTGCTATAATGAACAAAGTGATTAAGATTAAACGCATTTCAACTATTTACTTTTCAATTATTCTAAAATAAGGATTGTAGACAATTTACCCGTATGCAAATTAATGAAAACAGTTGAAGAATGAGTTATCTGTATAGGTTAGCAAATTATCTGTTGAAAGTCCATCTCACGGTCGCATCTAACCGGAGCATATAGATGCTCCGCTAACTTAGTGTCTATGTGGTTATCATTAGCTTCTCTGTCGACTAAAGTCAACCGTACTTTCATGTTGCATTAACCATTGACCTTTTGCCTTTGTTCTTAACCGGAGCATATAGATGCTCCGCTAACTTAGTGTCTATGTGGTTATCATTAGCTTCTCTGTCGACTAAAGTCAACAATACTTTCCCGTTCTTTTGACCCATTTAATCCTCCTTTTAACCGCTTTCCTCCCAATCAATACCAGATAATAAAGCAAGCTTGAATCTTAGGCTGATTTGCCCCAGCTTTAAAAGAAAAATAATGAGGATACTGACTATTTTTTACATTTGTTTGCTGCCTCTAATTACATTAGCTCAATACGAGCCTGAAATTGATGCCTTAGGTAAAAATGACCTGACCGATGGCGGTGAACTCCAACTCGCTACCCCATCGTTAAGTCATTACTTACGTCTTTTCAGCGGGCGCGGAGGTGATCCCAATCCATTTATATATTTCAGCAATACGGATACATTATCCATCTCTAACGGGACCAATACCTTTTCAGGCTTTAAGAACTTGTTGCGGGTGTATCCGAATGGGGAGTTTGCTACCATCTGGGGGACTACATTTTTTCATTATAATCCAGGGTGGGTTTTTTCAAAAATGCCCTACTTAAACAAAGGATGGAGTGGGAAGCATTGGGACTTTATGTATTTAGGTGCTACTGGAAATCGCAATAACGATGTACAGGGCGCCATGATGCTAACTCACCAGCAAGGTATTCAATTTGGTAAAGGACATAATGATGGAGATACCTTAAGCCGGGTAGATATGGTCATTGATTCAGGTGGTGTAGTCAGGATAAGAGACCTGGAAGGTGTAGGGCATTCTCCTGTGGTGGTGGATGCGGACGGTAACTTGAAGCGGGGCACCAAGATTCAATTCATGACGATTCCGGCATCCGCATTTCAAGCAACAGATACCGATAGTATATCCTGGACGGCAAACGCATCAGAGGCCTACTACAAAGAACCTACAGATTTTGGAGGTATGGTTGCACCGATCAATCTTCCTCATGGAAGTACCGTTTTGAGTATAACCCTTCTATTTGTAGACGATGATCCAGATGAGAATACTTATTCTTTTTCAAAAATGAATAAGAGTAACCGGTTACTCCTTATGTGCATGCAGATTTTCTGGATCTAAAATTTAATGGAGACACGCTATATGCCTGTAATGACGGTGGCGTTTATTTCAGTATAGATCGAGGAGCCGAATGGAATGA
>JAHEJC010000561.1 GCA_024639065.1 Lewinellaceae bacterium | reverse complement strand
AATCTTACAAATGATTGGTTGGTATTTACAACTCCTATGATCGCCTTATGCCGGCTGGGCACTTACTTTTTTCCAACCAACCATGAAAAAAGTAAGCAAAAAAATCTCCGCTGTAGTGAAATTGGCTAAATTGATTTACCATTCGTTAAAATCATAAAACTTGACCTATAATGCGCCAGTATATCCTTTTAATCATTTCTTTCCAAGTGTCTTAGGTCTCATCCGATTTTATTGTTTTCTCTTAAACGCATTAAGGTCTTCAGACAGTTTTGATTTTTTAACGCCAATACCAAATCAATTCTTAACGCCATTTCACTAATGCGGAATATTAATTCCATATTCATCGAAATCTTAACAATCGGATATTTTTTATGATATGATCAATAATAATTATTTGATATCAGTTTATTCATAGTACTCATTATGCGGATGAACCATAATAAGTAATCATTAACATTTCGATTATATACAACGCTTCCACATTCACCACTCAACATTTAACATTCATCATTGCATTTTCTTCAGTCTAACATCTCCAGCACCATCGGCCATAAATCCTCATAAGGGATGATCTCCACCTCGATGCCTTGCTCGGCAACATGAATGGGAACAGCTTGCAACTTTTTCCAAATTGGATCCACATATCGTTCCGTGCGTATACGATTAAAGTCGGCTTCTACCATTTTAATCAGCATTTTGATAAAACAGTTAGACCGGAAGGTTTCATCTTTGCGCAGGTACCGGTAGCAATATTGATTAAGCGCATCGGTACGGTCGATAATTTGAGAGTATTTGTGATCATGCAGGAGGAAGAGTACCTGCAGGATGAGGATGGAGATATTAAGTCCACGCTTGTCTTTAGAAAAGTGTGGTACTTCATTGAGAAATCGTCCCAGGCGAAATGGGCGATTGTGCTGTTTCTGTTTAATCTCTTCAACTTCTATCTTTCCAATTTTGATTAGAAAATGGACATAGGCTTCAAATACTTGGAAGTTTTCCGCCAATACCGATGCAGCCCTTGATGTTTCTCTATTACTTGAAATGTCTTCCATAATAGATATACACTGACTATAATTTCCGGAATGAATAGCTAGTATAAAATAATAATACCTTAAAGAGAACCAGTTTAGAGAATTCTTAGGAAATAGGTTTTCATATTTCTTAAAAATAATCTCTCCTTTTTCATATTCTTTTAGTTGGATAAAACATTGCATTAAAAGAATTTCATAACCGTATTTTGTGTTGGTTAGTTGAAATTTTTTTTGCTCAATTTTTTCAATAGCCTTATTACATACGTCTATAACCTGTTCGTAATGCTGCTTTGCCAGGTAGATCAAACAATACGATCGATAGTAAAATCTTATATATTTGATCGTTTCAGTAGATATTTCATGGGTTTTCAGTTTTTCTAAAGATTCTTCAAGTAACCCTGTATTTTTTTCAAGTGATCTCAAATTTTGATAGCTTGACATGAGCCTACAATAAATTTGGATTACTTCATTTTCATTATCAAATATTTCTTTATAGAAGTGATACTTTGAGGTATACTTTTCGAATGCCTTTCTATCTTGAATATTTAAAGCAGCGTACATGGCCATGCTGTTATAGAAAAGCATACAATAATCAACGAAGTCATACTTTTCCGCTTCACGAATTCCTTTTGCTATTAAATCGGTACTGGTTTTAACTGCTCCAAATGAATTCAAAATGTTAGATATAGTCCAAATACGATTGCATTGAAAATAGGCTCTTTCAATGGATGACATGGTTTTTTTAGTTGGATTGATGACCAATATAGTATTGAGGAGCCTACTTTTAAACCGGTATTTTAATTTGTAGTAATTTTCAATCGATTCACCTTCATTAAATAGTAACTTAAATGCCTGTTCATCTGAATTAATTTTATGAGATTCAATGGCACTATAAAGTTTATTTAACTTTGTTTTGTTATTAATATTGGAGATTACTTCTATCTTTTTAATTCGGTGCCGGGTTACAATAGACACCAATTCTTGCAAAACTTTCATGCTAAATAGAATTTCATATAGTTGATATTCAAGAATTTATATTGCTTATTTCTATGAATTTTCTTATTTTTCGTGTCCAAAAACTCAAAATTTTCGTTTTTCCCTTAATCCGAATTTAAAATACCTTTAAGGTATATATTAGAAGCTAATTGTCCAAAATCTAGCTCAATCTAGTGAAGTAAATAAATTGATTTACACTCACATAGATATTAGATTTACTGTAATATTAAAGAATATTGCAGTCCAAATCTACGCTTATTTTGATAATAAGATATTCCATGGCTTCAAATACTTTTAAGGTATAATTAATTAACTAATTAAACTTTTAAGTCATGGATGTTGTAACAATTATTGAAATCATCTCCAATATTATCGGAGGAGATGGTGGTGGATTTTAACTGAAATAAATTGTGTATTTAAAATATAGCTTTTTTGGGTGTTAAACATTTTTTCCGCCTCTCGTGACACTACTCATCTCATCCTCTATCATTAAAAGTGTAGCGAGAGGCACTTTTTTCTCTTTAAAGCTTTGTTAAGCACATTTATTGGGTTCAAAAAAGAAATTAAAACCTTTTCGAAAAATATATTATCCATCTATAATCTAAAAGTGCTGTACTGAAAAGTTCAGCATTTTTTTTTTGCCATTCTGTAGTAATCCTCTTCCCAATCACTTATCTTAAGGCAAACGTTTTGTTATGAAATTTCATTTTCTATTTATCCTATGTTTGCTGTACTTCAGCCTAAATAGCCAGACCAAATCACTCCAACATTCTCCTCCTTTGCAAACGGCAACGCCAGAAAGTGTGGGTATGTCTTCGGAACGATTGGCACGCATCGATACCATATGCCAGCAAGCCATAAAAAATGAGGACCTGCCTGGCATCGTTGCACTGATCGCTCGAAAAGGAAAAATCATCTACCATAAATCTTTTGGTCAGATGGATCATGTAAATCAACGGCCTACGAAAAATGATGACATTTTCCGTATCGCTTCTCAGTCTAAAGCCATCACCTCTATCGCGGTGATGATGCTCTGGGAAGAAGGTCATTTTCGGTTAGATGATCCCATTTCCAAGTACATTCCGGAATTTAAAAATTCGCAAGTCCTTAATTCATTTCGCTATGTGGACACTAGTTATACAACGACGCCCGCCAATAAAGAAATTACCATTCGACATTTATTAACCCATACTTCAGGCTTAGGTTATGGGGTTATTGATGGGGATGAGCGCATGAAAATGGTTTACGATAAAGCTGGTATCGTAGACTTATTCACTACCAAAAATATTTCCATTGGCGACAACATCAAAAAGCTAGCAGCCCTACCCCTACACCACCACCCCGGGGA